>NZ_JBEOSP010000034.1:0-98790 GCF_040303105.1 Kitasatospora sp. NPDC096128 | reverse complement strand
GGGTTCCCTCACGCCCTCGATCACCTGGTCCGGCCTGGGCGGTCCGATGCCCACGACGATCACTCCGGTCGTCGTGGGGCGGTGCCGTCCGTCGCCGGATCGGGTGCCCGAGGGCGCGTCGCCCGATCGCGACGCTCGCTGCGTCGTGTCGGGACATCTTTCGCTTGTTGCCGGCAAGGGGCTTGCGCCAGTGCTGATCGCCCCACATCGACGTGTACGCCGGGTCGACGGCGACGATCGACAGGCTGTGCTCGGCCGCCATGGAGACGAGCCGGGCCTTGAGCCTGCCGGTGGGGATGCCGGAGACGAGCTGACGGAACCGCGTCTTACGGCCGTGCTTCTCGCGGGTCTTCTCGGCGGTGAAGTCCAGGTTCTCGATACCGATGGCCTTGACGCCGCTCCGGCCTGCCCAGTGCAGCAGTCGGCTGATGGCGTGCCGGATCTGCGCGTCGCGATGGTCGGCAGTGCCGGACAGGTCGTAGAAGAAGCGGCGCGGGTCGCCGACGGGGTTGCCGTGCCGGTCGAGGCGGTAGGCGGCGAAGTGGTCCGCGTTGGTGTCCACGCCGACCATGCCCTCAGCACGGGCCGCCTCCAGCGGCACGGTCCTGACCACGGGCCCGGTCCACGAGGCGGTGAGGTACCAACGGCCCCGTTCCACGTCCAGGTGGACGCGGTAGGCGACAGCCCGGTCGGCTTCGACGCGGTCGCGCCACTGCGCGCCCCGGTGCCGGAAGGCCACCTTGCAGGCGAGGACGTACCGGCCGCGTGGGGCGTTCGCGTGGTGGGCGAGCGGTGCGGGCAGCTTGACGGCGACCTCACCGTCCGGGGTGACGCGGATCGTCTCGTTCCCGTACCGCTTGCCGGTCTCTCCGTCAGCGGCGAGGAACCACCTCTCGGCTTCCCACCGCCGGCGCCACTGCGGCTCGGTGAGCTGCGCCTGTTCGAGGTTGTGACGGTTGCCCAGCAGGCGCCGGCCGCCGCGCACGACGTGCACGACACCGGCCTCCCGCTCGGCACGGGTGTCATCGAGGCGGTGTTCCAGCGTCGCCAGGCGGCGGGACTTGTGGAACCACTCGCCCTTGCTGCGGTATCCGCCGGGAGCCCGCCTGGTGCCCTTCTCCCCGATCGGCTGGGCCAGGCGGTGCATCAGCGTGCGGACACCGGCCTCAAGGCCCTGGATGTGGGCGAGCTGGCAGCGACGGGACAGTGCCCACTGATCGTGGGTGGCCTTCGTGATCGCCCCGGCCCACCGGGACGAGGAGTGGGAGGTCAGGCCCTGCTTACGGGCCGCCCACGAATCCGAGGTGTGGTCCAGGCCGTCAGCGCACCGGTTCTTGAGGTCCAGGGAGGCGAGGTGTCCGAGGTGTTCGCCGACCAGGCGCAACACCTTGTCGTCCTCGGGCGTGAGGTGCTTGAGACGGTCGCGTATCGCCACACCGGACGGACCGAGCACGACGAACGGCTCCTCGATCGTGCGGAGCTGCTTCTTCTTCGGCTCAGTCATCGGCAGCCGCCGCTTCAAGCGCCTTTCTCGCCCGGTTCTTCGCCGACCGGCGGCCGTACAGGCGGGCACAGAACGATGTCAGCACCTCGACCATGTCGCGGACCAGGTCGTCTTCGACCTCACCGTCGTCGAGGACCACCAGGCGGCGCCCGGTCGCGGACAGGGCCGCTTCGACCAGTTCGACGTTCATGCGGCCGAGCCGGTCTTTGTGCTCGACCACGACCGTGGTCACCTTCGGGTCGGCCAGCAGCCGCTTCGCCTTCGCACGGCAGCCGTTCATGCCCGAGGCGATCTCGGACTCGACCCGGACGACCTTGTGACCGGCCTTCGCTGCCCACGCCGACAACCGTGCAGTCTGCCGCTCCAGGTCAGCCTTCTGATCGTGGGAGGAGACGCGGGCGTACAAGCCCACACCGCCGGTCACGGCGGGTGAGGTGTTCGCGTCGATGTTCACCAGGATCGTGCGCGGCCCCACTCGTTCCGCAGGGACCGGCAACGTGCCCTCACGGAACCAGCGGTACGCAGTACGCGGGGCGACCCCCTGTGCGCGTGCCCATTCCGTCAGGTTCATACACAAGAACCTACAACACTCATGACACCTGAAAGACACTCATGGACACTTATTCGAAAGCAGTTAGCGACCCCGCAGACCCCACCGATCCCGACGTCGCCCTCGTGCTGGCCGCCTACGCCGCGTACGCCCGGGGCGACATCGACGCCGCCGTCGCCGGCCTGCACCCCGACGTGGAGTGGGTGGAGCCGCAGGAGTTCCCCAACGGGGGCGTGCACGCGGGCCGGGACGCCGTGCACAAGTACCTGAGCGCCTCGTACGCGATGTGGTCCGAGCTGCACTCGGAGCCGACCGCCTACCGGCGCGGCGCGGACGTCGTGATCGTCCACCACGTGCACGGCACGCTGACCGACGGCAGCCCGCTGGACCTCACCGCCGCCGACGTGTTCACCCTGCGCGACGGCCGGGTGGTCGCCATGCACGCCTACGCCGACCCGGCCGAGGTGCTGTAGCACACCCGCCCCCGGCCCGACGCCGACACCCGGATCGCCGAGGACGCCTGCGAGATCGGCACGGCCGGGGGCAACGGCGGCGCTCCGGAGCTGTTGCCACCTCCTGCGGGAGGACTGCGTCCCCGCCGTCGTCGCGGGCAACGCCTGCCGCAAGGCCTCCCGGGGCGGGGCGGCCCCGGGGTGGTTCGTTTCCTGACCGCACGTCGGTCGTTGAACGCTGCACCAAACCTCAACGGAAAGCCACCCCATGCCCGTTCACCCCCGGCGCGCGGCGGCCGCGGCCGCCCTCGCCGCCGCGCTCTGCCTTCCCCCCGCCGCCGCCCGCGCGGCGGAGCCCGCCGCGTACACCCTGCGCAACGCCCGTACCGGCTCCTGCCTGCACCACGTCACCGGCACCACCCAGGTGCGGCTGGAGCCCTGCGCGGCGGTTCCCGAGCAGCGGTGGGAGCTGCGGCCGACGGGCCCGGCGATCGAGGTGGCGGAGTTCGACGCGGAGAAGAGGACGTGGGGCTGCGTGGCGATCGGCGACAGCTGGAGCATCCGCTACGGGCAGTGCGGCACCACCGAGTCCGCGTGGAGCATCCCGGACCGCGACCGCTCCCGGGTGCGGTCGGCCTCGGACCTCAACGGCAACGACCTGTACCTGATGGAGACCGACTCCGGTCACCTCGCCGCCCGCCCCGGCGGCACCACGCCCTCGGCGGACTGGATCGTGGCCGCCGATGTTCCGGGAAGCACCTGAACCTCCCTGCTACGGTGCCCGGATGCCAGCGATCAAGCAGTTCCAAGTCACCTTCGACTGTGCGGAACCCGCGCGCGTCGCCCGTTTCTGGTGCGAGGTGCTGGGCTACGTCATGACGCCGCCGAACGGGTTCGCCACCTGGGAGGAGTACGAGGACTCCCGGCCCCCGGAGGAGCGCGGCTCCTGGTCCGCCTGCACCGACCCGTCGGGGGCGGGCCCGCGGCTGTACTTCCAGCGCGTCCCGGAGGGCAAGGCCGTCAAGAACCGGGTGCACCTGGACGTACGGGTCGGCACCGGGCTGGTGGGCGAGGAGCGCCTCGCCGCGCTGACGGCCGAGAGCGAGCGGCTGACGGCCCTGGGCGCGGTGCAGGTGCAGGTGCTGTACGACGGCCACGACTCCTGCATCCCGATGCTGGACGTCGAGGGCAACGAGTTCTGCGTCGACTGAGTCGCCCGGGCCGACCCGGCCGACCGGGTCGGGAGGTCCCCGCTGCCGGTGGGCTGACAGCGGGGACAGCGGGCTGCCGGTGGGATGCCGGCGGGCCGCGGCACGCTCAGGGGGAAGGGCGCAGCGACCGCGCCCGCACCGCGAACCCCCGGGAGCCCGTCTTGCCCTCCTCCGCCGCACCCCAGAGCCCGCCGTGGGACGTCCGCCGGCTGCCCCGCGCCGAGGGGAAGTGCTTCCTGGTCACCGGCGGCAACGCGGGCATCGGGTACTTCGTCGCCGAGCAGCTCGCCGGCACCGGCGCCACCGTCGTCCTCGGCAGCCGCGACGCGGCGAAGGCCCGGGCCGCGATCGCCTCCATCGGCGCGCGCGTGCCCGGCGCCCGGGTGCGGCACCTGCCGCTGGACCTGGCCGATCCCGCCTCCGTCGAGGCGGCCCCGGGCCTGCTCGGGGCGGAGCGCGTGGAGCGCCTGGACGCGGTGGTCCTCAACGCGGGCATCGCGCTGGACGATCCGCCGCGCCGCGAGAGCGCGAACGGGCACGAGCTGATGTTCGCGACCAACCACCTGGGCCACTTCGCGCTGACCCACCGCCTGGCCCCGCTGCTGCTGGCCGCCCCGGGCGGGCGGATCGTCACCACCGGCAGCTTCGCCGCCAAGTCCGAGCGCCTGGATTTCGCCGACCTCCAGAACTCCCGCGACTACCGGCCCAAGCGTGCCTACGCGCGCTCCAAGCTGGCCCAGATGCTGTTCGCCGTCGAGCTCGGCCGCCGGCTGCGCGCCGCGGGCCGCACGACACTGAGCGTCCTGGTCCACCCCGGCGGCGCGCTCGACGCCCTCACCCCCGCCCGCCCGCCGCTGCACGCCCGCACCACCGGCCAGCGGCTGGCCCACCTGCCGCTGGGCCTGGTGGTGCAGGGCAAGGAGGCCGCCGCCCGGCCGGCCGTACGGGCGGTGCTCGACCCGGGCGTGCGCGGCGGCCCGGTGATGTGGAGCCCCCGGGTGTTCGGGCTGCGCGGCGAGCCCCGGCCCGAACCCCTGTGGGAGCACCTGGCGGACCCGGCCGCCGCGGCCTGGCTGTGGGAGGCCAGCTGCGAACTGACCGGCTGCGAGCCGGACTTCACCGCCGGGTGAGGGCGGGGCTCCGCAGGCAGACGGCCCGGGCCGCACCGAGCCGCACCGGGCCGCACCGGGCCGCACGGGGCCGCACCGGGCCGCACGGGGCTGCGCCGGGCCGGGCCGGGGTTCAGTTGCCGAGCTCGCCCGCCTCGATGCCATGGCGGAACGCGGACCACTCGGCCTGGAAGAAGCGCAGCGGCGCGAGCCCGGGATTCTTGGAATCACGGACCGCGACCGCGCCGCCCGGCAGCTGCGCCACCTCGACGCACTCCCCATTGGCCATGCTGAACGACGACTTGTGCCACTCCGCACGGTTGATGTCCAGCGCGTAGAGCTCGGCCTTCTGCACGGCTTCCTCCTCATTGGGCAGCAATGGCCTGACATGCTATGTCATGGCCATGCCCGGCTGGTCGTCGGGAGGGCCCATACCGGCCAACTTGCCGCGTGATCGCGGGCATCCCCGGTGGGTCGGGGTGCCCGCGACCGCGCCGGCCGACCGACCGGTGCTACTTCAGGTGGCGGTCGTAGAACCGGCTCCCGTCCTCCAGCTCGAACGCCGGGGTGCCGGTGTGCCCGCCCAGGTTGGCGTGCAGGGTCTTCTCCCGGCTGCCGAAGGCGTCGAAGAGGTCCAGGGCCCGCCGGCGGGGGTTGCCCTCGTCGTCCCACTGGAGCAGGAACAGCAGCGGGACGGTGACCTGCCGGGCCTCCTCGCGCTGAGCACGCGTCACATAGCCGCCGGCGAAGAGGCCGGCGGCGCCGATGCGCGGGTCGGTGGCCGCGAGGCGGATGCCGAGGGCGGCCCACCCCGAGTAGCCGACGGGGCCGGCGGCGATCCCGGGCAGGGCGAGGAGGGCGTCCAGGGCGGCCCGCCACTCCGGGAGGGCGTCGTCGACGAGCGGGCCGACGAGGGCTTCGAAGATCTCGTCGACGGGCTCGCCGGCCTGCATCGCCCGGCGCAGCTCGGCGCGGGCCTGCTCGGCGGCGGCGGAACGGGGCCGGTCCCCGCAGCCGGGGGCGTCGATGGTGGCCACCGCGTAGCCCTGCGCCGCGGTGTACCGGGCCCGGGCGACCAGCCGGGCCTCGCGCCGGGGCAGGCCGTTGTTGTGGGCCATCAGGATCAGCGGGACGGGCGCGTCGGCGGGCGGCGTCCACAGGGTGCCGGGGGTGTCGCCGAGGAGGAACTCGCGTTCGAGGACGCCGTCGGCGAGGCGCTGTTCGGCGGTGAAGTGTGTGGAGGGGATGGAGGGGGTGGAGTCGGTGAAGTGCACGGTCGTGCCTTTCGGGAGAGCTGCTGAACGGCGCTCCCGGACGACGACCTATCGCCCGACCGTGACCCCGGAGGAGAGCACCCATGTCGTCGTGTCCACGGGTACCACCTCCTCGTTCTCTCGCACGGCCTGCCGGAAAGGTAACAGCGGCCGCCGTCCCCCGCCAAACGGATTTCCGGCGGCCGGGCCCCCGCACGGCTGCCCGGGTGTGAGGCCGGGCGGCCGGGCGGGGCCCGTCCGCGCCGACTACTCCTCCTTGATGTGGGCCTCGTACTGGGCCGCCGTGAGCAGGGCGTCCAGCTCGGCGGGCTTGGTCAGGTCGAGCTCGACGAACCAGATGCCGTGCGGATCGCCGTTGATGTCCTCGGGCGCGTCGCTCACCTCCTCGTTGACCGCCGCGACCTTCCCGGAGACCGGGGCGTAGAGCTCGCTGGCGGCCTTGACCGACTCCACGGTGCACAGCGGTCGGCCGATGTCGTACGTGTCGCCCACCCTCGGGAGTTCGACGAAGACGATGTCGCCGAGCTGGCGCTGCGCGTAGTCGGTGATGCCCACGCGCACCTTGCCCTTGCCGGTGGTGTGCACCCACTCGTGCTCCCGGGTGTACTTGAGGTCTTTCGGGTAAGCCATGGCGTTCTCCACAGGACGACGGTCGCTGACGGTTCGTCAGCCACGGAGGAGCCTGCTACAGATCGTCGCCGCCCGGTGCGACCTTCACCCGGACGAGTGAGCGGTCGGGCCGCCCGGGACGTGCGCGGGTGAACCACCACGCCAGCAGGAGGTTGGGCACCCAGCACAGCCAGGCGATCACCATGTACGAGGCGCGGAAGTCCAGTTGGGCCACCTTGGCGGCCACCAGCATGAGCCGGAGCGTGACGGCCGCGAAGGTGAGCGCGAAGCTGCGGACCATCCACCGCCGGTGGTCCTCCACCCGGCGGTGCAGGATCATCCGCAGCCCGGTGCCGCCGGTGGCCAGCCAGGCCGCGCCCAGGCAGGCGAACCCGAGCCGGGCGACCGCTCCCCCGTAGGCGACCGGCGCCAGCAGCAGCGCGCCGATCCCGCCGACCAGGCAGCCCAGCAGGTACGTGACGCCGATGCGGCGGTGCCGGCGCGGTGAGCGCCGGCGCAGCCGGGCGGAGAACTGCCAGGGCCCGAGGGCCAGGGCGACGAGCGCGCCGAATATGTGGATGCCGAGGGGCAGTTGGTGCGCCAAGTAGGTGGCGCGCTGTTCGCTGAAGTAGGTGTCCGGGTCGAAGCTCAGGTACCTGGCGGAGACCAGGACGATCAGCGTCGACAGGACGGCCATGACGGCCCAGCCGGCCCGAGTGATGCGCATGGCCCCGAGTGTCGGGCGCACCAGCAGGGAGCGACATGGGGAGATCCCCCCGATCTGCCCTGGGGCTGACCGGGGGTGGCCGACGCCCCGGCTTCAGTCGGGGCGCTGGCCGTGCAGGAGCAGGGGCAGGGCGCGGCCGGTGAGGGCTTCGGCGGTGCGGGCGGCCTGGGAGGGGGCCATGTGGAGCGGGAGTTCGCGCACGGGGACGAAGCGGGCGCCGAGCAGGCGGCTGCGCTTGTGCGGCGGGACGGCCAGGGCGGTGGTGTCGCGCACGGTGCCGCCGTCGAAGACGAGGCTGAAGCGCTCCAGGTAGCGGTCGGAGGGCGTGTAGTCGAGGGCCACGGCGTGGGTCAGGCGCAGGATGATGCCGGTCTGGGCGTGCAGGTGGCGGGCGGCGGCGCGGTGCGGGGGCTCGTTCACCTTGCCCGGGCCGCCGGGCAGGATCATGCCGTCCAGGTAGTCCGGGTCGACGAGGAGGACGTCGCCGCGCTGGTTGCGCACCAGGACGAGGCAGCCGAGCCGGCAGACGGGGGGCTTGGCGAGCAGACGCGGGTCGTGCATGGGGGTGTTCACTTCCTGAGGGCGGCGAGGACGAGGGCGGCGAAGCAGGCCCACCAGACCAGGCGGGCGAGGAGTTCAGTCGTCATGGGTGAGGCGCTCGTAGCGCAGGCCCTTGCGCAGCAGGTCGACGATCCGCAGGAGGTCGAGCGGGCGGGCGGTGAGGCGGAGCAGGTACTCGCACGTCATGTGGCCGGTTTCCCAGTCGACTTCGAGGGTCGGCAGGCGGACCCGGCCCAGGGCCAGGACGGTGGTGAGGTCGTCCAGGACGGCGGCGGCCTGTCGGCGCTGCTCGGCGGTCACGCGGGAGAGGGTCACCGCTCCCCCGGACGCTTGTGGACCTCGAAGAGGCGCCAGGCCGAGAAGGCCTCGTTGAAGGAGGAGAAGCCGCTGCGCTCACCGTCGGGCTTGCACAGCCACTCCCCGGTGCACTCGTTGCGCACCCGGTAGCACCGGGCCTCGGTGTCCCAGCGGACACCGTAGCCGGGGAGGCGGGGGACTTGGGCATGGGTCATGGGATGGAACTCTCTGCGATGGGAGTTTCACGTTCTGTTGCACATGGTGGGGCAGAGGCACCTAGCATCGGAAGCAGCATGCGAGTTGCCTACGGGCACGCCGGAAGTTGAGGACTGCCGTGAACAAGAAGAAAATTGACCCTGAGTCCAGCCCGTGGGCGCCCTTCGGGATCCAACTCCGCAACTTCCGCGAGGCCAGGGGCCTCATCCTGGACGAGCTGGCACCGCTCCTGGAGTGCTCCCCGTCGCACCTCTCCTACATCGAACTTGCGCACCGACCTCCGAGTCGCGAGCTCGCCGAACTCGCCGACATCGCGCTCGACACCGGCGGCACCATGCTGCTGATGTGGTATCAACTCAGGAACGCAGCGATCCTGGAGGGCTTCCCGGAATACGCGCGCTACGAGGGCCTGGCCGAGCAGATCAGGATCTTCGAGAACGACTTCGTCAACGGACTCCTGCAGACCCGGGGTTACGTAACCGCACTCCAGATGGGCTTTGTCAGGCAAGGCGCTGCAACTCAGAAACTGGCCGAGGAGCGCATCGAGTTCAGGCTCGCCCGGCAGAGGCTCCTGGAACGGCCCTCTCCCCCGCTTCTGCATGTTGTGTTGGACGAGAGCTGCCTCAGGCGGGTCGTCGGCGGACGCGGCGTCATGATCGAACAGCTACTCCACCTGGAGCAATTGAGCACTCGCCGCGACGTGATCATCCAAGTGGTGCCGTTCTCCCTGGGCGAAGAGCGGCCGTTCACACACATGACGGCCCTCCTTACCATGCCGAACCGCAGAGTTCTCGCTTACGGCGAAACTGAGCAGCGTGGCTATATCGACCGCGACACCAAGTCAACTGCCGCGTTGGTCAGGAGCTACGATCGCCTTGCAGTCGAGGCCCTCGGCCGGGCTGAATCGCGAGCTTTCATTCGTGCGGCAAGGAGGGACTTGGAGTGGATGTCGACCTGACCGGCGCTTTCTGGCGGAAGAGTTCGTACAGCGGCGCGAACGGCGGCCAGTGCGTCGAAGTCGCCGACGGCTTCGCCGACGCCATGCCCGTCCGCGACTCCAAGGACCCCTCCGGCCCCGCCCTCGTCTTCTCCCCCACCGCCTGGCAGTCCTTCGTCACCGCCGTCCGCACCGGCGAGTTCGACGCCCGCTGACCGCAGTTCACGGCCCCGCCACCCCTCCCCGTGGGTGGCGGGGCCCTGCCATGACGAGACCCCGCGACCAAAGCGGTCCACCTCGGTCACCTCCGGCCAATAACGGCCATCGCCTGGTGCGGTGAGTGACCAAGCCACTACGGTCGATCACGAACCAACCCCTGACCGAGGCGGTACACCATGGCCGTAAACCCCCGTATCGACGTCTCCACCTCCCTCGCCACCAACGGGACGGACCTCACCCCCGAGGAACTCGCCGAACTCGCGGCGGCCATCTCCTCCGACATCCTCTTCACCACCGACATCGGCCTCCCGGGCGAGCGCGTGCCCGACGCCACCTGGGAGCTGCCCGGCGGCCGGGCGAGCGGCTCCGCGGCCGTCTACTACGCCCACGGCCGCACCCACCTGGAGAAGCCGTTCCTGTTCGCCGACGGCTTCAACTACGGCCCCAGCGACCTGCCCGCCCTCTTCAACCACTTCAACGCCCCGTACGAGAGCGGGCGTCCGGGCTTCTTCGACCAGCTCCAGGACCGCGGCTACGACATCGTCCTGATCGGCTTCGACGAGCGCCACACCCGCATCCAGCACAACGCCGACGTCGCGGTCCGGGCGATCCGCCGCGCCATCGACGAGCGCCACGGCGACGAGCCGCTGACCGTCGGCGGCGTCAGCATGGGCGGCATCATCACCCGCTACGCGCTCGCCAGGCTGGAGAGCGAGCAGGTCGACCACCAGACCGCCACCTACCTGTCCTGGGACTCCCCGCACAACGGCGCCTGGATCCCGCTGATCCTCCAGCAGATGGCGTACTTCTTCGAGAAGCTCGCCCCCGCCAAGCCCGGCCAGCCCTCCCAGGCCGACCTGATCCGCAGCGACGCCGCCCAGCAGCTGCTCTGGGCCTGGGTGCCGGACGCCACGTACTCGGGCGACGTGGCCACCGCGAGCGAACTGCGCACCGACTTCGTGCGCGAGCTCGCCGACCTCGGCGACTTCCCGCGCCGCCCCCGCCTGCTCGGCGTCGCCAACGGCAGCGGCGACGGCACCGGGCGCCCGCTGCCGGCCGGCGAGATCGCCTTCGACTGGCAGGCCCTGGTCGCCAGCGCCACCGCCCGCTTCCAGCCCGACCGGGGCACCGACCAGCGGATCGGCGGCATGCACGCCGGCCTGTCGCTGCGCCGCTCCACCACCACCGAGGTCCCGGCCCTGGACGGGGTGCCCGGCGGCACCCTGGACTCCTTCGGCAAGGTCGCGGACGCGATCAAGGCGAAGATCAGCGAGGACTACCGCAGCGGCGCGTTCGTCCCGGCGGTCAGCGCGGCCGCCGTCGTCTACGACCCGATCGCCTGGGACATCGACCCGAACCTCAACCTCCGCGACCTCCTCGACCAGTCCCCCGACCGCTTCCACCTGCACGAGGTCGCCTTCGACACCGAGAACACCGAGCACAGCGCGGTCTCCGGCGTCCTCGCCGAGTGGCTCCTCGACCGGCTGTCCTGACACCCGGCGCGGGAGTGGGGAGTCGGCCGGGCCGACTTCCCACTCCCGCGTCCTCACCCGTGCAGTCCGGCCCGAGGCGCCGTCAGGCGGGCGACACTCTCCCGGGCGGCCTCCCGGTCGGTCCGGACCGTCGGTCGTCGCCGATTACCGGGTGCGCTCCGTACGGGCGTCGTACGCGTCGCGGGCGGTGATGACTTCTTCGATGTGCAGCACGGACCACTCCGTGAGCGCCTTCAGCGGTTCCCTCAGCGTCTGGCCGAGCGCGGTCAGCTCGTACTCCACGTGCGGCGGCACCTCCGGGTAGACGGTCCGTCTGATCAGCCCGTCGCGTTCGAGGGTGCGCAGCGTCTGGGTGAGCATCTTCTCGCTCACGCCCGCCAGCGCCTGCCGGAGCCGGCCGAACCGGGAGGTCCCGTTTCGGCCGAGTTCACCCAGCACGAGGACCGCCCACTTGCTGCCGATCTGGTCGAGCAGGTCCCGCGATGGGCAGCCGCGCTCGTACGGATCGAATGACGAGACGGTCCCGGTCACGTTCTCAGCAGAAGTCATGCGGCTCACCTCGATGCTATCGATCAGGTAAGTACCCTACTAAGAAGTGGCTACTCCCCAGTGGAGAGTTTCCAGGTCATTCTGTGTTCCATCCCGCCGTGGACGGACCGCGGCAGGCGTGCGAGGCGCGCGCGGAAGGAAGGAATGACCATCATGCCGATCGTCGTCACCGGGGCCACCGGCCAGCTGGGCAGGCTCACCGTCGAGGCGCTGCTGCGGCGCGGGATCCCGGCCGCGGACATCGTCGCGACCGGCCGGGACACCGCGAGGATCAAGGACCTGGCCGACCGGGGCATCACGGTGCGCCGCGCCGACTTCGCGGACGCCGACGGCCTGGCCGAGGCATTTTCGGGGGCGGACAGGCTGCTGCTGATCTCGGCCTCGGTGCCCGTGGACGAACGCGTCGCCAACCACCGCCGCGTGATCGACGCCGCAGCGTCCGCAGGCGTGTCACTGGTGGCGTACACGAGCACGACGCACGCGGACACGGCCACCACCGTCATCGGCGCCACGCACCGTGAGACCGAGGAGTATCTGCGGGACCGCGGAATCCCCAGCGTGCTGCTGCGCAACAGCTGGTACCTGGAGAACTACACCAGCCAACTGCCGCAGATCCTGCAGAACGGGGCGGTCGCCGGCGCCGCGGGCGAGGGGCGGATCAGCGCCGCGTCCCGCGCCGACTACGCCGAGGCCGCTGCCGTCGTCCTCACCACCGAAGGCCACACCGGCGCCGTGTACGAGCTCGGCGGCGACGAATCCTTCACCCTGACCGAGCTCGCCGCCGCGATCTCCGCTGCGGCCGGAAAGCAGGTTGCCTACGCCGACCTCCCGGTGACCGACTTCGCCCGGGTACTGGCCGCTGCGGGCCTACCCGCCGAACTGGCGGAGGTTCTCGCCGACGCCGACCGAGGCATGAACCGCGGCGAGATGTACACCGACTCCGGCGACTTGCGCCGCCTGATCGGCCGCCCGCCGGTGGCCCTGGGCGAGGCACTCGCGGGCGCCCTGCATCACTAGGTTGAACCTGACCGCCGATCAGGATCGGCGGGCGGGACGCCGGAGGGGTCGGGGATCGCCGAGCACGTCCGTGAACTGGTGGCAGTGGCCCGGAAATCGACGGGGCGGTTCCGGTCCACGGCCTCCGGATGATCGTGCACGCTGGGCGGGGCTTCCGACCGGGTGCCCGGCATCGTGGAAGGGAAGGCCGCTCCTCGCGATCCTCTGCCCCGCGGCCCCCGCGAACACCGCGAACCCGTCGGCGTCACCACCGCCGCCGCCGCCCGCTGCAAAGAAGACCCCGCCTACGCCGACGCAGGCGCCGAAGCCGCCGACCTCGGCAACGACGACGCAGACTCCCAGCGAACATGAAGCGACTGAGGTATCGGCCTCGGCCCCACCTCCCCAGTCCGATCCGCTGACCTGACGGAACAGGCACAGGTTCCGTGATCACGGAGTTGCGACGCTCTGTGATCACCGGGGAGACCTGTGCCTGTTCCGTCTGCCGGCCGGCCCCGCCTGCCGCTGTCCGCGCGACCTCCAAGCCCGGATCGCCGCCGGTGGGCCCTGACGGTTCGTCGGCGCCGGCCGGGTTGTGAAGTCGCTTCACAGATACGCCCCGTGCCGGCGGACCTAGGACGCCGTCAGGCGGGCGACGCTCTCCCGGGCGGCCTCCCGGTGGTCGGGGCGCGGCGCGGGCACCCGGGGGCCGGCCAGGTCGCGGGAGGTGAGCGACTTCGCCGCGACGGCGCTCCAGTCGGCGCGGTGGACGACGGCGACGTGCCCTTCCCGGTGGGCCGCGTCGTCCTTCCAGTCGTCGGGCGGCGCCATCAGGACGCGCAGGTCCTGGTGGTCCAGCCACTCCAGGGCCAGGACCTGGCGTCCGAATCCGAAGTCCGGCCCGATGAGCGAGCGGACCGTGCCGGTCTCCAGGTGCAGGAGCAGCAGCTCGCCCTCGAAGTGGTAGCCGCCGTCGTAGGCCCCGGTCCCGACGGCCAGCAGCGGGTGGTGCGGGTGGAAGGCCATCGCGTGCACGGGGAACTGCGAGGTGAGCAGCAGGCGGCGGCGGGGGCCGGCGGTGACGTCGAGGACGCCGACCGTCTTCGCCTCGTCGTACTCGTGCGCGCCGGCGACGGCGAGCAGGGCGCGCCGCCGGTCCGTGACGGCCAGGTGGGGGTCGCCGATCGCGGCGAAGGGGTCGTCGTCGCAGCCGTCGCGGCCGGTGGGCGGTGCTGGGGTCATGCGGATGATCCTCGCAAAGGTTTCGTGGACGCACCAAACGCACCAGGCGCGGTGGCGCCCGCGGAGACGTCGCGGGGCGCCGTCCGAACTGCCCGGACGGGCACGGACCGCTGCCCCCACGGCCCTTCCGCACCGCCGCACCGCCGGATGACCATGGAAGGCCAGCAGAAATCCGGGGGGACGCACCCATGCGCACACACGACGGCGAGCGGCAGCACGCCCGCCGGGACACGGCCGACGGCCGGGACACCCGCACCGGCCGGGCTCCCGCCCACCGGCTGCTCGCCTTGCAGGCCGGCGTGGGCAACGCCGCCGTCGGGCAGATGCTGCAGCGCACCTCCGGGCAGCCTGTGGTGCAGCGCGCCGCCACCGACGACCTGCCCGACGCCGGGGCGCCGTCACCGGCGGTGCCCGACCTTCCCGCCGCCATGGTCCAGCAGTTGCAGGAGGCGAAGGAGGCGACCGGGCCGGACGCGAAGACCGTGCGCCAGGCGGCGCTGGACGCGCTGCTGCGGTACGTCCTCGCCCATCTGCCGGTCACGCCCGACCATCCCGAACTGCCGCAGGCCCTGGCCGACAAGAACCTCGTCCTCGGCTACAAGCACTCCCGCCAGGGGGCGGGCAAGCCCATGGCCCTGACCAGTACCGGCACTTCGGGCGACAAGGTCACCATGGCGCTGTACCGGAACCTGTTCGACGACTACGGCCCCGCCGTGGTCTACAGCACGCTGCGCCACGAGCTGATCCACGCCGCCCAGGCCATGCTGATGCCCGACGCGGACGCCGCCGACGGCGCCGACCCGCACATCTACATGGACGTGCTGAGCGACACCGGGCACGAGACCTTCGCCCTGCTCCAGCAGCCGATGCGGGAGATCGAGACCCATGTGTGGGAGCTGGAGCACGCGGGCCGCACCGGGATCGACGGCGGCTACCTGAAGGAGACCGTCGACTACCTCGTGACCTACACGGAGGAGCTGGCCGGCAACCTCGGCAAGGCCGCCGTCACCGACCGGCACGTCGAGTACTGGGAGGCGTACCTGGACAACTCGGTGGCCGCGCTCGGCCGGGCCGCCGCCGCCCCCGCCGTCACCGGGCACGCCGACACGGCCCTCGCCGCCCGTCTCACCGCCGCGCAGCAGGGGCTGCGCGGCGCCGTCGACGCCAAGAAGCAGGCGGCGTCGGCGGGCGGGAAGCGGGCGGGGGGCACCGGCCTGGGCTCCACCGGGCGGCGCAAGCGGGAGAAGGTCGAGGACTGAGCGCGCGGGCCGGCCGTCGGCGGGCGGGGCGGGTCAGGGCCCGGGTCAGGGCCCGGCCGGCGGGGCGGGGCGCCGGCCCAGCAGCCGCCTGCGGGGGCTGCGCACGGCGACGCGGCCGAAGCTCTTCCGGCCGACCAGCTCGACCCGCAGCGCGACCGGCGCGCCCCGGCCTTCCGGGGCCTGGTCGTTCTTCAGCTTGCTGAACTCCAGGGTGAGGCCGTAGGGGTCGACGACGATGCCGGGGCCGGCGATCAGGGTCAGGTTGCCGCCCTGCATGTCGACGTCGATCCGCAGGGCGTCGTGGGTGATCACCGCCTGGGTGAGGTCCAGCGTCACGTTGCACCACTCTGCGGCGATCTCCAGCCGGCGCGGGAGCACCCACGGCCCCACCCGCTGGACCTTGCTGAACTTCTGCTCGATCCGCAGGACGTCCCCGGCTTGCGCCACCGCTCCGGCGGCCGGGGGCGCCGGCGGGAGGTCGGCGGTGAGTTGGGCCAGGTCGCCGACGGTGCGCGCGGACAGTGCGGCCTCCACCCGTTCGTCCAGTTCCTCGGCGGTCAACCGGCCGTCGCCCGCCGCCTCGCCGAGCGCCTCGACGACCCGGTCCCGGTCCGCGTGCGAGGCCCGCAGGGTCGGCGGTGCACCCGGGGGGCTCCCGGCGGGCGAGATCTCTCCAGGCATGGTTCCGGGTTCCCGTCCTGAGCTCGGTGAAGGTCCAGGGTCCACGGTCCGTGCGCCGGGGTCGGCGGCGCGCGGACGGCAACTTACGCTATATCGCGATAGGGTATATCGCGTTGCGCCCTCCCGCCAGGCCGGGGCGCAGGATCGTCCGCCGGGGCGTCGCTTGCACCGGGCCCCCGGGCTCCGTTCGCGCCATGTCCGTCCGCTCCCGCAAGGGCGTCAACACCGTTGCCCTGTCGAGGTGTTGTCCACGACGGAGGAGGTCGAGGCGGTCGGCGGGGCGCCGGATCGGAGGCCGTCGGCCCCGCCGCTTCCTCAGGAGGCGGTGTCCTTTCGGAAGCGCTTGGCCAGGGCCGGGTCGGACTCCCACCACAGGCCGTTGCCGCGGTGCTCCTCCCCGGGCTCGCCGGGCTCGCCGGGACCGGCGTCCCGGTCGGCCGGGAGGTAGGAGTCGCCCACGGCCCGCACCCGGAACCGCAGCCCGGGGACGGCCCAGAGGACCGCGGCCATCGCCAGTCCGACCGCGCTGACGTAGTACCAGGGGACCAGGGCCGCGCGGGCCAGGGGCAGCGCCGCGAAGGCGAACCGCAGTCCGCTGCCCCGGGCCGCGACCAGGAACTCCCGGTCCTCGCCGACCTCCACGGCCACCGTGTTGGAGCGGGCGCGGTCCCAGGCGGCGAGCCGGACGGTGTGGGCCCCGGCCGGCACCGGGAAGCGCGCGAGGGCGCCCTGTCTGACACTGCCGACCCGCACCCCGTCGATCTCCACGCCGAACGTGCCCCTCCACAGGGCGAGGAAGGGCGTCTCGGCGTGCACGACGACGGTACCGGTCATCAGCAGTCCCCCAGGGGTCGGTGATCATCACGCGAGGCGCGCCCATGATAGGGGCCGCCCGCGGCCCTCGGCACCTCAGTGCGGGCGCCCTGCGTCCGCGTAGCACGGGGCCGTGCGGCCCCAGTCGTGGTAGCCGCGGATCCAGGCGGCGTGCGCGTCCGCGTAACGGGCCAGCTCGGGCGTCTCGCCGCCCAGGTCCTTCTCCAACTGCGGCAGTCCGGCTCGCAGTTGGAGGAAGGTCTCGACGGAGCGGCGGACCGTGTCACCGACCTGCCGCAGGGCCTCGGGCCGGGCGAGGCCGTGGTGGCGCACCAGGCTCAGGACGAGGTTGGGGCGGCCGGCGGCCTCGTCCCGCTCCAGGGAGTGGACCTCGTTCATGGCGATGACGGCGTCGCAGGCGGCGATCCTCATCCCCTCCAGGTGGCTGGAGCACCAGGCCGGCAGCGGGACTTCGAAGTGGCCGGCCCGCTCGGCCAGGGCCAGCAGCGGGCGCAGGCCGATCGTTCTGCGGCGGGCGCGCAGGTGGGCGGCCGGGTCGGGCAGCGGGGCGTACGCCCGGTCGGCGATGCGGGTGGGCCAGCCAGCCAGGTAGTCGGTCCAGTCGTGGACGGTGCGGCGGCGCCACTCCTCGGACATGCCGCGGCTCATCCGCTGCCAGCAGTGCGCGAAGGCGGCGACGGCGGGTGCGGTCCTCGCGGCCGGCCGGGTTCCGTAGCGCAGGTGGTCCACCAGGTCCTGGCACAGGGCGACCGCGTCGTCCATGCGGGTGCCGCGGGTGCCGCGGGTGTCGAGGCGGTCGTCGAGGCGGTCGTCGAGGAGGGAGAGCCAGCCGAGCAGGTCGAAGCAGAGGTCGAGGTCGTCGCCGACGGCGTCCGGGAAGCCGTACGCGGCACTGTCGGCCACCCGGGAGGACTCGTAGCGGCGCAGCGCCTCCTCGCCGTGGAGCAGGCCCGACTCCCGTACCCAGGCCAGGTGGTGGCGGCGGGCCCGGGGCAGGTCGGGGCTGACCCGGCTCTCGAGGGGCACCGTGAACTCGACGTCCTGGGGCATACGCCTTCCGCACTCCCGACCGGTTCGGGGCCTGACGGCCCGTACGAGGACCGTCGGCGCCCCCGTGGACGGTCCGGGCCCAGAGTGGTGGACCCGGCGGTGCCTGCGGAAGAGCGCACGGGGGAGCACCCCCGGCGCACGCCGCGGCGGCCCCCGCCGGGTGCGCCGGCCCGGCCGTGCAGGACGTCGCCCCCGTGGACTTCCTGCGCGGGCGGGCCGGCGCGCGCGGGGCCGGGTCGGTCGGGGCCGGGGTGGCCGGGCGTTGTCGGAGCCTGGCGCTAGCGTGCGGGGCATGACGAACGACACCGCCCCCGACGCCCCCGACGCCCCCGGGTCCCTGGCGCTCGCGCCGTGGTGCGGGGAGCGGGGGCTGGAGGTGCTGCGCCGGCAGAACACGGCCGAACTGACCGAGCACCTGGGCGGGGTGGAGAGTGGCGAGCAGGTGCGGCGGCGGCACGAGCGGTACCTGGCGATGACCGACGCGAGCGTGGGGCGGATGTTCCTGCTGCTGCTCGACGGGGAGGCGGCCGGGTCGGTGGGGTACTGGCGGCACGCCTGGGAGGGGCGGGAGGTGTACGAGACCGGGTACGCGGTGCTGCCGGAGTTCCAGGGCCGGGGGCTGGCGGTGCGGGCGCTGCTGCTGTGCGCGCGGCGGGCCGCGGGCGAGGGCGTGCTGGAGTGGCTGCACGCGTTCCCGTCGGTGCGGCACGAGGCCTCCAACGCGGTGTGCCGCCGGGCAGGGTTCGAGCTGGTCGGCGAGGTGGCCTTCGAGTACCCGCCGGGCCACCGCATCCGGTCCAACAACTGGCGCCTGGCGCTGGCGGGCTGACGGCTTCCCCCGGGCTCCGGGCGGCCGTGCCGCAAGGCGGCCGCCGACAGCGCCGCGGACGTCTTCGTGCGCGGCTGCGCCACCTGACGGCCCGCCGTCCCGCTACTCCCCCGGGTCGGGTGCGGCGGGCGCCGGGGCGGGGCCGTCGCAGAGCACGGCGGACAGGACGACGGGCAGTTCCTTGTCCTCCTGCCCCACGCTCAGCCCCAGCCAGCGCCCGCCGGGCAGCGGCCACACGTGCAGGGTGACGGCCGTCCAGGAGAGCAGGGTGACGGGTGCGGGGGCTTCGCACCCGGGCTCCTCCCCGTCACAGGCCGCCCGCAGGTAGGGGAACAGGTCGACGGTGTACGGGCTGCCCCAGCGGGCCGTGAACACCCCGGCCAGGGCGTCGAGTCGGGCCTCGGCCAGCTCGTACTCCCGTTCGCGGGCCTCGCCGTACTCGTCGTCCCAGAACTGGCGGCTGACGTACAGCTCCTCGATCCGCCAGCCGGGGCCGCCGCACCCGGTGGCGTGGTCGGTGTCCCGGGGCGGGAAGGGCCGCGGGTCGGCGAGGAGTTCGTCGACGCGGGCGAGGTGGGCGGAGGCGGTCTCGGTCTCGGTCACGGCCGCAAGGCTAGGCGCCGGCACCGACACCGACGCCCGCACCGGTTCGCGGGAAGTCGGGAAGGGGCGGGAAGGGCCGGGAAGGGTCGGGAAAGGGCTGCTCAGCGGCGGTAGGCGGCCGTCGCGGTCCTGACGAAGGAGCGGATCAACGGGTTGGCGTCGCCTTCCTTCCACGCCGCCACCACCCGGCTCGGCGGCATGTCGGCCAGCGGCACCACGGCCAGTTCCGGGGGCAGGTCGTGCCCGAGCGGGGTCAGGCCGACCGTGCCGTTCCACAGCACGCTCTGCAGGCATTCCTGGACGGCGCGCACCACCGGTCCCTCGCGCGGCCTGCCGCCGTTCCAGTACGACTGCCAGAGGGGGTCGGTGCCCTGCGGGAACCGGAACCAGCGGCGGTCGTCCAGTTCGTCCAGGCGCAGCGCGGCGCGGCGGGCCAGCGGGTCGTCGGCGCGCAGGACCACGCCGACCGGGTCGCTGCGCAGGGCCCGCGTGGCCAGGGCGGTCCCGTCGAAGGGTGCCCGGGTCAGGGCGATGTCGACCAGTGCGGCGCGCAGTCCGCAGGTCGGGTCGGTCAGGTCGGTGTCGCGGATGCGGATGTCGATGCCGGGGTGGCTGCGGCGGTAGGCGGCGGCGAGCCGGCCCACGGCCGGGTCGGTGCTGTCGCCCAGGATGCCGATGGTGAGGGTCGCGGTGCCGGCGGCCGCGTTCACCCGTGCCCGGGCGCGGTCGGCCCGTTCGAGCAGGGTCCGTGCCTCGTCGAGCAGGACCGAGCCGGCCGGGGTGAGCGTGACGCCGGTGGGCGAGCGGGTGAACAGCGGCGCCCCGAGGTCGGTTTCCAGCTGCTTGACGGCCCGGCTCAGCGGGGGCTGGCTCATGTGCAGTCGGGTGGCGGCCCGGCCGAAGTGGAGTTCCTCGGCGACCGCCACGAAGTAGCGCAAGGTGCGTAGCTCCACGCTGCCACGATACCGGCCGGGTATCGGCGGCACGGGACGGGTCTTGGACGCGGGCGGGTGCCCGGCGGTGCACTGGTGGGCATGAGCGAAGAAGCGAAGACCAGCGTGTCAGGGGCCGCTCCCGCCGTGTCGGTGGTGGGTCCCGGTGACGGCGAGACGATCGTTCTGGGCACCACGCGGATGCGCGTGCTGGAGGACGGCAGCCGTACCGGGCACCGCCTCGCGATCGCCGAGTCCGTGCTCGCCCCGCACACCCAGGGGCCGCCGCAGCACCGTCACGGCCTGCACGACGAGGGCTTCTACGTCCTTTCCGGCACCGTGCGGTTCACCGTCGGGGACCAGGACCACGACGCCGCCGCGGGCACGTTCGTGCTGGTTCCGCCCGGCGTCCCGCACACCTTCGCCAACGTGGGCGACCGGCCCGCCGTCATGCTCAGCACCTTCACCCCCGACCTGTACGTGCAGTACTTCCGGGACCTCCAGGAGGTGCTGGCCGGGGGCCGGCCGCTGACGCCGCAGGCCGGCATCGACGCGATGGGCCGTTACGCGACCGAGCCCGCCACCGGGCCCTGCGCCGGGCCCTGCGCCGACTCCGCCTGAAGCGACCGGCCCTCTCCTGAGGCCGTCGACGGGCCCCGTCGCGGTCGGCCCCTTCACCGCCGTCCGGCGACGGTGCGGCCGCTGCCGCTGCCCGGAAAGCTGCCCCGAGGCCGCCCCGGAGCAGCCCCCGGAGCCGCCCTGACGGGCCGCAGGCACCCGGGCGCGTACCACCGCCCGGCGCCCGCGGGGCGGCGGCGCGCCCCTGTCGGATGTCAGGGACCGCCGCCGCCCGCGCGTTCCTAGGCTGGCGAGCACTGGCCCCCGCCCGGGACGCGGGGGCCGCTCCACCAGCGAGGGAGTACCCCATGCGAAGGATCACCCGTGCCCTGGCCGCCGTCGGGATCGCGGCCGCCGCGCTGACCGCCGTGGGCACCGGCGGCGCCGGCGCCGCCGTCACCGGCGACTGGGCGGGCTGCCCGTCCGGCGCCGTGTGCGTCTACCCGCAGGACCAGAACCCCGCCTCCTCCCCCAGTGCCGTGTACTGGAGCTACGGCGCCCACAACCTGAGCGGCCAGTACGGCAACCACTGGGTGCTCAACAACCAGACCGGCGGCGCCCACGCCCACCTGTGCCGGGGCTACGGCGGCACGGACTGCGTGTACGACATCCCGGCGCAGAACGGCGTCTACTACGACCTGGGTCCGATCGACTCGATCACCCTCGACCGTCCCTGACGGTCGCCCGGCCGCGGGGCGCCCGCCGTTTCGGGGGGCGGCGGGCGCCCCGCCCCTGCTTCACCGCACCTGCCCCGGGCTTCGGCGCACCGGCCCCGGGCTTCGGCGCACCGGCCCCGGGCTTCAGCGCACCCAGCGCGGGGCGAAGCCCGCCCCGGAGCGCTCCAGCCGGGCCGCGCCCGGGCCGGCGAAGTGCGCGGGGACGACCAACTCGCCCAGCTCCGCAGCCTGCTGGAGGATCCTGCGCCGGCTGGCGGCGGCCTGCGCCTGGTCCAGGCAGAAGCAGCTGCTGCAGGAGGGGTGGACGAACTGGACCGGCGAGTGCAGCAGGTCCCCGACGAACACCGCGCGCTCGCCCGCGGATTCCAGGCGCAGCACGGAGGAGCCGGGGGTGTGGCCGGGGGCCTGTTCGAGGACGAGGCCGGCGCCGATGGTGCGGGTGCCGCTCCAGGGGGCGGCCTGTCCGGCGGCCAGGACGGGGGCGAGGCTGTCGGCGAAGACCTGGTCCCATTCGGTCCAGCGGGCGGGGTCGAGGGTGGTGTCGGTGCGGGCGGGGTGGGCGGCGGCGGGGTCGAAGAAGGCGAGGTCGGCGGCGGGCAGGTGGTAGACGGCGTTGGGGAAGGCCGGCACCCACTGCCCGTCGCGGGCACGGGTGTTCCAGCCGACGTGGTCGGCGTGCAGGTGGGTGTTGACGACCGCGTCGACGCCCTCGGGGCGGATGCCCGCCTCGGCGAGGAGGTCGAGGAAGCGGCCCTTGCGGTGGTGGAACATCGGGGTGCCGGGGCGTTCGCGGTCGTCGCCGACGCCGGTGTCGACCAGGACGGTGCGTCCGCCGCAGCGGATCGCCCAGGTCTGCAGGGCGCCGAGGCCGGAGCCGTCGACGGGGTCGTAGTGGTCGGTGCCGGCGCGGTGCCAGGCGGCTTCGGTGAGGTCGGGCACGAGCCGGGCGGCGGGCCCGAACGGGCCCTGCCACTCCAGGATCCGGATGATCTCCGCGTCCCCCAGCTCGATCCGTTCGATCCGTTCCATGGTCGGCCCCTCCGCTGGTGTCGGTCGTCTGCGGATCGAGCCTACGGAGCCGGGGTGAGCGCCTCAATGCTCCATCGGCTTGCCCGGATGCTTGATCGGCTCACTATGCTGGTTCGTCATGGACGTGGTCAGTGATGCGATCGCCGCGGTGCGGGTGGGGCGCCCCTCCTGCGAACGGCTGGGGGCGGCGGGGCGCTGGGGGGTTCGGATCCCGGGCTACGCGGGTGCGGGGTTCCATGTGGTGCTGTCCGGCTCCTGCTGGCTGCTGGCCGAGGGCGGTGAGCCGCTGCGGCTGGAGCGGGGGGACGCGGTGCTGCTGCCGCACGGCACCGGGCACGCCCTGTCCGACGGCGTGTTGACGCATCGTCGGGTGCGGTCGCTGCCCGAGCTGGAGGCGCTGCTCGCCCGGCCCCGGACGGACACCGGCGGGGAGGGTGCCGTGGAGCTGCTGTGCGGCAAGTACCGCCTCGGCCAGGGCCCGGGCCATCCGCTGATGCGCGAGCTGCCCACCGTCGTCCACCTGCCCACCGGCGGCGGCTCCCACCCCGAACTGGCGTCCGCAGTCGCCCTGTTGGGCGCCGAGCTGGCCGCCGAGCTGCCCGGCGGGCGGCTCGCGGTGCCGGCCCTGATCGACCTGCTGCTGGTCTACCTGGTGCGGGCCTGGACCGGTCGGCCCGGCGCCGGGGGCTGGGGTGCGGCGCTGGCCGACCCGGTGGTGGCCGCGGCCCTGGCCGCCGTGCACGCGGATCCGGCCCGGGCGTGGAGCGCCGAGGCGCTGGCCGCCCGCGCGGGCGTCTCGCGCGCCACCCTCAACCGGCGTTTCACCGCGCTGGCGGGGCGCCCGCCGATGGCGTACCTGACCTGGTGGCGGCTGACCCGGGCGGCGGCCCTGCTGCGCCGGGGCACGGATCCGCTGGCGGCGGTGGCCGGCGAGGTCGGCTACGGCAGCGCGTACGCGCTCTCGCACGCCTTCGTCCGCGAGTTCGGCACCACCCCGGGCCGCTACCGCGCCACGGCCGCGACGGCGGCCGCGACAGCGAGCTGACACGTCGTCAAAACTGTTGGCGTTCACGAAGATAACGAATAGCAGGCGACTTCTCCGAGTCTGGTTTTACTTATTGACGTCATGTACGCGGTCAGGATTGACTCCCCCCACCCGCGCCGCTTCACCGCGGCGCCTCCAGGGAGAGGCCACTGATGAACGCCCTACTGCGTCGCGCCCTCGTCTCGACCGCCGGCCTCGCGCTGGTCCTTTCCATGACCGCCGCCTGCGGCAAGGCCGGCGGCGACAAGAAGGACTCCGCCGCCTCCGGCGACACCGCCTCCATCGGCCTGCTGCTGCCCGAGAACGCCTCCTCCGTGCGCTACGAGTCCTTCGACCGCCCGTTCATCGAGGCCAAGGTCAAGGCCCTGTGCGCGCAGTGCAAGGTGCTCTACAACAACGCCGAGGGCAGCGCCGCCAAGCAGAAGCAGCAGTTCGACACCCTCCTCGCCCAGGGCGTCAAGGTGATCATCCTGGACGCCTTCAACGCCAAGTCCACCCAGGGCTGGGTGCAGGAGGCCGCGGCCAAGGGCGTCAAGGTCCTCGCCTACGACCGCCTGGCCACCGGCCCGGTCGCCGCCTACGTCTCCTTCGACAACGAGAAGGTCGGCGAGCTCCAGGGCCAGGCCCTGCTGGACGCGCTCGGCCCGCAGGCCCCGGACGCCGACATCGTCATGATCAACGGGGACGAGGCCGACCCCAACGCCGCCCAGTTCAAGAGCGGCGCGCACAAGGTCCTCGACGGCAGGATCAAGAAGGTCGTCTACGAGCAGTCCGGGCAGTGGGACCCCACCGTCGCCGGGCAGAAGATCGCCGCCGCCGTCACCGAGCTCGGCAAGAACGGCTTCCAGGCCGTCTACTCCGCCAACGACGGCATGGCCGGCGCCATCATCACCCAGCTCCAGGGAGCGGGCATCAAGGTCCCCGTCGGCGGCCAGGACGCCGGCCTGGACGCGGTCCAGCGCATCGTCAACGGCGACCAGGCCTACACCATCTACAAGGCCTACAAGCCGCTCGCCGACAGCGCCGCCGAACTGGCCGTCGACCTCCTCCGGGGCAAGGACGTCAAGTCCGTGGCCGCCTCCACCGTCGACAGCGACACCGACAAGAACATCCCCGCCAAGCTCCTGGACCCCAAGGTCGTCACCAAGGCGAACATCAAGGACACCGTGATCGCCGACGGCCTCTACAAGGCCTCCGACATCTGCACCGCCGACTACGCCGCCGCCTGCGCCGCCGCCGGCCTCAAGTAGCCCGTCAAGTCCGTCAAGTCACCCTACGATCAAGGTGGTTCACGTGACAGGCGCGCCCGTCCTCCAGCTGCGCTCGGTCTCCAAGCGCTTCGGCGCCGTCCAGGCCCTCACCGGCGTCGACCTCGCCGTCCACCCGGGCGAGGTCCTCGCCCTCGTCGGCGACAACGGCGCCGGCAAGTCCACCCTCGTCAAGACCATCGCCGGCGTCCACCCCGTGGACGAGGGCACCATCACCTGGCACGGCGAGCCCGTACGCCTGGCCCGCCCCCAGGACGCCGCCGCGCTCGGCATCGCCACCGTCTACCAGGACCTCGCCCTGTGCGACAACCTCGACGTCATCGCCAACCTCTTCCTCGGCCGGGAGAGACGCCGCCGCGCCCTGCTCGACGAGGTCGCCATGGAGCAGCACGCCCGCGAGCTGCTGGACACCCTCGCCATCCGCATCCCCGACGTGCGCGCCCCCGTCGCCGCCCTGTCCGGCGGCCAGCGCCAGGTGGTGGCCATCGCCCGCGCGCTGGTCGGCGAGCCGTCCGTGGTGCTGCTGGACGAGCCCACCGCGGCGCTGGGCGTCGAGCAGACCGCGCAGGTCCTGGACCTGGTGGAGCGGCTGCGCGAGCGCGGCCTGGCCGTGATCCTGATCAGTCACAACATGGCCGACGTGCGGGCGGTGGCCGACACCGTCGCCGTGCTGCGCCTGGGCCGCAACAACGGCCTGTTCCCCGTCGCCGGCACCAGCCAGGAACAGATCGTCGCCGCCATCACCGGCGCCGACGACAACGCCCACGCCCGCCGCCGGGCCCGGCGCGCCGAGGAGGAGGACGCCGCATGACCGCCCCCGCCCCCGACCCCCGCGCCACCGACCCCCGCCTGCACGTGCCCGCCGCGACCTGGACCGGACGAGCCGACGCCGCCCGGCGCCGACTGGCCTCCGGCGAGCTGGGCGCGCTGCCCGTGGTCGTCGGACTCGTCGTCATCGCGATCGTCTTCCAGTCCGTCACCCACCACTTCCTCCAGGCCGACAACCTCACCAACATCACCCGCTTCATCGCCGGACCGGGCCTGATCGCGGTGGGCGTCGTCTTCGTGCTCGTCCTCGGCGAGATCGACCTCTCGCTGGGCTCGGTGGCCGGCGCGACCTCGGCGATCGCCGCCGTGCTGGCGGTGCGCCAGGGGTGGCCGGAGTGGCTGGCCATCGCGGCGGCGCTCGGCGCGGCCTGCCTGATGGGGGTGCTGCACGGGCTGCTGTTCGCCCGCGTCGGCGTGCCCGCCTTCGTCGTCACCCTGGCCGGCATGCTCGCCTGGAGCGGCCTGCAGGAATGGGTCCTGGGCGACGGCGGCACCGTCAACAACCGCCACGGCGGCATCATCGCGAGCCTGGACTCCACCTTCCTCGGCGACGGCGAGATCGCCTACGCCTGGGGCCTGGCGATCCTCGCCCCCGCCCTCCACCTCCTCGCCCAACTGCGCACCGCCCGCCGCCGCTCCGCCGCAGGCCTGGCCGCCCGCCCGCCCGCCGACACCGCGCTGCGCACCGGGGCGCTGGCGGTGCCGGGCCTGGCCGCCGCGTACGCCCTCAACCAGGACCGCGGGCTGCCGCTGTCCCTGGTCGTCCTGCTCGGCGCGGTCGTCGCCACCGACTTCACCCTGCGCCGCACCCGCTACGGGCGACAGGTGTTCGCGGTGGGCGGCAGCGTCGAGGCGGCCCGGCGCGCCGGCGTCGACGTCGCCCGAATCCGGGTGTCGGTGTTCCTGCTCTCCGCGCTGCTGGCGGGCCTGGGCGGCCTGTTCTACGCCTCCCAACAGGGCTCCGCCGACAAGCAGTTGGGCAGCGGCAACGTGCTGATGATGGCCATCGCCGCGGCCGTCATCGGCGGCACCAGCCTCTTCGGCGGGCGCGGCAACGCCTGGTCGGCACTGCTGGGCATCCTGGTCATCCAGTCCATCACCACCGGACTGGACATGGTCCACGCCGCCCAGGCCATCCAGTACATGATCACCGGCGCGGTGCTGCTGGCCGCCGTCGTCCTGGACTCCGTCACCCGCCGCACCCGCGCCGCCGGCAGATGACCTCTCTCCCGCCGCCCCGCTTCAACGGGGCGGCGGGGAACCGCCGTTGCGCTCCCTCGGATCGCGCCAGGCGGCGACCAGATCGTGGAAGCGCGGGAACCGGGCACCCGGCACGCTCTCGCCCTCGACCGTCTCCCCGTTGAGCCAGCAGAGGTCGAAGACCTCGCTCTCGGTGTCGAGCAGGCAGCACACTCCCCCGCTCGCGGCGGTGAGGTCGGTGAACACCTTCCGCACGCTCGCCGACCGCTCGAACATCCGGCTCATGCCCGAGGTGGCCGCCGTGAACTGCAGCGACGCGAAGTCCGGGTGCCATGCGGGCGAGAACCTGACCGTCAGGTAGATGTACCCGACCGACACCCGCCCCCGCTCGTCGATCCGGTCGACATCGGCGTGGAGGAACTCGCGGATCGCGTCGTCGACGGCGAAGACGATCGAGGTGTCCAGTGCGAGCGTGCCGCCCGCCGAGCAGTCGACCGGTTCGCTCTTGAAGCCCGAGGTGAACGGCACGATCACCCGCTCCCCGCCCGGCAGGGCCACCGGCAGCGCCGTCCTTTCAGCGCGCCGGGGCGCGAGCCCGGCCAGCCGGGTCAGCGCCCTCCCCACGTTCCCCGGCGGCACGAAGATCTCATAGCTGTAGTCCAGCCCCATGCCGCCCCGCCTCCCCTGCCGTGGACCGGCATCCTCGCACGGCACGGACCGGCCGCCCACCCGAATTTCCGGGGCGCAGCCCGGGCGTGCGCGCGGGAAGTCGGCGGGTTCGACTTCCCGTGGCGCAGCGCGGTGACGGCCAGTCCCATCCCCACCCCGGTGCCGCGCCACCGCGGCGAAGTGCCGTATCTCGTATGAGGTCGCGAACCGATCGACGGGCTCCATGCCCGGCTCCTGTCTTCAAGGGGCGGGCCCCTCCGCACAGACGGAGGGGCCCGCGTCCGTCGGTTCACGTCCAGCGGGTGTGTGGCCGGAATGCCCTGAAAGCCGGTCCCTGCTGGGCATCCGGTACATGATCACCGCGCTGTCCTGCCGGCCGCCGGTTGGCCCCACTGCGGCCCCGCCGCCCCGACCGGGCGGCGGGGCCGCGCAGCTGCGCGGCCGCACGCCCGGGCGAGCCCACGCCGTGGTGCTCAGGAAGTCGGTGGGGTCGACTTCTGGTGCTTACGGGGTGGTGGCGTGGGCGGTTGCGTGGGTGCGGCAGGTGGTGAGGGCGTAGGTGATGCGGGGGTCGGGGTCGGGGCTGGTGGCGAGGAGTTCGCCGGCGCGGACGAGGGTGGTCCAGTACTGGGCGGGGTCGCCGGTGGTGGGGCGGGGGTGGGTGGCGGCGAGGGAGAGGTAAGCGGCGGTGAGGTTGCCGGTGGTGAACCAGCGGGCCAGGCCGTGCCGGTGGCCGGCGCGGAGGGCGCCGTGGGCGTCGATGGCGGTGAGGAAGAGGTCGACGACGGCGTGTTCGGTGGGGGTGAGGGTGGTGGGGAGGTCGAAGACGCCGAGGGCTTCGAGGAGTTCGCCGGTGTCGGCCTCCGCGCCCGGGCGGGGGTCGGCGAGGAGGGCTTCGTAGCAGTCGTTGAGGCGGATGGTGGCCTCGGCGAGGGGGATGGAGAGGGCGAGGCAGACGGCGCGGGCGGCGGGGAGCGGTTCGCCGGTGCGGCGGGCGAGGACGGCGTAGGCCTCGGCGGGGGTGAGGCCCCGGTTGAGGGCGTGGCGGGCGAGGGTGGGGAGGGGAGGCAGCATCGGGGGGCGCGCTTTCAGGCGGTGAGGAGGGCGGGGGCGGGGGCGGGGGCGATGAGGGCCCAGACGAACTTGCCGATGCCGCCGGCCCGGGGGCAGCAACCCCAGCGCTCCGCCAGCTCGTTGACGAGGAACAGCCCACGTCCGTGTTCCTCGTCCGGCATGGAGGACCGGACGAAGGGCCGCCCGGCTCCGGCGTCGTGGACCTCGATGCGCAGGCGGCCGCTGGCGAGGGCGAAGCGGATCTCGATGAGGCGGTCGTCGGGGGCGTCGGTGTGCTGGACGGCGTTGGCGAAGAGCTCACCGAGGAGGAGTTCGGCGATGTCACGGTAGCGGTCGCCGGCGGGGAGGGCGCAAAGGTAGGCCCGGAGCAACTGCCTGGCCAGGGGGGCGGATTCGACCCGCGGGTCGAGGCGGGCGGCGAACGCGCGGGGCCGGGCTACGGCCTGGAGCTGGCCCTGGATGGGCGGCGCGGCATTTGTCACGCTCGAATCGTCGGGCGGACTGACGGGACGTCATACCGCGTTTGCGGGACGTTTGGGACATCTGACTGGTAGACCTTGAAACGTCCCTAACGTGGAAGGCCAGCCGGTGAACAGCCCACTCCGTGACGCGATGGCTCGTGCCAACATGACCTCGTCCAGGCTCGCGCGTGTGTGCGGTGTCGACCCCAAGACCGTCGACCGGTGGCTCGCAAACCCTGCACGCGAGCCCCACGCCCGACACCGCGCAGCGGCCAGCCGGGCCCTCGGCGAGGAGGAATCCGTGCTCTGGCCATCCGTACAGCAGCTCGTGAAGTCGGGCCCGGATCGGGAGTTGGTGCAGATGTACCCGTACCGGTCGGCGGCGCCAGCCACGCTGTGGCGTCAGCTGATAAAGGGGGCGACCCGGGAGCTGACGTTCGCCGGGTACACCAACTACTTCCTGTGGCTGGAGCACGCAAACTTCGGGAGCCTGCTTCGGCAGAAGGCAGCAGCTGGCGTTCGGGCCCGCTTCATCCTTGGCGAGCCCGGCCATCCGGTCACCCGTCAGCGCGAGCTGGAGGAGGACGTCCCCCTGAGTTTGTCGACCCGGATCGAGGTCACGCTGTCCGAACTGGCGAAGCTGCGGGACACATCGATCGAGGCGCGATACGAGACCGCACACGTCTCACTCAGCGTCTTCCGCTTCGACGACGACATGATCGTCACGCCATTGCTGCCCGGTAGGATCGGCCACGACGCCCCGATGATGCACTTCCGGCGGGCCCAGGACGACGGTGTGTTCGATCGCTTCGCCGGTCACGTCGAGGGCATGTGGGCGACAGGACGCGATGTGTGGACGATCTCGACAACGGAGGCGGCAGAGCATGCCCAGGCGTGACTACGAGGACGATCCGGACGCCCCCGAGGCGAACTCCCTTGTCCCGGCCGCGTCCGTCGTCGTGGTCGACGGTGCGGGCCGTATCCTGCTCCAGCGCCGTACCGACAACGGGATGTGGGCCCTGCCCGGCGGCAGGATGGACATCGGTGAGTCGCTCGCCGGGTGCGGCATCCGGGAGACGCGCGAGGAGACCGGCATCGACGTCGAGATCACCGGGATCGTCGGCACCTACACCGACCCCCGGCACGTCTTCGCCTACGACGACGGGGAGGTCCGCCAGGAGTTCTCCATCTGCCTGCTCGCTCGTCCGGTCGGCGGGCAGCTGCGGGTGTCCGACGAGTCCCACGAGGTGGCCTGGTTCGCCCCGGACGAGACGGATGGGCTGCCTATGGTGGCGAGCATCCGCAAGCGACTGGCCGACTGGCGCTCCGGGGCGATCCCCGTGGTGCGCTAGCGACTGCCCTCCCCCGCCGCCTCGGTTCAACGAGGCGGCGGGGCAGCGGCGTCGGGAGCCCCGACTGCGGCGGTCACGAGCGCCCTGATCACACCGGGGACGGTGTGATCAGGGCGCGATCCGCCGGGCGTACACCCCGTCGCCGATCGGCGCGAACCCGTGGCGCTCCCAGGCCCGCCGGAGCTTGGCCATGGCCTCCTCGTCGGGCCTGCGGACCTCGGGGTCCTCGGAGGTGAAGCTGCACCGCTCGTCCGGGCCGTGGTCGTGGATCGGGGCGGGGTAGCAGATCGCCACCGTCCCCGGCACCGCCAGACGGCGGAGCGCGGTGACGGCCAGACCCATCCCCACCCCGGTGCCGCGCCACTTCGCCTTGACCTCCACCGACTCCAGCAGGAGCAGCAGGGTGGGGTGCAGCTCGGCCACCGACGTGGTCAGGTCCCCCGACTCGGTGAAGACCACCCGGGGGATCCGGTCCAGCAGCCCGGGGTCCAACTCCAGTGCCTCGCGCGGGTTCGGGGTCACGCCGGGGATCACGCGGGTGACCTCCGCCGTGCCCACTCGCTCGCCGGGCAGGTAGAACGTCACCGACCAGCGCTCGGCCTTGCGCGCCCATTTCACCTCAGCGAAGTGGCGCATCTCGTACGAGATCGCGAACCGCTCAAGAGTTTCCAAGCCCCGGCTCCTGTCTCCAACGGGGCGGGCCCCTGCGCCACCGGAGGGGCCCGCTTCGGGAACTACTTTGACGGAGGGGCGGGCGGCGTCGGCTCCGGGGCGGGGTTGCCACGGTGCTTCGGCGGGTCCTTCGGCGCACCCTTGTGCTTCATGCGGGTATCGGTGGTCATCGTGCCGTCCTCCTACTCGTCAGGGCTGTGGGGGTTGGAGACCTCGGGCGGCAATGGGGCCGGGCGGCATCCGCTGGGACTTCTCGGGCGGGTCGTGGCACATACTGATGCCTCCTCACACTGCGGCGTCGAACTCTGATTTTCAGTCAGAACAGTAGGGAGCAGGCCACGAGCACCGCCGCGAAGTTCTACGGGATTCCACGCGGGATCGCCGGGATCACCCGAGTGTCTCAACTGCAGCTGTGATCAACTCCCGTACCGCCGAACCGTGAACGGCCAGATCGGCCAGCTCGGCGAACGCCTCGGCGTACATCGTGACCTCGCTCGGCTGGGTGATCGTGAGGTATCCGGAGATCAGCTCCACGTTGACCTGGGCGGCATCGAAGATCCAGAAGCCTTCGGCCGGCCAGCGCGAGCGATCAGGGGTCATGGGTATGACTCCGAGGCTCACGTTGGGAAGTGCCCCGACGGTCGTCAGATAGTGGAGTTGGTCCCGCATCACCGCGTGCCCGCCGATGCCACAGCGCAGGACGGACTCCTCGACCAGGAACGCGAACCGCCGATCGCCCTCGAAGAGCACCCGTCGGCGCTCCATGCGCACGTCGACAGCGGCCTGTACGTCATCCGTCAACCCCCGGCGCTGCTGGATCGCCCGGAGCGCGGCCGCCGTGTACCCGGGCGTCTGGATCAACCCGGGCACCAACCACGACGAGTACGACCGGAATCGGTGCGTGCGCTCGTACAGCGGGCGCCGGGCCTCCTGGGCCTGTTTCAACCCGGCCCGCTCCATCCGCCGCCACTGCACGAACATGCCTGCCGCAGCGCGCAGCATGGCGATCAGGTCGGCCGCCCGCTCCGGCGCACCACACGCTCGGCACCAGGCCCGGATGTCGTCCTCGGACGGAGGCGTACGGGCGTTGACCAGGCGGCTGACCTTGGACGGGTACCAGCCACAGGCCACGGCCAGGTCCCGCCCGTTGAGCCCGGCGTCGCGCTGTATCTCGCGCAGCTGGTCCGCGAGGCCCTGCCGGGCGCGCTGGACGCTTGAGGATGCCGAATCGGCCATGTGCTCAGTTGCCGGTCAAAGGGGGCGGTACTCCGCGTGGGGGACGGCCCGCTCCCAGGCTTCCTCATAGGCCGCCAGGTACCGGGCGGCCAGCACCGCGTCCTCCCGAACCTCCATCCTGGCCTCGGCCCACTGGCCTTCGCCGGTGAAGTGGTGCAGGATCACCACCCGGCCGTCCATGACCCAGCCGTCCAGGCCGGGGAGCAGTAGGTCGCCCGTGCGGGAGCGTGGCAGCCATCGGACCTCCTCACCCGCCGCAACGTTGGGAAACGTCACGTCGTACTCGTACCGGATGTAGTCGGTGACCGGCTCGGAGACCACGCGCAGACGACGCATGGCGACGCCTCGGCCGGTCGCTTCGGTTACCACGTCCAGCCATGGCCGCCACCACGAACCCCGGTCGGTCGGATCGAGCCGCTTGCCCTGCTGCCAGGCGACGAACTCCGGGTCGTCCAGCATGTAGCTGTCCCGCATCTCCAGGTGCACCGCAGAGTGCTCGGCCTTCGCCAACTGCTCACGAACCGCTGTTGTCAACGCTGTTGTCCTCGTTCTCGGGCCGGGGAATGAACTGGATCATGTTCTCGGGAAGTCGGATCATGAACTCGTGGTCCGGGATGTCAGTGGTGTGACCAGGGATCGAACCGACCTCCTGGGCGGCCCGGATGTCGGCCTCACTGGCCTTGTACGACTGGATGAGCAGGTCCCCGGTCTCCGTGTCCCGCCAGATGGTCGGGGAGCCGTCGTCCGGCGTGTTCGGGTAGATCCCCAGGAACTCCAGGGCCATGTCGTCCTCCGATGTCGATCGGGTTCCGCGTGGCTCCAAGGATGCACTCGCAGGCGTTCCCCTGTCAGGCGCATCCCGTTCTGACGACCGGTAGGCCTGTCGTGGCCCGGTCGGCGGCGGGTCCGGGCGCAGGAGAGGTGAACGCCCGGGCCGTGGACGGCCCGGGGGTGTAAGGGAGTCGGTCGGGCGCGGCGGCGGGGTCAGATCCGGCCGGAGAAGGTGTCGCACTTGGTCAGGTCGCCGGTGCGGTAGCCGGTGGTGAACCAGGTCTTGCGCTGCTCGGAGGAGCCGTGGGTCCACGCCTCGGGGTTGATCCTGCCGGTGGCCTGCTTCTGGATCCGGTCGTCGCCGACCGCCGCCGCCGCGTCCAGGCCCTGGGCGATGTCCTGGTCGGTGAGGACCGAGATCAGCGGGCGGCCGGTGGAGGCCTGCGGAGTACTGGTCGCGTGGTACGCCCACACCCCCGCGTAGCAGTCCGCCTGGAGCTCCAGGCGCACCGAGGCGCTGTCGGCGCCCTGGCGGTCGCCCCCGACCTTCTGCATGGTGCCCAGCAGGTTCTGGATGTGGTGGCCGTACTCGTGGGCGACGACGTAGGACTCGGCGAACGGGCCGCCCTTGGCGCCGAACCGGCTGGACAGCTCGTCGAAGAAGCCGAGGTCGAAGTAGGCCTTCTGGTCGCCCGGGCAGTAGAACGGGCCGACCGCGGAGGTCGCCGGGCCGCAGGCGGTGGTGACCCGGTTGGTGAACAGCACCGTCTGGGCCGGCTTGTAGGCGGCCTTGGTGCGGCGCGGCAGTTCGGCGCTCCAGAACTCCTGGAGGCTGTTGGTGACCGCGGTGATCCGGCAGTCCTGGCGCTTGTTGGCGTCCACGCCCTTCGTGCAGGACTGGCGCACCTCGCTGTCGGTGCGCACCCCGGTGGTGGAGGAGCTGCTGCCGGCGCCGCCGCCGGACAGGCCCAGGAGCTGGGGGTCGACCCCGAGGACGACCGCGAACAGGACCGCGATCAGGCCCACCGCCCCGCCGCCGATGGCGACCTTCCCGCCCGGGATGCCGCGCCGGTCGTCCACCTGCGAGGTGTCGAGGTCGCCGTCGTCGTCGAACTGCATTGCCGCTGCCTGCCCGCTTCTGTCGATCTGTCGGTGTATCGGTGTGTCACCGTGTCGCGTCGGTGACGTTCTGTGCCGCCGTCCGGCCCGCCCAGCCTACGGGCAGCCGGCCCTGGGCGGCGGCAGCCGCAGCAGCACGCGAGGGACGTCACACCGCGGCGCCGACCACCCGCAGCAGCTCCAGCCGGGACGCGCTCTCGCTGCCCGCGGCGGCCGTGTGCACCAGCAGCAGCTGGTCCTGCCCTCCGGCCGCCAGCACCTCGCACTCCAGCTCCAGCTCCCCCACCACCGGGTGCAGCACCCGCTTGCGGCCGCTGCGCCGCACCGCCACCTCGTGCCGCTCCCAGCAGGCGGCGAACTCCTCCCCCGTGGCCAGGAGTTCGGCGAGCAGCTCGGCGGCCCGCCGGTCGCCCGGACGGGCCGCGTGCGCGGCGCGCAGGGACGCCACGTGGGCGCGGGCCAGCGCCTCGTGGTCCTCGGGCGGGAACAGCGCCCGGCCGGCCGGGTCGGCGAACCAGCGCAGCAGCAGGTTGCGCCGCCCCGGCACGGTGACGTCCCCGAACACGGCGGCGGCCATCGCGTTCTGCGCCAGCACGTCCCCCAGGTCGGAGACCACCTGGGCGGGTGTGTCGTGCAGGCGGTCCAGGATCAGCAGCAGCCCGGGGCGCACGTGCGCCAGCAGCCCGTGCCGGCGCGGCGGCTCGTGGCCGGCCAGGTGGAACAGGTGGTCGCGCCCGTCCTCGCCCAGCCGCAGCGCCCGGGCCAGCGCGGCCAGCAGCTGCGGCGAGGGCTGCGGGCCGCGGCGCTGCTCCAGCCGCGCGTAGTAGTCCACCGACAGGCCGGCCAGCTGCGCCACCTCCTCGCGGCGCAGCCCGGGGGTGCGGCGCCGGGCGCCGGGCGGCAGGCCGACGTCGGCGGGGGTGAGGCGGGAGCGGGAGCGGGTGAGGAAGTCGGCGAGGGCGTCACGGTCGATCATGGTGTCCAGCATGGCGGGCGCCGGGGGCGGCAGCCAGGGAGTGCCGGTCCCGGGTTCCGGCCCGGGCCGCCGAGGCCTGTCCGACAGATGATCACCTGGCCGGTTCGCGGAGGCCGGCCCTGCCCGGGACCGGCCGAGGGCCGTGGTCCGTATGTTCCGTCTGTGCAGGAGGGCACGGGCAGCCGCATTCCGATCCCGACCGAGTCGGGCCGGTGTCTGGTCCGGTCATGTCCACCCTGCGTACGCTCGAACCCGATTGCTCGTCGGCACGAGAGCCCGGGGGACACGATGGCTCAAGAGGCAGGCCCTGGCCGGCTCGTCGGGGGGAAGTACCGGCTGCTCTCCAGCCTTGGGTCGGGCGGCTTCGGCCGCGTCTGGAAGGCCCATGACGAAGTCCTGGGCGTGGACGTCGCGATCAAGGAGATCTGGCTCCCGCCCGCGCAGTTCGAGGAGGACTACGACGAGCGCCTCAAGCGCGCCGCGCGTGAGGCCCGAAGTGCCGCCAGGCTCCGCGATCACCCCAACATCGTGACCGTCCACGAAGTCGTCGTGGACGACGGCCGCCCGTGGATCGTGATGCAGCTGGTCGACGGCTGCTCGTTGGACGAATACCTCAGGCGGCGCGGCCCGTTGCCCCGTGACCTGGCACTCAAGGTGGCCAGGGCGCTCCTGGAGGCCCTCGACGCCGCTCACCGGGCCGGTATCTCGCACCGCGACGTCAAGCCGGCCAACGTCATGATGGCCTCCGACGGGAGGATCCTTCTGACCGACTTCGGGATCGCCCGCCACGAGAACGACACGGTGCTGACCGCGTCGGGGACGGTCATCGGCTCCCCGGAGTACATGGCGCCCGAGCGGATCCGGGGACGGGCCGACCTGCCGGTCAGCGACCTCTTCTCCCTCGGGGCAACGCTCTTCCAGGCCGTCGAGGGAATCTCCCCGTTCAGGAGGGAGACGTCGATGGCATCCATGTCCGCGGTGCTGATGGACGAGCCCCCACCGCTCGTGAAGGCGCGTGACCCGCTCAGAACGGTCGTCCGTCTGCTGCTGGAGAAGAAACCCGAGCGGCGGCTCGGCATTTCGACGGCTTCGGTCCTGCTTGCCGCACCTCCTCGCCCGCAGAACCCCGGTGGGCCGCAGACCGGGCACCAGGCCTTGGCGCCGAAGAAGGATCACCACCCGTTCCTGAGAGCAGCCATAGAGCTCGAGCGGCAACAACGGGTCGAGAGGCTACTGCTCAACCGACCGTCACCTGCCGCGCCGGTGGCTGCCGTGGCTGCCGTCGACACGCGCGGTACACCGCAGCAGGAGCAGAGGCCATCCGAAGGCCGAGACGGTGCGAGCGGCGTACCCGGGCGCCTGTTCGGTCTTGCGCCGAAAACCGTCCGCCAGGCGGCGAACGGAATAATAGCAGCCGCAGTCGGGCTGGCAATGGTGGTGTTTTTCGGAACCCTTCCGCAAATATTGAACGACAAGGCCTGCGAGTGGATGAAGGGCGCACTCACCAAGTATGAGCCGAATGGCTATACTACATATCAGAATCGACAGCAGGTCATCAATCAGGCGAAAGATGCCCTGGATCTCCCAGAGCTTGACTACGACATAAAATCTCACCTTGAGACATATGAAGACAGCCTGTTGAGAAATTGGTATGCCCAAGACGCTGGGGACAGTCAGGCAAGCCGGGCACGGTCGGAGGTTTTGAAGGCATGCGGTGACAAGGGGGACTAGCGCTCCGAGGAGTGCACTAGGGTCGTCCCCCGTGCCCGGATCCTCGCCGTCCTCCTCGTCGTCGTCCTCGTCGTCCTCCTCGTCGTCGGCGTACCCGCACGCGACCGCCGACGCCTACGACGCCCTGGCCGAGCGCTACGCCGACCTCGTCAAGGACGGCCTGGCCCGCCTGCCGCTGGACCGCTGCCTCGTCGACGCCTTCGCCGACCTGGTGCGCGAGGCCGGCCCCGCCGCGGTCGCCGACCTGGGCTGCGGCCCCGGCTACCTGACGGCGGCGCTGACGGAGCGGGGCCTGGACGCCTTCGGCGTCGACCTCTCCCCCGCGCTGGTCGCCATCGCCCGCCGCACCCATCCGCGGCTGCGCTTCGAGCTCGGCTCGATGGGCGCGCTGGAGGCGGGCGACGGCACGCTGGGCGGAGTGGTGTCCTGGTACTCCCTCATCCACACGCCGCCGGAGCAACTGCCCGCCTACCTCGCGGAGTTCCGCCGCGTGCTGACCCCGGGCGGGTACGCGCTGCTGGGCTTCTTCGAGTCCGAGGGCGCCCCGGTGACGCCCTTCGACCACAAGGTCACCACCGCCTACCGCTGGCCGGTCGACACCCTCGCCGCCCTGGCCCGCGAGGCCGGCCTCGCCGAGAGCGCCCGGCTGCTGCGCGAGCCCGGCGAGGGCGAGCGCTTCCGCCACGGCCGCCTGCTGCTGCGCGCGGTCTAGGGCGGGGGCCGCCGGCCCGGACGTCCGGTAAATGTGTCGCATGGTGATGCGGGTGCCGGGATACTGCGCCGGTGACCGGTTCCGCACCGCCCCAGCTGCTTCGACCGCGTGCCCTGCGGCCCGGAGACCTCGTCGTCGTCGCATCGCTGTCCGGTCCGCTGCCGGCCGCCTACGAGCCCAACGTCCAGCAGGCGGTGGCCGTGTTCGAGCGGATGGGGTTCCGCGTGCGTCGGGCGCCGCTGCTCGAAGCCGGACGCCGCCGCTGGTGGAGCGCGGCCACGCCGGCGGAGACCGCCGGGGAGCTCAACGCACTTCTGCGTGATCCCGAGGTGCGCGCGATCGTCGCGAGCGACGGCGGTCAGAGCGCGCTCGGCTACCTCGACCTGATCGACGTCGAGGCGGTCAGGGCCGACCCCAAGCCGATCCTCGGCTACAGCGACATCTCGCTGCTGCACCTGGTGCTCCACGCGCGCACGGGCCTGGTCGGGTTCCACGCCGACATGGCCGTCCCCGGCTTCGGCGGCGCCTGGCAGTGCGCGCCCGCCGCGCGCCGGGCGGAACTCGAGGAGCTCTACTCCAGGTTGCTGACCGGCACCGAGGCCATCGGCGCGCTGCCCGCCTCCCCGTCGTGGGAGTGCTGGCGTCCCGGCCGTGTCGAGGGCCCGCTGATCGGCGGGGTGATCAACCGCATCGTGCTGGCGCAGGCGACGCCTTTCGCGCTGACACCCGAACGGTTCGACGGCGCGGTGCTGTTCTGGGAGGAGGTGACTCCTCCCCGGCGTGAACGCCGGGGCTTCTCGTTACGCCGGGTTGGCGTCTCGACGGACCAGCCCGGCCCGTAGAACGTTGGTGGCTCCCACTGTGTCGGCGTGCGCGGTGTGGCCGCAGGCGACGCAGTGGAACTTTGCCTGGGTGGTCCGGTTGTCCGCGCTGGTGTGACCGCACTGCGGGCACCGGCGGGACGTGTTGCGGGGGTCCACGGCGATCACCACACGGCCGGCACTCTCAGCCTTGGCGTGCAGGATCGTCAGGAACACCCCCCATCCGGCATCGGAGATCGAGCGGTTCAGTCCGGTCTTGGCCGCCGCTCCGTTGGGCAGGAACGCGCCCGGCTCGTCGGGGTCGGGCCTGGGTCGGGCGGTGCGGACCATGTTGCGGATCGTCAGGTTCTCGTGCGCGATGAAGTCGTGCTCACGGACCAGGGCGAGGGCGGTCTTGTGTGCGTGGTCGAGCCGCTGACGGCGCACCCTGCCGTGCAGCTTCGCGACCTTGGCCACCGCCCGGCGGTGGTTGGCGGTGCGCTGGTCGCAGCGCACGCGGGGGAACTTCGCGAGGGCCTGCTGTGCGGCTTCGAGCCGGTCGGCGTTACTGCGGCCATGGCGGGGATTGGGGACGAACCCGCCGTTGGAGTCGGCGAGGAAGTTCGCTGTGCCCAGGTCGATCCCGACCACGGAGCCGGTCGCGGGCAGCGGCTCGGGCTGCTCCTGTTCGGCGGTCAGCACGACGAACCACTGACGGCCCTCACGCTTGACCGAGACAGTCCTGACCTTGCCGACCACCGCCCGGTGCCGGTGCACCTTGACGTGCCCGACACCTTGGAAGCGGACGCGGGTCACCGGGTCGTGCGGGGTGGAATCCCACCGGCAGCCGTCCCCGTCCTTCGGGAACTCCACCGTGTCGAACCAGTTCACCCCCCGGAACCGCGGGTAGCCGGGCGTCTCACCGGACTTGACCCGGCGGAAGAACGCCGCGAACGCCTTGTCCAGACGGCGAAGCGTCGCCTGCTGCGACGAGAACGACCAACGGCCCTGACGCTCCGGATCGAACGCCCGGATCTCCTTGAGCTGCGCCGACTGCATCCCGTACTTGATGCTCGTCCTCGACACGTGCCGGTAGGCGTCGCGGCGCTCCTGCAACGCCCCGTTGTAGAGGGAGCAGTGATCCCGCAGCATCTCGGAGAGTGCCTGCGCCTGGCCCACGGTGGGCCGCATGAGGAACTTGTACGCACGAATCATCCGGCCCACCCCCTTCTGGTCGATGTGATCAACATGCCACACGCCACCGACAATGCGCACTGCGCTCCGCGCCTCCGGGCCAGGGATCGCATTCCCGCCCGGCCTGAAGGCCGGGATTCCCTGCGAAGATCAAGGGATGGGCGGCCACGCGTCGTACGTGTGGAGCTACCTGCAGGTGATGCGGCACAGCGGCATCCTCGACCGGATCGCCGGCATGGTCGTGGGCGTTCCGCGCGAGATCGGCGGACTCGAGCCCGGCGCGTCCCCCACCCTGGCCGAGATCGTCCTCGACGTCCTGGGCGGGCGTGACATCCCGGTCCTGGGCAACGTCGACTTCGGGCACGCCGGCCCCAATCTGCCGATGCCGGTCGGCGTCCGCGCCGGCCTCGACGCGCGCCGGCGCACGCTGTCGCTGCTCGAACCGGCGGTAGGGCCGCGCGCGACGACGGGACCGGCCGGCCGAGCGCGGTGAGCCCGGGCGGCCGCCAACCGGGCGAACGGGCGGGGCGGGCGGCATGGCGGCGCGGCCCGCGCGGGGCCGCGGCCGGACACTGGTGGGCCCGGACGCAGGCAGGAGAGAGACCGTGGACGACCGCAGCCTCCCCAGTGCCCCGGCCCGGACGGCCGGCGCGCAGGCGGGGGTGCTGGGCACGGCGCTCGCCGGGGTGCTGGCGGTAGCCCTCGCCTCGGGTTCGTGGCAGTGGTTCTCCACCTACCTCGGCATGACGCTGCTGGCCGTGGTCTTCTCCTTCGCCGCCCCGCCGGCCCGCACGCCCGGCGCGGGGTTCGGCCACCTGCGGGGCCTGGCGGCCTACTCGCTGGTCGTCGGCCTGTGCTCGGCCCTCGTCCTGGCCCCGGCGATGCAGCGCTGGTCCTGGCTGCTGCCGATGCCGGGCACCCGCGCCCAGTGTGCGCGCCTGGGCGACTATGCGGCGCTGCAGGCGCAGGCCGCCCTCGGCGGCCTCGCCGGCCAGGGCGCCGGCGCACTGGCGTCCGCGCAGGACGACCGGAGCCGGCACGCCGTCAACGACTGCCTGGCCGCCACGACGACGCTCTGGCTGCCGGTGTACGCCTGCGGGGCGGCGCTCCTGACGGTACTCGTCGTCCACCTGGCACGCCGCGCGGCGCGCAGCGCCGACGCGGGCTGACGGCCCCGGGGCCCGCCGCCGAACTCCCCGCCCGCGCACCGGCACTGCCCCGACCCGCGGCCGGCAGGCACCCCGGAGCGGCGGCACCGCCCCCGACCCTCCGGCCCTCGGCCCGAAGGCGCCCCCGCCCCCGCCCCCGCCCCCGCCGCGCGCGGCGCGCAGCGGCGACGCGGGCCGGCGGCCTCAGCCAGGGATCGGGAGTCCCTGGATCGGCGGGTCTCTGTCGGCGCCGGGTCGGGGCGGGCACAGTGGCGGTCGTCGGAGAGAGCAACTCCTTGAAGGGGAAGAACACATGGCGAAGATCCTGGTGACGGGCGCGACCGGTTCGGTGGGGCGGCGGCTGGTGCCGCGCCTGGCCCGGTGGGCCGGGGCCGAGGGCGGCTCGGTGCGGGTGCTGGTGCGGGACGCGGCCAAGGCGCGGGCGCTGGGGCTGGAGGGGGTGGAGACGGTGGTCGGCGACCTGTGCGAACCGGGCGACCGGGCGCGGGCGCTGGAGGGCGCCGAGGTGGTGGTGAACGTCGCGGCGGCGCTGCGCGGGGTGCCGGACGAGCAGGCGTGGGCGGTGAACCGGGACGCGGCCGTCGCGCTGGGCCGGGAGGCCGCGAAGGCGGGGGTGGCCCGGTTCGTGCACACCAGCACCAACCTGGTGTACGGGCGGGGGCTGGGCCGCCCGGCCGTGGAGCAGGACCGGCCGGCCCCGCACCCGGCGTGGGGCGTGTACGCGCAGTCCAAGGCTGAGGCCGAGGCGGGGCTGCGCGAGCTGGAGGGCGAACTGCCGCTGGTGGTGGCCCGGTTGGCGTTCGTGTACGGCGAGGGGGATGCGCACCTGGCGCAGTCGCTGCACTGGGCCGCGTCCTGGCCGGCCCACCAGCGCCTGGCCGTGGTGCACCACGCGGACGTGGCGCAGGCGCTGTGGCGGGCGGTGGTGGCCCCGGGTATCGAGGGCCGCACCTACAACGTGTCGGACGACGCCCCGCTGACGGCCTGGGACCTGCACGCCCTCAACGGCCTCACCCACCCCGGGGGTTCGGGCCGGGCGGCGGAGTTCGACCCGTGGGAGGGGCAGGTGTCGACCGCGGCCGCCCGCCGGGACCTGGGCTGGCGCCCGCTGTACCCGTCGGCGTGGGTGGCGGCGCAGGCCGGGGCGCTGTGACATCCTCCCCGCCCCGGGCCCCGGCACAGGCGCCCGGAGCGGCCCTCGGCGGGGGCGCGCCGGCGGGGCGCGTCGGCGGGGGCGCGTCGGCGGGGCCGGCGGTGACGACGGCGGTGACGACGGCGTCCCGGTGGTTCTTGCGGGCAGGGCCCGGGGCCCGGCCCCGCCCCCGACCAGGGGGCAGGGCCGGGCCGCGCCTCAGCGGGCCGTCGCGCCGGCCGCCGTGGCCGTCGCGGGGGCGGGGGCGTAGCCGGCCGGGCGGGTGGTGAAGGTGCCGCGGCCCTGGGTGCGGCTGCGCAGGCGGCCCGCGTAGCCGAAGAGTTCGGCCAGCGGCACCAGCGCGCTCACCCGGGCGGTGCCGGCCGGGCCCGGGTGGGTGCCCTGGACGGTGGCGCGGCGGGCGGCGAGGTCTCCCAGCACGGTGCCGAGCGCGTCCTCGGGCACGGTGACGCCCACCTCCGCGAGCGGTTCCAGCAGGTGCAGCCGGGATGCGCGCAGCGCCTCGCGCAGGCCCTGGCGGGCGGCGGTGCGGAAGGCGAGTTCGGAGGAGTCCTTGGGGTGGGTGAGGCCGTCGGTGAGGGTGACGGCGACGCCGGTGACCGGGTGGCCGCCGAGCGGGCCCTCGGCGAGGGCGTCGCGGCAGCCGGCCTCCACGGCCTGGACGTACTCGCGCGGGACGCGTCCGCCGGTGACGGTGGAGGCGAAGGCGAAGGTGTCGGCGGCCTGGGCGTCGAGGACGTGGACGTCGAGGACGATGTGGGCGAACTGGCCGGAGCCGCCGTCCTGTTTGGCGTGCCGGTGGGTGAAGCCGGTGACGCCTTCGACCAGGGCCTCGCGCAGGGCGACCTGGGGGCGGCCGACGACGGCTTCGACGCCGGCGTCGCGGCGTACCTTCTCCACGGCGACCTCCAGGTGCAGTTCGCCCAGGCCGGACAGGGTGCGCTGGCCGGTCTCGGGGTCGGTGGCCAGGCGCAGCGAGGGGTCCTCGTCGGTGAGGCGGGCGAGGGCGGCGGTGAGCTTGTCGGTGTCGGCGGCGCGGCGGGCCTCGACGGCGACGGTGACGACGGGTTCGGCGCTCACGGGTGCCTCCAGGAGGATCGGGTGGTCGACGTCGCACAGGGTGGCGCCGACGCGGGCGTTCTTGGGGCCGATGACGGCGACGATGTCGCCGGCCAGGGCGTGGTCGGTCTCGGTGTGGCGGTCGGCCTGGACGCGCAGGATGCGGGCGATGCGCTCGGTGCGGCCGGTGGCGGCGTCGAGCAGGGTGTCGCCCTTGCGCAGGGTTCCGGCGTACAGGCGCAGGTAGGTGAGGCGGCCGGTGGGGGCGGCGGTGACCTTGAACGCCAGGGCGGCCAGGGGCTGTTCGGGGTCGGGGTGGCGCTGCTGGGTGTGGTCGGCGGCGGTCACGGGCGGGGTGTCCAGGGGTGAGGGGAGGTAGGCGACGGCGGCGTCCAGGAGGGGTTCGATGCCGCGGTTGCGGTAGGCGGAGCCGGCCAGGACGACGACGGCCTCGCCGGTGCGGGTGAGGTCGCGCAGGGCGGTGGTGAGGGTGTCGGGGGTCAGGGTGTCATGGGCGCAGAACTCCTCCAGGGCCTGGGGGTTCAGTTCGGCGACGGCTTCCTCCAGGGTGCGGCGGCGGGCGGCGGTCTCGGCCGCGAGGTGGTCGGGGACGGGGCCCTCGGCCGCGGTGCCGTCGTCGTCCCAGGTGAGGGCGCGCAGGCGGACGAGGTCGACGACGCCGGTGAAGGCGTCCTCGGTGCCGATGGGCAGGTGGACGGCGAGCGGGTGGGGGTGCAGGCGCTCGCGGATGGAGGCGACGGCGGTGTCGAGGTCGGCTCCGGCGCGGTCGAGCTTGTTGACGAAGGCGATCCGGGGCACGCCGTGGCGTTCGGCCTGGCGCCACACCGCTTCGCTCTGCGGCTCGACGCCGGCGACGGCGTCGAACACGGCGACGGCGCCGTCCAGGACGCGCAGGGAGCGTTCGACCTCGTCGGCGAAGTCGACGTGGCCGGGGGTGTCGATGAGGTTGATCCGGTGGCCGGCCCAGGCGCAGCTGACGGCGGCGGCGAAGATGGTGATGCCGCGGTCGCGTTCCTGGGGGTCGAAGTCGGTGACGGTGGTGCCGTTGTGGACTTCGCCGCGCTTGTGGGTGGTGCCGGTGAGGTAGAGGATCCGTTCGGTGACAGTGGTCTTGCCGGCGTCGACGTGGGCGAGGATGCCGAGGTTGCGGACGGCGGCGATCGCGGCGGTCGCGGCGGTCGCGGCGGTCATGGCGGTCATGGCGGTCGTGGTGGTGGTGCTCGTGTCGACGGTGTCGGTGCGCATGGCCCGGGTGCCTTTCGGGGCGGTGGAGCTACGGGTGGGCGCGCGATTGGGCACAGTGCCGCTGCCAAAATGGATGACGGTCCGTCAGATCGATGACGGCAAGGGGTCCGAGCCGGTGAGGTCGGGCGCTTTCAGGCGGCGGCGCTGTTCCGGTGCCGGCCGCGCAGCGGGCACCGGAAGGGCGAGGACACCAGGATCACCTCGTACCGCGAGGCGGGAGAGGGGGCGGCGGCGCTGTGCTTCGGCATGGCCGCTGCGCCCCCTCTCACGTCGTCTGCCCGGTCGGCACGGTCGTCTGGTCGCCCGCACCCTCGGGGGTGCGGCCGCGGTGGTGAGTCTAGGGAGTGCGGGCCGGGGTCCGCGAAGGGTTTTGCGCGGTCACGGGGCCCCCGGCTTGCGCAGGCGCAGGGCGGGGCCGCGCCGGCCCTCCACCGCGGCGCCCGTCCCGATGTGCGGCGCGGCGTCCAGGGCGGCGCCGATGGCGCGTTCCTCGTAGGCGAAGTGGGACTCCATGATGGCGGCCAGTCCGTCGAGTTCGCGTCCGATCGCGTCCACGTCCGCCTCGGGGCCGCCGAGGGCCCGTTCGGCGAGGTCGCGGACCCGGGTGAGGATGCCGGTGATCAGGCCGTGGTCCTCGACGAGCTTGGCGACGGTGGGCGCGAGGTCGGGGCGTTCCCGCACGAGGTCGGCGAACAGGCCTTGGTCCTCGCCCTGGTGATGGTTCGTCAGAGCCGTGCAGAAGGCCAGGCAGTGGGTGCGCAGCGAGTCGTCGGGAAGCGTCCGACGCCCCAGTCCCGCACGGACGCCGGCCAGGCGGCGGCGCAGTTCACCGTGGGCCTGGGAGAGTTGGAGACTGAGGGCGGCGCTTCGGCCGCTGCTGTTCGGGGAGGCCACGGGTGGGCGGTCCCTTCGGTACCGCACCTCCATGCCTGGCGCGGTCCGCCACCGGCACGCGATGCTGCCCGCCATCCGATCACGTGCCGCGCCGGCGCGGCAAGCCGGCGGGCCCGGCGGCGCCGTCGCCCTCGACCCCGGCCTCGACCCCGACCCCGGCCCCGGCCCCGGCCGTACGGGCCGTACGGGCTGTACGGGGCCGCCCGAGCAGGATCCCGGCGACCACCAGTGCCAGCCCCGCCCCCTGACGCGGGCCCAGTTCGTCGCCGTCGAGTGCGGTGCCCAGCAGCACCCCGGCCAGCGGGTTGAGCAGCCCGAGCAGGCCGACGGTGCCGGCCGGCAGGTGCCGCAGGCCCGCGAACCAGCAGGCGAAGGCCAGCGCGGTGGCCACCAGGGTGACGTAGCCGAAGGCGAGCAGGGCGGTGCCGCCGAGCCGCGGCGGGGCGCCCTCGGCGAGGAGGGCGGGCGGGAGCAGCAGCAGGCCGCCGGCGGTCAGCTGCCAGGCGGTCGCGGCCAGCGGGTCGGCGCCCTCGCGCCAGCGGGCGGCGAGGACGTAGCCGACGGAGGAGACCAGCATGGCGCCGGCCGAGGCCGCCAGGCCCCGCCGGTCGGGGGTGCCGGCGGCGCCGAGCACGGTGAGTGCGACCCCGCCCAGGCCGATCACCGCCCCGGCCAGGTGGGCGCGGTGCGGGTGTTGGCCGGCCAGTGCCCAGGCGGTGAGGAGCATGGCGAGCGGGGAGGCGGCCATGACGGTGGCGGCGGTGCTGGTGGGCAGCAGTTGGGAGGCGAGGTAGAGCAGGACGAAGAAGACGGCGGTGTTGAGCAGTCCGAGCAGGGCGCTGCGCCACCACCAGGGGCCGCGGGGGCGGCGGCGGGCGAGGGCGAGGAGCAGGAGTCCGGCGGGCAGGGCGCGCAGGGCGGCGCCCCACAGGGGGCGGTCGGCGGGCAGGTAGGCGTGGGTGACCCAGTAGTTGGCGCCCCAGGCGAGCGGGGCGAGGGCGGTCGGCAGCACCCACCGGGTATTGGCTTCCATGGAAGACAATATAGCTTCCCTGGAAGCTACCAAGGGTAGGATGTCCCCATGGAGCACCACCAGCAGCAGGACCGGGCCGGCGTCCACCCGGACCACGTCGCGCTGATCCAGGCCCAGTGGCGGCGCGAGCGCCCCGACCTCGACGTCTCCCCGCTGGCCGTGATCGGGCGCCTGCACCGCCTCGCCGACCGCCTGACCGCCGAGCTGACCCTCGTCTACCAGCGCTACGGCCTGAGCGAGGGCGAGTTCGACGTGCTCGCCGCGATGCGCCGCGCCGGCGCCCCGTACGAACGCGCCCCCGGCGAACTCGCCGCCCACACCATGGTCACCACCGGCGCGATGACCAAGCGGATCGACCGCCTGGAACGCGCCGGCCTGGTCACCCGCCGCCCCGCCGAGGACGACCGGCGCGCACGCGTGGTCGCCCTCACCGACGCGGGCCTGCGCCTGATCGACGAGGCGTTCACCGCCCACCTGCGCAACGAGCACCGCCTGCTCGCCCACCTCTCCCCCGACGAGGCCGCCGCCCTCCAGGGCCTGCTCACCGCCTGGCACCGGCGCCTGGACGCCCCCTCCCCCGCCCCCGGCGCCGCACAATGTGACGCATGAGTACCCCTCCCCCGCCCGGCCCCGGCCCCGGTCCCGACCACCCCGACGCGTCCCCGCCGCCGGGCTGGGAGAACCCGGCCGTGCGGGCCGACCGCCGCCTGGTGGAGCTGCTCCAGGAACTGCGGGTGCTGCAGACCGGCGTCCAGATCGTCTTCGCCTTCCTGCTCGGCGTCGCCTTCACCCCGCGCTTCTCCGAACTCTCCGACGCCCAGCAGGACATCTACGTCACCGTCCTGCTGCTGACCGTCGTCGCCGCCGCCGTCCTGGCCACCCCCGTCGCCCTGCACCGCGGCCTCTACCACCACCCCGGCAAGGCCCGCATCGTCGACGTCTCCGCCCGCATCGCCCAGTACGGCCTGCTGCTGCTCGCCAGCGCCCTGACCGGCGCCGTCCTGCTGGTGCTGGACGTCGTCCTCGGCCCGGCGCCGGCCGTGGCCATCACCGCCGTCATCGCGCTGATCTTCGCCGTCCTGTGGTTCGCCCTGCCCTGGGCGGTGCGCCGCGCCACCGCCCGCGAGAGGCCCTGACGCACCGCCGGCACCCACCCCGCCGGGACCGTCCACCGCCGCCCGCCCGCCCGTACCGGGTACGGACGGGCGGGCGGGCGGGCGGGCGGCGGCACCGGGACCGGACCTCGGGCCGGCTTCCGGACGCCGGGGGCCGGCCGAAAGGCGCCCGCCGGGCCGCCTCCCCCACCCCACAGAGCCCGCCGGCCCCCGGAACCGCTTACCGGCCTCCTCTAATGTGACGGTATGCACACCGACCACCGGCCCTGGGACGTCCTGCTGATCGGCGGCGCCTCCGGCCTCGGCAAGAGCCGCGCCGCCGAGCGCCTGGCCGCCGAACGCGGCGCGTTCACGGTCGAGTTCGACGACGTCGTCGCCGCCCTCCAGGCCGCCACCACCGCGGCCACCCACCCCGGACTGCACCACTTCGCCCCCTACCGCGACCCCGAACGGCAGCTGGGCGCCGACCGCGTCCTGGACCTGCAGATCGCCACCGCCCACGCCCTGGACGAGGCCCTGCTCGGCGTCGTGCGCAACCGCCTGAGCGTGGACGTGCCCGCCGTCGTCGAAGGCGACTACCTCACCCCCGCGGCCGCCGCGCGCGCCGCCGCCGAGGCCGCCGCCCACGGCCGGTGCCTGCGCGCGGTCTTCCTCCACGAGGGCGACCCGCGGCGCATCGGCGCCAACTACGCCCGCCGCGAACCCGGGGCCGGCCCCCAGGACGCCCGCGCCGCCGTCAGCGCCCGCTACTCCCACTGGCTCGCCGACCGGGCCCGCGCCCTGGGCCTGCCGGTGGTCGACTGCCGGCCCTACGACACCCTGGCCCGGCGGCTGACCGCCGCCCTGGCCTGAACCCGGCCCGGGCGGCGCAGCGCCCCGCCGCCCACCCTCCTGCGGGGCCGTCCTCGATGCCCGGGATCAGCAGGTCGGTTCCGCGCACCTCGCCCACTCCTGTCGCATCTGTCCGACGAGGGGTCAGCGGTGCGCGCCGGCGCGCAGGTTCGGGTGTGCGCGGGTGGTGGACGACGATGCGCCCGCCCTGCGGGCCCCGTGCATGGGCGCGCGGAGGACGCCCGGACGCTCCCCTCCCTCGGACAGGGGCCCGTGCGGCTGCGCGCCGCCGGGGCGGGTCGGTCCGTTCCCGGGCCCGACGGGCCCCGGGCGCCGTAGGTTTCGGGTACGAAGCCCCGACGGGCGGACGGCACGGGCGCGGTGGACGGGAGGCGGACGGTGCTGATCGTGGTGAGCGGCGGGCCGGGCAGCGGCAAGACGACGCTGGCGCACGCCCTGGCCCGGGCCGTCGGCTGCCCGGCGCTCGTCCGGGACGAGGTCAAGGAGGGCCTGCTGCACGCGGGCACCCGTACGCCCTCCCCCGACCTGGCGGTGCGCGACGCCTTCTTCGCCGTGCTGGGCGTGCTGGTGGACGCCGGGGTCAGCGTGGTCGCCGAGGCCGCCTACCAGGACCGCCTCTGGCGCCCCGGCCTGGAACCGCTCGCCGCCCGCACCCGGCTGCGCGTCGTGCACTGCCGGGTGGACCCGGACCTGGCCCGGCGCCGCATCGCCGAACGCCTGGCCGCCGGCGGCCACCGCGCCGCCCACGCCGACCGCGCCCTGCTCGCCGCCCCGCCCGGGCCGGGCAACCTGCTGGACGACTTCACCCCGCTGTCGCTGCCCGTGCCGCAGCTGCACGTGGACACCACCGACGGCTACCACCCGCCGCTGGCGGACATCGCCGCCTTCGCCGGGGCCTGAGCCGCCGGGCCCCGGCGCCCGACCCGGGCGGCCCCGCGCGGACCGGGCGCGCGGTGGCGGGGCCGGCGGCGCAGCGGGCGGCGAGCGGGCGCCGGTGCGGAGAAACGCGGGTGCGGGCGGCGGCCGGCCCCGGCACACTGTCCCGATGATCACCGACCACTGGCCGCTGAAGGGCCTGCGCGTCACCACACCCCGCCTGGAGCTGCGCCTGCCCGCCGAGGACGAGCTCTGCGAGGTCGCGGACCTCGCCGCGCGCGGCATCCACCCGCCGACCGAACGGCCCTTCCTCACCCCGTGGGGCGCGCTGCCGCCCGCCGAACGCGCCCGGCACGTCCTGCAGATGCACTGGCGGCGGATGGGGCGCTGGACGGCGCAGCGCTGGGCCCTGGACCTGGTGGCCTTCCACCAGGGGCGGCCGGTGGGCGTGCAGGACATGCGGGGCCAGGAGTTCGCGGTGCGGCGCGAGATCGCCTCCGGCTCGTGGGTGGGCATGGAGCACCAGGGCCGGGGCCTGGGCACCGAGATGCGCGCCGCGATGCTCCACCTGGCGTTCGCGGAGCTGGGCGCGGTCTCGGCGACGTCGGTGTCCTTCGCCGACAACCACTCCTCGCTGGCGGTCTCCCGCAAGCTCGGCTACCGGCTCGACGGCATCACCCGCGACGTGCTGGACGGCGAGGTCGTGGAGTCCCAGCGCCTGCGCCTGTCCCGCGACCACTGGCAGGGCCCACCCGTCCCGGTCGCCGTTACCGGCCTCACCCCCGCCTGCCGCGCCCTCTTCGGCGCCTGACCCGGCCGGCTTCCCGTGCGGCGGGCCGGGTCATCGGGGGTCGGGGACCGCGCCCGGCGGGCCGTCGTGTCCGCCGGCCGGGGCGAGGGGGTGGTCGCAGGGCCGCGGGGGCGGGGTGGGCAGGGGCGGGGTGGGCAGGGCCTGGGCGAGGGCGTGCAGGGTGTGGATCACGTGGATGCCCTCGGCGGCGGGGGCGGGGGTGGCGGCGCGGTCGAGCCAGAAGGCGTGCAGGCCGGCGGCGCGGGCGCCTTCGGCGTCGAGGGCGTAGTTGTCGCCGACGTAGGCGACTTCGTGCGGGGGCAGGCCCAGGGCGGTGCAGGCGGCGTGGAAGATGCCGGGGGCGGGTTTGGCCTCGCCGTGCTGGTCGGAGCAGACGATGACGTCGCCGAAGTGCTCGAGCAGGCCGATGGCGCGCAGTTTGCGCAGCTGGTGCTCGGTGTCGGAGTTGGAGACGATGCCCAGGCGGTAGTGGGGGGCGAGGCGGCGCAGGGCGGGTGCGGCGTCGGGGAAGGCGCTCCAGGCGGTGTCGCGGTGGGCGGCGTAGCCGGCGAACCAGGCGCCGGCCTGTTCGTCGGTGAGGTGTTCGGCGCCGTCCTGGCCGAGGCGGGCGAGGAACTGGCGGGTGCGTTCGAGCTGTTGGCCGCGGAAGGTGACCTCCCGGGCGAGGTAGCGGGCGTACTGGTGCTCCATGACGCCGCGCCACAGGCTCAGGGCCGCCTGCGGGGTGGGGAAGCGCTCCAGCAGGCCGAGGTCCCGCAGGTGGGCGAGGATGCCCGTCTCCTCCGAGCGGGTGTAGTCGAACAAGGTGTCGTCGACGTCGAAGAGCACGCCCCTGATCGGCATGGACCGTCCTTCCCGTTCTCCCTGCGGTCGCCCCAACCGTACGCGGCGGGCGGGGCCGTCCCGGGCGCGGTCCCTCAGGCCGGGACCGGGGCCGGGGGCGGGAGCAGGTCGGGGTCCGGGGCGGAGGCGAGGAGGGCGTCGAGCAGGCCGGGGAAGCGGGCGTCGAGGTCGGTGCGGCGCAGGCTGACGAAGCGGTTGCGCCCGGCGACGCGGGTGGTGGTGACGCCGGCTTCGCGCAGGACGCGCATGTGGTGGGAGACGGTCGACTTGTGGAGGTGGTCCAGGCCCAGGTCGCGGGGGGCGCAGGAGTGTTCGGCGCCGTCGGCGTAGCTGAGCAGCAGGCGCATGCGCACGGGGTCGCCGAGGGCGTGCAGGACCGTGACGAGGTCGATGTCGGCGGTGGGGGGCTGGGGCAGCCGCTCGTCGTCGGTCATGGGTCCGGCTCCGGTCCTCGGGTCCCGCCCGGGGCGGGCGGCGGCGGGAATGGTTTGACAATCATCCACCAATCCCTGATTGTTTGGCGAGCGTCAAACTGTTTTATCTCCGTCCAACAGTCAACACGATCGCCCCGGGGGGCTCCACCGTGCCCGTACGCCTGCTCCTGCTCGCCCTCGGCACCTTCGCCATGGGCACCGACTCGATGGTGGTGGCCGGCATCCTCGGCCCGGTGGCCGCCGACCTGGACGTGTCGGTGGGCGCCGCCGGCCAGCTGGTCACCGTCTTCGCGCTCGGCTACGCCCTGCTGGCCCCGCCGCTGGCCGCCGCCACCGCCCGCTGGCCGCGCCGGCACCTGCTGCTGACCGCGCTCGCCGTCTTCAGCGCCGCCAACGCCCTCAGCGCCCTCGCCCCCGACTACGGGCTGCTGCTGGCCACCCGGGTGCTGGCCGCCGCCGGCGCCGCCCTCTACACCCCCACCGCCAACGCGGTGGCCACCGCCCTGGTCGCCCCCGAGCGGCGCGGACGGGCCCTGGCCACCGTGCTGGGCGGCATGACGGCGGCCACCGCGCTGGGCGTGCCGCTGGGCACCTGGGTCGGGCGCTCCGACTGGCGGCTGACGATGTGGCTGGTCACCGCGCTCGGCCTGGCCGCACTCGCCGGACTCGCCGTCCTGCTGCGCGACCTGCCCGCCCCCGCCGCCGCCACCACCCTGGCCGCCCGCCTGGCCCCGCTGGGCGCACGCCGGGTGCTCGGCGCCGCCGCCACCACCCTCGCCTTCTTCCTGGCCTTCCAGAGCGTCTACATCTACCTCGCCACCGCCGTGGCCGGCGCCACCGGCGGCGACGCCGACAGGCTCAGCCTCATCCTGCTCACCACCGGCGTGCTGTCGGTGGCCGGCAGCTGGCTGGGCGGGCGCCTGGTCGACCGCGCCGGGGTGCGCACCGTGCTGCTGGCCGGCTCCGCCGTGGCCGCCTGCGCCTTCGCCGCGCTGCCGTGGCTGGGGCGCAGCATGCCGGGGGCGCTGGCGTACGCGGCGGTGGTGCCGCTGGCGGGGTGGGCGGTGTCGGTGGCGCTGCCGCACCGGCTGGCCTCGATCGACCCGGCGAACGCGCCGCTGCTGATCTCGCTGAACAGCAGCGCCCTGTACCTGGGGACGGCGGCCGGGGGTGTGGCGGGGTCGGCGGCGATCGCGGTGCTGGGCACCCGCTGGTTCCCGCTGGCGGCGGCGGTGCTGGCACTGGTGGCGTGCGCGACGGCGGCGGCCACCACCCGCGACCGGCGCCCGGGCGCGGGGGCGCGGGCCGGCAGCGGGACGAAGTCTCACGCTAAGGCCGAGGTTGAGACCGGAGTCCGGGTCGGGGCCGGCGCCGGGACGGGGGCCGGGGCGCCGCCCCGGGCCTGAGGCGGCGGCGCCGCGGGCCGGACGGCCGCACGCGGGGGCCTGCACCACGGGCCTGCACCACGGGCCTGCACCACGGGCCGTACGGGCGGCCCGCGCCCGACGGCCGCGGCGGGGGCCGGGGTTCGCGACCCCGGCCCCGGCCGCGCACCGGGGCGGTCGGGGCGTCGGCGCCTCAGCCCCCGAGGACCTCGCCGACCAGGGCGCGGGCCTCCTCCTGCACCCGGCCCAGGTGCCCGGCGCCCAGGAAGGACTCGGCGTAGATCTTGTACACGTCCTCCGTGCCCGAGGGCCGGGCGGCGAACCAGGCGTTGTCGGTGCACACCTTGAGGCCGCCGATGGCCGCCCCGTTGCCGGGCGCGTGGGAGAGCACCGCGGTGATCTTCTCTCCGGCCAGTTCGCCGGCCGTGACCTGCTCGGGGGCCAGGCGGGCCAGGCGGGCCTTCTGCTCGCGGTCGGCGGGGGCGTCGACGCGGGCGTAGGCGGGGGCGCCGTGACGGGCGGTCAGGTCGCGGTAGTACGCGCTGGGCGTGGCGCCGGTGACGGCGGTGATCTCGGCGGCGAGCAGGGCCAGCAGGATGCCGTCCTTGTCAGTGGTCCACACCCCGCCGTCACGGCGCAGGAAGGAGGCGCCGGCGCTCTCCTCGCCGCCGAAGGCGATGGAGCCCTCCAGCAGGCCGTCGACGAACCACTTGAAGCCGACCGGGACCTCCGTCAGGGTGCGGCCCAGGTCGGCGGCGACCCGGTCGAGCATCGAGGAGGAGACCAGGGTCTTGCCGACGGCGGCGTCCCCGGGCCAGTCGGCGCGGTGGCGGTAGAGGTAGTCGACCGCGACCGCCAGGTAGTGGTTGGGGTTCATCAGGCCGCCGTCGGGGGTGACGATGCCGTGCCGGTCGGCGTCGGCGTCGTTGCCGGTGGCGACGGCGTACTCGTCCTTGCGGCCGATCAGGGAGGCCATCGCGGCCGGGGAGGAGCAGTCCATGCGGATCCTGCCGTCCCAGTCCAGCGTCATGAACCGCCAGGTCGGGTCGGTCACCGGGTTGACGACGGTCAGGTCCAGGCGGTGGGCCTCGGCGATGCACCCCCAGTAGGCCACCGACGCCCCGCCCAGCGGGTCCGCGCCGATGCGCAGCCCCGCGGAGCGCACCGCGTCCAGGTCCAGCGCCGAGGGCAGGTCCTCGACGTAGGCGCCCAGGTAGTCGTGGCGCCCGGTGGTGGCCGCGGCCAGCGCCCGCGCGTAGGGGACCTTCTTGACCCCGCGCAGGCCCTCGCGGATCAGCTCGTTGGCGCGGTCCTGGATCCAGCCGGTGGCCTGTGAGCCGGCCGGGCCGCCGCTGGGCGGGTTGTACTTGAAGCCGCCGTCGCGCGGCGGGTTGTGCGAGGGGGTGACCACGATGCCGTCCGCCAGCGCCCGGGGGCTGCGCCGGTTGTGGGCCAGGATCGCGTGCGAGACCGCCGGGGTGGGGGTGTAGCCGTCGGCGGCGTCGATCAGCACCTGCACGCCGTTGGCGGCCAGCACCTCCAGCGCCGTCGCCTTCGCCGGCTCGGACAGCGCGTGGGTGTCCGCGCCCAGGAACAGCGGGCCCGCGACGCCCTGTTCGGCCCGGTACTCGCAGATCGCCTGCGTGGTCGCGGCGATGTGGTCCTCGTTGAAGGCCGCGTCCAGCGAGGAGCCGCGGTGCCCCGAGGTCCCGAACGCGACCCGCTGCGCCACCTCCTGGGGGTCCGGGCGCAGCGCGTAGTACGCCGTCACCAGCCGTGCCACGTCCACCAGGTCCTCGGGCTGCGCCGGCTGCCCGGCCCGTGCGTGTGCCATCCGTCCACTCCCGCCGAATCCACGAAACTCGCGTCGATACTCGCGTTACGTCCTCGCCCCGCGCTCACCGATCGTAGCCAGAACGCGACCGTGCCCCGAACCGTACGGGCGGGTCCGGGGCACGCGGGCGGGCACGGCGGGGGCTCAGGAGGCGGGCTGGGGCCGGCGGTACGCCTGGAGCGCCGGGGCGGTGGCGGTGGCCACGCACTCGGTCACCCGGTACTCGGCCCGCCCCGGGCGCGCGAACGGGCCGGTGGCCGCCGGCGCCTCGATCGCGGCCCGGCCCGGCGGGGCGGCGGGCCCGGCGGGGCGGCGGGGTTCAGCGCGAGGCCCACCAGGTGGAGGGCGAGGCGACGCTGTAGCCCAGCGACTCGTACAGCGGGCGGCCCAGCTTCGAGGCGGTGAGGGTGGCCGGCAGCTGCGCCAGGTCGGCGAGGGAGGCGCGCATGACGGCCCGGCCCACGCCGCGCGAGCGGAACGCCGGCGCCGTGGCGACCCAGTAGTGGCTGGCCAGGCCGTCGTCCACGACCCTGACGCAGGCCCCGGCGGGCGCTCCGTCCTGCCGGGCGAGGAAGACGTCCACGCCGGGGTGGGCGATCAGCGCCGCCGGGAACAGCTCGCCGGGGCGGTAGGGCTCGAAGGCGGTCAGCTCGAAGCCCTCGATCACGGCCAGCTCGGCGGCCTGGAGGTCCTCGGCCCGCTCGACCCGGACCACGTCCACGGCAGGGGCGCCGCCCGGCACGGGCGCGGACGCGGACGCGGACGCGGACACGGGCGGGCGCAGCATGACGGGCATCTGCCAGCTGCGCAGGTCCAGGTGGCTCAGGTCGGTGGAGCCGAACGGGTCCTCGGCGTTGACCGGGCCCGTGGCCCGGCGGGCCAGCTCGCTCAGCTCGGCGACCTCGCCGGCGTCGAGGTCGCTCTCCTGGATCAGGATCCGCAGGCCGGCGCGCGCGCCGCCGTCGACGGCGAGGAAGCCTCGGCGCCGGATGACCTCGTGCCCGCGGCTGAGGCCGGTGGCGGCCCAGAAGGCGGCGGAGTTGCGGGCCTGGCGCAGCGGCGCCTGGGCGAGGGACACGGGCTGGTCGGTGGCGGTGGTTCCGGTTGTCATGGTGCCTACGGTAGTGCGGAATTGACCGGACGTGCCGGGCCAATTCCGCACGGGCCCACTGGGCCACCTGCGGGGCGGCTAAGCGGGGTGTTGCGGTGGGTGTCGCGGTTGGGGTGTCGCGGCGGGTGGGCGAGGGCGGATTCGAACCGCCACAGCCGCAGCGGGGGCTTTACAGGCCCTTGGGCTCTCCGGTGCCCGGCTCGCCCGGGGCGCGTCGACGCCCCGGGCCGCGGCGCAGAAGGGCGCGCGGCCGGGAGAGGGGACGCTCGGGGGGCTCAGCGCGCCGGGCGATAGCCGAACGCGCGCGGGCCGGGGCGATGGCGACTGCCGCTGGTGTCCATGGCGCGCTCCCCTTTCCCGTGCACTGCGTCAACGTGTCCACGGCGCCGGTGTGTTCACCGCGCCGGGGTCGTTGCGCGATCAGCGTGCCGCACGCGCCCTGTGGGGCGCAACCGGTTTTCCGCCCCCCGGCCCCGGAGGGTGCCGACCCCAATCCTGCCAGGTCAGGCCAGGGTTCGGTAGGACCCAGCACACCCTTCCTGCGCCTTGCCGCGGCCGGTGCGCGCGCCGCACACTCGTGCAACACCCACTCCCCCTCGACGGCCTGCGCGCCGCCGCCCGCCTTCCCGGGCGGCCGGTGCGGCGCGCCGCCGTGCCCCGGTGCGCGCCGCGGCGCGGCCCGGGCGCCCGGGGGGGCGGGGGTGCGTACGGGAGCAACGACGAAGGGGGACACGGGACATGAACGTGCACGCGGACCTGGTGCTGAAGGCGCGGATCACGCTGATGGGCCACAACGACCGGATCCTGGAGGGCGAGGAGGGCATGCGGGTCTACCGGATCCTGTTCGCGGTCAGCCCCGGCATCCACGCGTACCGGCTGGCCTACGTCCTGCGGGACCTGGCCGAGGTCAGCGCCCGGGCGGCGCGCCGGCCCGGGGCGCGGGAGGCGCTGCTGGAGGAGGCGCGGGCCGCCAGTACGCGCATCCCCGCCGACGCCCCCGCCTACCAGCGCCGGATGTGGGAGTACCCGGTGGCGCAGCTGAAGGAGATCGAGCGCCGGCTGGGCCAGGCGGGCGGGCGGTGACGGGCCGTCCGCACGAGGGCCCGGTGCTGCGGGCGCGGGCGCGGGTGCGGGCGCTGCTGTGCGACCGGTGGGCCCTGGACGGGGAGGAGGGCCGGTGGGAGCGGGTGGAGCGGGCCAGGCGCTTCGGCCCGGCGGGGGTCCTGACGCCCGGCCAGGGCGTCCACGGCGCCTGACGCGTACGGCCCCGGGGATCCCGCGCCGGGCGGGGGCCCCTGGGGCCGTACGTTCTAGCCGACCTCGAACTGGGCCATCATGCCCATCGCGGAGTGGTCCAGCAGGTGGCAGTGGTAGGGGTAGCGGCCGCGGTAGGAGTCGAAGACGGCCTGCAGGCGCACGCTCTCGCCGGGAAGCAGGCGCACGGTGTCCTTGAGGCCGCCCTCCTCGGGGCCGGGCGGCTGCCCGTTGCGGGCCAGGACGCGGAACTGCACCAGGTGCAGGTGGAAGTTGTGCGGGGTGTCCTTGTTGCCGTTGGAGACGGTCCAGATCTCGGAGGTGCCGAAGGCGACGGCCGCGTCCACCCGGTTCGGGTCGTAGACCTTGCCGTCGATCATGCCGCGCGGGGCGGCCCCGGGGGTCTCGTCGACGGTGAGGACGACGGAGCGCTCGCGGGCCACCTCGGCGGGCAGGGCGGGCAGGGTGCGCAGCCGCTCGGGCACGGAGCTGGGGTCGTGGGCGGCGCGGGTGATGTCGAAGCGCAGGACGACGCCGATGTGTTCGGCCGGTCCGGGGGGCATGGAGTTGGTGAGGACGACGCTGGAGCCCACCGGGTAGCGGGAGAAGTCGATGACGACGTCGGCGCGCTCCCCGGGGGAGAGGTCGACGGTGTCGGTGGTGTGGGGGCGTTCCAGCAGGCCGCCGTCGGAGCCGATCCAGGTGATGGGGCCGCCGTCGGCCAGGCGCAGGGAGAAGAAGCGCAGGTTGGAGGAGTTGAGCAGGCGCAGCCGGTACTTGCGGGCGGCGACCTCGACCTTGGGCCAGGGGCGGCCGTTGGCGAGGATGGTGGCGCGGCCCTCGGGGTCGTCCATGCGGTAGACCAGGCGGGCGGCGGCGTCGAAGCGGGCGTCGCGCAGGGCGATGGGCAGGTCGTAGCGGCCCGCGGGCAGCGGCAGGTCGGACTCGGTGGCGTCGGTGAGCAGGTAGGTGCCGGACAGGCCGCGGAAGACGTGCTCGGACTCGGCGTGGTGGGCGTGGTCGTGGAACCACAGGTTCGCGTGGGGCTGGTCGTTGGGGTAGCGGTAGGTGCGCTGGGCGCCGGCGTCCAGGAGGTTCATCGGGCCGCCGTCGGAGTCGGCGGGCACGGCGGCGCCGTGCAGGTGGACGGAGACCGGGTCGTCGAGCAGGTTGGTCTGGCGCACCACGACGGGGCGTCCGGAGCGGGCGCGGATGACGGGGCCGGGGAAGGCGCCGTTGTAGGTGAGGACTTCGGTGCGGTGCCCGGGCAGGACGCGGGCGAAGGACCTGAGCATGGTGACGGCGTAGGTGTCGGTGCCGCCGTCGGTGGAGACCGGGCTCAGCACCGGGGCCAGCGGCATGGCGACGGCGAACTTGGGGGCCAGGGCGGGGCCGGCGTCGGGGCCCGGGTCGGCGGCGGTGCCGTGCGCCGAGGCGTCGTGCGCCGGGGCGTCGTGGCCCGGGGCGTCGTGGGCGTCCGCGGTGTGGGCGGCGTCCGCGGTGTGGGCGGCGTCCGCCGGGGCCGGTCGCACGGTGGCGCGCAGCAGCAGGACCCCTCCCCCGGTCGCCAGGGCGGCGCCGATCATCCTGCGTCTGGTCACCATCGCCTCAGGTCCTCCCCGTCCGGCCCGCGCGGGCCAAGCGCCATCCCCCGGTGCGGGGGCCTGGTCCGGGGGCGATTGCAGCAGCGGCTCCTCGCGCGCCGCTGGGGCGCGGCTTGGGCGCGCCGCGGTGCGCCGGTGCCGGTTCGCGGGCGGACGGCGGTGAGCTGGGGATGTTGCGGGCGGCTTGCGCCGGGGCGGTCACGGTGGCTCGGGACGCACTCGAAGAACCCTCAAGAGCCGGGCCCCGCACGGGGGTTGCGGCGGACACGAAGGAAGGGCCCCCAGTGGACCTGCGGTACTGGCTGCCCAGGGCGGCCGAGGTGGCCGAGCGGTGGGGCGAGCGGTTCGGCCCGTACACCCCGCACCCGGTGAACGCGGTGGACGAGGCGCAGTTCGCCGCCGCGTTCGAGCGCTTCGCCAAGCGCCTGGAGCACAACTACCCGTTCTTCCATCCGCGTTACGCCGGGCAGATGGTCAAGCCCCCGCACCCGGCGGCCCTGGTGGGCTACCTGGCGGCGATGCGCTTCAACCCCAACAACCACGCCTACGAGGGCGGGCCCGCCACCAGCGACATGGAACGCGAGTGCGTGGCGGCGCTGGCCGCCATGTTCGGCCTGCCCGCGCACGTGGGGCACCTGACGTCCAGCGGCACCATCGCCAACCTGGAGGCCCTGTACGTGGCCCGCCAGAGCCACCCCGGCCGGGGCGTGGCCTACAGCGCGCAGGCCCACTACACCCACGCGCGGATGTGCCACGTGCTCGGCGTCCAGGGCCACGCGGTGGCGGCGGACGCCGCCGGGCGGATGGACGTCGGCGCGCTGGAGGAGCTGCTGCGCACCGGGCGCGTGGGCACCGTGGTGGCCACCTGCGGCACCACCGGGCCCGGCGCCGTCGACCCGGTGCACGAGGTGCTGGCGCTGGCCCGCCGCTACGGGGCGCGGGTGCACGTGGACGCCGCCTACGGCGGGTTCTTCGCCCTGCTGGGCCGCGACGGCGCGCAGGCCGCCGCCCTGGGCCTGGACCCGGCGCCGTGGCAGGCCATCGGGGCCTGCGACTCGGTGACCGTCGACCCGCACAAGCACGGCCTGCAGCCCTACGGCTGCGGCGCGGTGCTGTTCGCCGACCCGGCGATCGGGCGCCACTTCGCCCACGACTCGCCGTACACCTACTTCACCGACGCCGAACTGCACCTGGGCGAGATCAGCCTGGAGTGCTCGCGCGCCGGCGCCTCGGCCGCCGCCCTGTGGCTGACCCTGCAGCTGCTGCCGCTGACCGCCGACGGCCTGGGCCGGGTGCTGGCGACGGGGCGGCGCACCGCCCTGCGCTGGGCCGAACTGATCGACGACTGCGAGGAACTGACGCTCAACCAGGCGCCGCAGCTGGACATCGTCACCTACTTCCCCACCCCGCGCGCCGGCGCCGCCACGCTCAGCGCCGTGGACGCGGCCGCCGACCGGGTGCTGCGCGCGGGCATGGCCGACGGCGAGGACCCCGTCTACCTGAGCCTGCTGCGCGTGGACGCCGCCGACCTCACCCGCCGCCACCCGCGCCTGGCGGCCGACGCCGACGGGGCGCGGGTGCTGCGCAGCGTGCTGATCAAGCCCGAGGCCGAGCAGTGGCTGCCGCGCCTGCACGCGCGGGTGGCGGCGCTGGCCGCCGAGGCGGTCGCCTCCGACGCCGGCTCCGACGCCTGCGCCGATCGTGCCGCCGCTTTCGAGAACGTTCCCGACGCCCTGCCGTCCGTTGCCGAGGAGAGCCCGCGTTGACCACCGCCCCCGCCCCCGTACGGCCCGCCGCCCCTGCCCCGGCCGCTGCCGCCGCCCCGGACCCCGCCCCGGCCGCGGCCGCCGCGCCCGTCGTCAGAGCCGCCCGCGCCGAGGACGCCGAGCCGCTCGCCCGCGCCTTGGCCGCCGCCTTCCAGGACGACCCGCTCACCCGCTGGGCCTTCCCCGACCCCGCCCACCGCGAGCGCGTGCTGCCCGCCTTCTTCCGCGTCCACCTCGACCAGTGCCTGGCCCACGGCGGCGCCCTCGCCGTCCACGACCGCGACGACGCGGGCGGCGCGCCCCAGGGGGCGTTGCTGTTCCTGCCGCCGGGGGTGTGGGAGGACCCCCGCCAGCAGGACCGCACCGCCGCCCGCGCCCTGGAGCGGGCCGTCGACAGCGCCCGCAACCCCGAGTCCGCCCGCCGCCTGGCCGCCATCACCCACCTGCAGACGCGCCGCCACCCGCGCCACCGCCCCCACTACTACCTCGCCTTCATCGGCGTGCACCCCGACGCCCACCGCACCGGCGCCGGCGAGGCCCTGCTCGCCGCCATGCTCACCGGCGTCGACCGGGCCGGCCAGGCCGTCTACGCCGAGACCAGCTCGCCCTCCGGCGCCCGCCTGAGCCGGGCCGCCGGCTTCACCCGCTTCGGCGAGGCCATCGCCCTGCCCGCCGGCGGCCCGCGCCTGAACCCGGTGTGGCGGGGCCCCCGATGACCGCCCCCGCCGCCACGGCCCCCGTTCCCGCGGCCCCCGCCGGCGGCGCCCTGCGCCTGTTCAGCGCCGAGCAGATCGACGCCGGCGCCGCCCACGCCCACCCCGAGGCCGCCGAAGTCCTCGACTGGGCCCGGCAGTTCCTCACCACCGCCCACCCCGACCTGGGCCGCAGCGGCCCCGTCTGCCCCTACACCCAGCCCTCGCTGCGCCGCGGCCTGTTCCACCTCGCCGTCGCCGACGCCGACGCCGGCGGCGGCGAGGGCACCGGCGCCGACCTGCCCGCCCTGGTGGGCGAACTGCGCGAGCACTACGACCGGCTGCTGGCCCGCCTCGACGAGGAGGGCGACCGCGAGCTGCTCACCGTGCTGCTGGTGCTGCCCCGGCTGGACCGCGCCGACTCCACCGCCCTGGACGAACTCCAGCGCAAGGCCAAGGACGAGTTCGTCGAACAGGGCCTGATGATCGGCCAGTTCCACCCGGTGTGCGAGGAACCGGGCCTGTGGAACGGCGCCTTCCGCCCGCTGCGCGCGCCCGTGCCGCTGCTCGCGGTGCGCAAGCTGCTGGTCTTCGACCTGCCGTTCCTGGTCGGCGACCAGAGCCACCTGACCCACTACCTGGCCCGCTTCGCCCCCCAGGTCCCGGCCCGCATCCGCGACCAGCTCGTCACCGGCCTCACCGCCCAGTCCCCCACCACCGCCTGACCCCCCTCCCCGCGCGCGGGGCCCGGCCGGCGCCCGGGCCCCGCGCGCAACCCCCGCCCCGGCGCGGCCGCTCAGGTGTAGAGGGCGGCCGCGCGGCGGGTGGCGTCGGCGAGGCGGGCGCGCAGGGCGGGCGGGTGGAGGACCTCGGCCTCCGGGCCCAGGCGCAGGAGTTCGCGGTAGCCGATCTCCCAGTCCTCCACCGGCAGGGTGACGGTGACCCAGCCCTGGGCGTCCGGGGGCCGGCGCCGGCCAGGGCGTCGGCGGCGGCGGTGGCCTCCAGCAGCACGGCGAGGTCGGCCACGGCCGGCGGGCTGAGCCGCACCCGGGCCCGTTCGCGCAGCATGGCGCGGGTGAACTCCCGGGCGGCGGTGGCCCAGTAGGCGGCGAGGTCGAAGTCCGGGTCGCGTTCGAAGTGCTCCGCGGTGGCCTCGGCGGTCTCGAAGCGGTCGACCCGGTAGGAGCCGACGCGCCCCGAGGGGCTGCGGGCGGCGACGTACCACTGCCCGGCCTTGAGGACGAGGCCGTACGGCTCCGGGCGCCGCCGGCGGGTGGCGCCGCGCGCGGCGTAGCGGGCGTGCAGCACCCGGTCCTGCCACACCGCGCGGGACACCTCGGCGAGCAGCGGCGGGGTTTCGGCCTCGCGGAACCAGGCCGGGGCGTCGAGGTGGAAGCGCTGGGCGGCGGCCGCGGGGGCCGGGCCCAGGGCCGCGGCGACCTTGAGCCGGGCGGCCAGGGCCTGCCCGGCCAGGCCCATGTCGCGCAGCGGGCCGGGCAGGCCGGCCAGGTGCAGGACGGCGGCTTCGGCGGGCTCCAGGCCGGTCAGGCGGGTGCGGTAGCCGTCGACGAGCCGGTAGCCGCCGGCGCGGCCGCGCTCGGCGTACACCGGCACCCCCGCCTCGGCGAGGGCGGCGACGTCGCGCTGCACGGTGCGTTCGGAGACCTCCGGTTCGGCGGCGAGGTCGGCGGCGGTCATGGCCCGCCGCTCCTGCAGGAGCAGCAGCAGCGCGACGGCCCGGCTCGCCCGCACCCCGGCCTCCTCTCCCGTCCTCCCCCGGTGCCCGCCGTACGTGCGGGCCGGCCTCCCATTGTCGCCGTACCCGCCGCACCTCACCGCTCGGGTCGGCGCCCGTCGTCCAACAGCGCCAGGGCGCCCGGGTCGTGGGCGAAGGCGGCCATCCAGTGCGGGTGCAGCCGGTAGTAGACGACGTCGTGGTCCCAGTCGAAGGTGTCGCGGCCGTAGAAGTCCTGGAAGTAGCGGAGCAGTTCGGGCCAGTCGGCGGCCGGCCGGCCGCCGTGGGGGTTGAGGGTCCGCACGGTGCCGTGGGTGAACACGCCCAGGTCCTCCCCGCGCAGGTGGGCGGCGCTGACGGCGGGCCGGGCGGCCAGGTGGCGGGCCTTGGCGGCGGTGCGCGCGGTGCCGAAGTGCCACGCGCCGCGCAGGAAGTGGCCGTCCACGCCGCTGACCCGCGGCTCGCCCCGGACGGTGACGGTGGACAGCGCGAGCGTGCACATCCCGGTGAGCGCACCGGTGACCTGGCGGGCGGTGAGGGCGCGTTCGCTGTTGACGATCGAGCGCAGGTGGGCGGTGGAGCGGGCGAGCGAGGTGTCCAGGAGGGCCTGGAGGCGGGCGAGGTCGTCGGGGGTCTCGAGCATGGGGGGTCCTTTGTCCGTACGCGGTCCCCGGCCGGCGCCGTCACCGCGCCGGCCGCTCCCCCCACCTTCGCGGCGAATCCCGACACCTCCTGTCGTCTTTGCGCCGCCGTGTTCCGGCCCTGCGGTTCCGCCGCCGTGTTCCGGCCCTGCGCACGGGCCCTGCGGTGGGGCCTCAGCGGGCCAGGCGGCCCAGCAGGGCGGAGGCCGCGGCGATGCCGGCCGCGGCGGCGGCGGCCAGGACGGCGAAGTCCAGCGGCAGGTGGGAGGGGGTGCCGATGAGCAGGCCGCGCAGGGCGTCGACCTGGTAGCTGAGCGGGTTGACCGTGCTGACGGCCTGCAGCCAGCCGGGCATCAGGTCGACGGGGTAGAGGGCGTTGGAGCCGAAGAACAGCGGCATGGTGATCGCCTGGCCGATGCCCATCAGGCGGTCGCGGGTCAGCACGATCCCGGCGATGGCCATCGAGAGGCAGGAGAAGAACGCCGAGCCGAGCAGCACCGCCGCCACCACGCCGAGCAGGCGCAGCGGGTTCCAGGTCATGGCGACGCCCAGGGCGGCGGCGATGAGGACCACGACGACGGCTTGCAGGACGGCCTTGACGCCGGCGGCGAAGGCCTTGCCGGTGACGAGGGCGGCGCGCGGGGTGGGGGTGACGAGGAGTTTGGTGAGGACGCCGGAGTCCCGCTCCCAGATGATCATGATGCCGTAGAAGATCGCGATGAACATCGCGGACTGGGCGATGATGCCGGGGGCGAGGTAGTCCAGGTAGGGGATGCCGCCGGTGGGGATCGCCTTGAGGCGGGTGAAGGTCTCGCCGAAGATCAGCAGCCACAGGGCGGGCTGGACGGCGCGGGTGTACAGCTCGGTGCGGTCGTGGCGCAGTTTCTGCAGTTCCACGGCGCACATCGCGGCGACCCGGGCGGGCACCAGGCGCCAGCCGGTGCGGGCGCGCGGGGGCACCAGCAGCAGGCTCAGGTCGGGGGCGGGGGCGGGGTCGGGGTCGGGGGCGGGGGGTTCAGCCGACGCGGTCGGCCGTGCGGCGGGTACGGCGGACATCGCCGAAGTCTCCTTCCGTGGCGTCGGCCAGGTCGCGGCCGGCGTAGTGGCGGAACACGTCGTCCAGGGTGGGCTCGGCACCGGCGGGGGTGTCGGGGCGGATGCCGTCCTTGAGTTCGGCGGGGGTGCCCAGGGCGCGGATGCGGCCGCGGTCCATCAGGGCGATGCGGTCGCAGTGGCGTTCGGCCTCGTCCATGTAGTGGGTGGTGACCAGGACGGTCATGCCGGTGGCGCGGCGCACCGCCTCGACGCGTTCCCACACGCCGGTGCGGGCGATCGGGTCCAGGCCGATGGTGGGTTCGTCCAGGACGAGCAGGCGCGGGGCGCTGACCAGGGCCTGGGCGAGTTCGAGGCGGCGCACCATGCCGCCGGAGTAGGTGGCGGCCATCCGGTCGGCGGCGTCGGTGAGGTCGACGGCGGCCAGGGCCTGGGCGACGCGGCGGGCGCGTTCGGCGCGGGGGACGTCGAAGACCCGGGCGAACAGGGCGACGTTCTCCCGCCCGGTCAGCCCGGCGTCGGCGGACAGCTGCTGGGGCACGTAGCCGAGCAGGCGCCGTACCTCCATGGGGCGGCGGGCGGCGTCGTGGCCGAAGACGCGCACCATGCCGGGGCCGGCGGGCAGCAGGGTGGTGATCGCGCGGATGGTGGTGGTCTTGCCGGCGCCGTTGGGGCCGAGCAGGCCCAGGACCTCGCCGGTGCGCACGGTCAGGTCGACGCCGTCCACGGCGCGGGTGGCCTTGCCGCGGCCGTGGCCGAAGCTGTACTCCAGGCCCCGGCACACCACGGCCTGTGCGGCCGCCGGCGTCCCGGCTGCTCGTGCGCTCATCGCGGGTCCTCCTCGGGCAGGTCGCGCAGTCCCCGGGCGAGGGCGCGCAGCGCGGGCAGGGCGGCGGCCAGCGCGGCCCGGTCCCGTTCGGGCAGGGCGGCGAGGAGTTCGCCGGTCAGCGCCCGGCGCCGCTCGCGCCAGGCCTCGAGGCGCTGCTCGGCGGCCCCGGTGGCGTAGAGCAGGGCGGCGCGCCGGTCGGCGGGGTCGGCCTCGCGGCGCAGCAGGTCCTGGGCGGCGAGCTGGTTGACGAGGGTGGAGACGGAGTTGCCGGCCAGGCACAGTTCCTCGGCGGCGGCGGAGACCCGCAGGCCCGGGCTGTCCATGACCAGGCGCAGCAGTTCGACCTGGGCGCCGCGCAGGCGGGGCTGTTCCAGGCCGCGGCGCAGGCGGCGGCGCAGCAGGCGCTGGATGCCGGCGAGGAGGGCGGAGAACTCGTCGGCGAGGGGGGCGTCGGAGGGGGGTGCGGTTCCTGGCTCCATACCCCCGATTTTAGCTCTCAGTGAGAAGTATCCGTCGAGGGGCGGGGCGGGGGCGGGGCGCGGCCGGTGGGGGCTTCGGCGGTGCGGGGCGGCGACCTGCGCACCACCCGGGCCCGCGCACGGCGAAGGCCCCGCGCCGGCTTCGTCGCCGGTGCGGGGCCTGGGGCGGCCGGGTCAGATCGCGCGGACCTGGTCGGCCTGCGGGCCCTTGGGGCCCTGCGTGATCTCGAACTCCACCGCCTGGTTCTCCTCGAGGTTGCGGAAGCCGGTGCCCTGGATCGCGGAGTAGTGGACGAACACGTCCGGGCCGCCGCCGTCCTGGGCGATGAATCCGAAGCCCTTCTCCCCGTTGAACCACTTCACGGTGCCCGTGGCCATGCCGTTCTCCTTCTGCACGAAAGGGTGCGCGCCGGTGCGCGCCCCTGGGGGTGGTCGCGTCCGGGAACAGCGGGTTCGGCAGCACCGCGAACAGCGAATCTCGATGATCATGCTACTGGCCGGTCGCAGTCCGCAGGCGGCTTTTGCGAAGATCCGATGATCCGTCAGGCGGGGGCCAGGAGGCAGAACTCGTTGCCCTCCGGGTCGGCGAGCACCGTCCACGCGATCCCCGACTGGTCGATGCCCGGGTCGGTGGCGCCCAGGGCGCGCAGCCGGGCCTGCTCCGCCGCCGGGTCGTCGCCGCGGTAGGGGCGTACGTCGAGGTGGACGCGGTTCCACCCGGTCTTGGGGTCGGGGGTGCGGATGAACTCCAGGTAGGGGCCGACGCCCCGGGCGGAGCGCATGCTCGCGAAGTCGTCGGCGACTTCGTGCAGCGTCCAGTCCATCGCCCCGTCCCAGAACCGGGCCATCTCCCGCGGGTCGGCGCAGTCGACCACCACCGCGGCGACCGGCCCGGTGTCCCGGTAGACCTCACGGGGCTCCAGGACGCAGAACTCGTTGCCCTCCGGGTCGGCCAGCACCGTCCAGGGCACCTCGCCCTGCCCCACGTCGGCGGGCGTGGCGCCGAGGTCGCGCAGGCGGGCGACCAGCTCGGCCTGGTGGGCGGGCGAGGTGGTGGCCAGGTCGAGGTGCACCCGGTTCTTCACCGTCTTGGGCTCCGGGCGGGCGACGATGTCGATGCAGACGGCCACCGGGTCGGGGTAGGAGAAGCCCACCGGTTCGAGGTTGGTCACGCCCGGCCCCTCGCTGTCGACGCCCCAGCCGAGGGCCTGCGCCCAGAACCGGCCGAGCGCCGCGTCGTCGCGGGCCTTCATGTTGATCTGCACGAGTCTGGTCGTCATGCCCCCGATCCTAGGAGCACCCGAGATCGACTGGCTGGGTCGACTCCCGTCGAAGGTCGCCGGCGCGAGCCGCCCGACGGGCTCGGACAACAGCGGGACCGGGTCGGCGCCGGTGCGCCGGAAGTGCCGGCGGTGCCGGCCCGGCGCCGACGCCACGAAGCGGAAACCGTTCCCGGCCGGGCCGAGCGGCCGGGCGCCGTCCTCGTCGTACTCGAGGCGGAACAGCCCGGGCCGCATCCGGTTGTCGTGGGCGGCGAGTGGAAGGCCCCGGTGTGGTCGCCGGGGGCGGCCCTCGGCGGGTTGCGGCGGGCTGGGCGGGCGGACCCGCCCGTGCCGGGCCGGGTCCACCGCGGCGGGGTCGACCGGGGCCGGCGGGTGCGGGTGGCGGGCCGGTTCGGCCCGGTCGGCCGCGAACCGCTTCCGCGCGACCGGGGTGCACCCGCCCCGCACGCCCTCCGCCCTTGTGCGGACGGCCCCCTCGCAGCGGGCCGACTCCCCTGCCGTCCAAGGGGTTTCGGTCCGGGCGGGCGGGCCGCCATGCTGGACGGGTGCAGTGGATCCGGCGGGCGGGGCGGGCCGCGGGCGGCGACGCCGCCCAGGCGGTGCTGTTCGGGGCGCTCACGTCGGCGGGCGACCTGTGGCTGCTGTCCCGCCCCGGGTGCGGGCCGCGCGGCGTGGCCGCTGTGGTGTTCCTGGGCTCGGCCGGCGCGCTGGCGGGCCTGGGCATCGGCGTCGTACGCGGCGCCCGGGCCCGGCGGCGCGGGGCCGCGCCCGGTGCCCGCCCCGGACTGCGTCTGGTGCGGTGCGCGCTGACGGGGGCCCTGTACGTGCACCTGCTGCTGCCGGTGGCCTTCGTGACCGCCTTCGTGGTCGAACTGGTGCTGCACCCGCAGGAGTTGATCCTGCGCCTGGGCGGGAGCGTCGACCGGATCGACGACGGCCGGTAGGGCCCGTCCGGGCGGTGCGGCGGGCCCTGGCCGTCGCGGGGGGCGGGCGGGGCGGGTCTTGCTCAAGATCCGCTCAGATGGCGGCCGCCCGGGGATGTTTCGTGCAAGGATCTGTGCAGGGCTCCGGGATGGGGGCCGTCAGCGCCCCCGCACGCGGGGGCCGTCCTCGGGGGGACGCTTGGGCACCGTCGTCTTGCTGCTGGCCGCGCTGGTGGGCGCCGTCGTGTGCTGCACCGTCCTGCTGTCGCGGCGGGAGCGCGCCCGCCGCTCCCGCGGCGACGACGCGGGCCTGCTGATCGAGCTGGAGCGCACCCGCCAGGCCGCCCACCTGCGCAGCACCTACTCCAGCCGGGCCGTCCACCACGGCACCGCCATGGCCTCCGACGACCTGCACAAGTACTACTCCTAGGTCCGGGCCGGGCGGTGTCCGCCCTGCTGACGGGCGGTCGCGGCCGTGGGGCGGCAGGGGTGCCGCTGCGGCGCCGGCGGTGTGGGAGGCCGGTCGGATGCCTGTCACCCTCCGCCCCTTGGACCCCCGGCTCTTCCCCGCCTGGCTCGAGCGCAGTCGGGCCGAGTACGTCGAAGACCTTGTCGCTGCGGGGCAGACGTCCCAGGACGCCCGCCGGCACGCCGACGAGAGCATGGCCCGCTCCTTTCCCTCCGGCGCACCGGGCCCGGGGCACGCGGTCTTCGACGTGGTCGATGACGCCGGGGAGGCCGTCGGCTACCTCTGGATCGGACCGGACAGGAGTGGTGACGCCGGTGCCTGGTGGGTCTGGGACATCGTGATCGACGCCGACAGGCGGGGCCGGGGCTTCGGGCGAAGGGCCATGGTCCTGGGCGAGGAGTACGCCCGGGCCCAGGGTGCCCATGCCCTCGGCCTCAACGTCTTCGGGTTCAACACGGGTGCGCGCGGCCTCTACGAGTCGCTCGGCTACGAGACGACCTCGGTCAGGATGCTCAAGCGACTCGACTGAGGTCGGGGCGGCGTCCGCCCCGGTGAGGGCCCGGCGCGGCCGTGCGTCGGCCCCGCCATGCCTGTTCCGCGGTGCGGTGGGCGCGGGCGGCGGCGGAACCCCGTGTGGGGCCGGGCGGTGGCGCGGCGTCAGCCGTGCCCGTGCCGGTGCCGGTGCCGGTGCCGGTGGCCGTGGCCGGCCTCGGTGAGGGAGCCGGGGGAAGCGGCGCACCGGCGCACCGGCGGGCTTCGGTGAGGGAGCCGTCCCCCGTCCCCCGTCCCCCGTCCCCCGTCTCCGGTTGCGGGGCCGCGGGGCGGCACACGGCGGGGGCGGGGGCCGGGCGGCGGGGTGTCAGACGGCGGCGAGGGCGGGTGCGGGCGCGGGGTGGGCGGGTGCGGGGGCGGCGGGGCGGGTGCGGCAGTCGTCGGTGAAGGCGAGGGCGCGCAGGTGGTAGGGGCGGGCGGCGTGGCCCAGGGAGAGGTTGTGGCCGGCGTGGTGGGCGGTGACCAGGCGGGCCAGGCCGGGGGGGAAGGCGGCGGTGAGCGCGGTGCGGTGGGGGGCGTCCAGGCGCCACCAGGCCTCGTGGTCGGCGAGGGTGAGGCGTACCGGTACGCGTACCCGGGCGGCCAGGGCGGTGAAGCGCTCGGGCCAGGTGGCGAGTTCGCGGGATTCGAGGGCGGGCACGGGGGTGAGCAGGGTGCGGGCGGCGTGGAAGGTGCCGGGCGGGTAGAGGGCGAGGGGGCCCCAGTTGAGGCGGCCGCCGCCGGCGAGGTCGTCGGGGCGCTCCCAGGCGCCGGGGGCGTAGTGCTGGGCGAGGCCGGAGATGTCGGCGCCGAGCAGGGGCGGGCCGGGCTCGCCCGGCCAGTGGGCGGCGAGGGCCAGGGCGATCTTGCCGCCGAAGGAGTGGGCGAGGAGCTGGACGCCGGCGCCGGTGGGGTGGGCGCGGGCGTAGTCGGTGAGGGCGGCGTGCAGGGTGGCGGCCTGGTCGGCGATGAGCTGGCCCTGGGGCAGGCGGTGGGCGGAGGCGCCGTGGCCGGGGCGGTCGACGGCCAGGACGCTGTAGCCGAGGGCGGCGGCGAGGGTGAGCAGGCTGGTGTCGGGGTGGGCGGGGCCGGCGAAGTAGGCGGCGCGCATGCCGCGGCCGTGGACGGCGAGGATGACGGCCTTGGGCTCGCCGTGTTCGGGTTCGGCGACCAGGGCGGAGAGCGGGATGCCGGCGGCGTCCAGGACCAGGGAGCGGGTGCGCAGGGCGGGGTTCACACCGCCGCCCCGGCTCTGACGGCGTGCGGGGCGGCGTGCGGGGCGGTGTCCGGGGCGGTGTCCGGGGCGGTGTCGCAGGCGCCGGCGGTGCGGGCGGTGCCGGCGGTGCGGGCGGCGTCGAGGGCGGTGAGCCAGGCGGCGGGGTCGGGGCTGCGCATCAGGGCGGTGCCCACCAGCAGGGCGGCGTAGCCGGCGTCCAGGAGGCGGGCGCCCTGGGCGGGGTCGGTGATGGCGGAGGCGGAGACGGGGGCGCGGCAGCCGGCGGCGCGCACGGCGGGCAGCAGGCGCAGGCTGCGTTGCGGGTCGCCCGGGTCGCGTTCGCGGGTGCGGATGTCCTTGTTGTTGACGGCGACGACGCAGTCCTCGGGGGCGGGCAGGTGGTCGAGTTCGCGTTCGTCGGTGATCTCGACGAAGGGGGTCAGGCCCAGGCCGAGGGCGCAGGTGACCAGGCGGGCCAGGGAGGCGGCGGGCAGCAGGGCGGCGGTGAGCAGGACGGCGGCGGCGCCCTGGGCGCGGGCGGCTTCGAGCTGGGCGGGGCGGGTGAGGAAGTCCTTCTGGAGGACGGGCAGGTCGGTGGCGGCGGTGACCTCGCGCAGCAGGCGGGGGGTGCCGCCGAACCAGCGGCCGGTGACGACGGACAGGCAGGGGGCGCCGGCGGCCTCGTAGCGGGTGACGAGGTCGGTGACGGTGCGCGGGCCGAGCAGGTCGGCGCCGTGGGGGTCGCGGAGTTTGACTTCGGTGATCAGGGGGCGCCGGGCGGTGAGCAGGGCGTCGATGAAGGTCATGCGCGGGCCTCCTGGGGGCGGGGGTGCCAGGCGCGGGCGAGGGCGGTGACGGCCTCGCGGGTGAGGTGTCCGGCCCGGTCGCGGGCGGCGGTGTCGATGTCGGCGCCGGCGTAGAGGGGGTGGTCGGTGACGGTGCGGTAGGTGTCGCGGTTGTGGGCGCTGAGGCCGCCGGCGAGGAGGAAGGGGATGGACAGGCGGGGCAGCAGGGCGTGGACGTCGGCGGGGTCCAGGCTCTGGCCGGTGGAGCCGACGCGGCCGTCGTCGGTGACGGTGTCCAGGAGGAACAGGTCGACGCCGGCGCGTTCGTAGGCGGGGGTGAAGGCGCGTTCCAGGCAGCGGCCGCGGGCGAGGTGGAGGACTTTGACGAGGACGGCGTACGGGAGTTGTTCGCGCAGGCGGGCGGCGAGGGCGGGGCTCTGGTAGGCGTGCAGCTGGATCCAGCGGATGCCGGTCTCGCGGGCGAGGCGGGCGAGGTGGTGGGGGTCGTCGAGGAAGGTGACCAGGACGGGTTCCAGGCCCAGGCGGATGGCGGTGGCGGCGAGGTCGGCGAGGTGCTGGGGGGGCAGGTCGGCGGGGCCGCCGGGGATGCCGTGCCACAGGCCCACCAGGGTGGGGCCGGTGGCGGCGAGGAGGTCGAGGTCGGCGCGGGTGCGGGCGCCGCAGACCTTGAGGTGGCCCAGGCGGGCGGGGGCCAGGGCGGCGGCGGGGGCGGTCATTTGCCGAGTCCGAGCATGGCGGCGATGCGGTTGTACTGGATCTCGTTGCTGCCGGAGTAGATGGTGCCGGCGACGGCGTTGCGCACGTCCTTCTCCAGGCCGTACTCGGCCATGTAGCCGTTGCCGCCGAAGACCTGGACGGCGGCGAGCGAGGTGGCGAGGTTGGACTCGCTGGTGAGGAGTTTGGCGATGGCCATGTCGACGGTGACGTTCTCGCCGGCCTCCAGGCGCTGGGCGGTGTCGTAGAGCCACTTGCGGGCGGTCTCCAGGCGGATCTTGGTGTCGACGATCTTGTTGGCGACCGACTGGTAGGAGCCGATGGGCCTGCCGAAGGACATCCGGGTCTTGGCGTAGTCGAGGCAGCGGGCCAGGCGGTGCTGCATCTCGCCGGTGTTGACGATGAAGGAGTAGAGGATCTCGCGTTTCATCACGTGGTCCAGGACGAGGAAGCCGCCGCCGACGCGGCCCAGGACGCGGGCGGCGGGGACGCGGACCTCGTCGAGGAAGAGCTCGCTGATCGGGGAGGTGCGCAGGCCCATCTTCTTGATGGGGTTTCCGGTGCTCAGCCCGGGCATGGCGCGGTCCAGGAGGAAGGCGGTGACGCCCAGCGCCCCGCCCTGGGGGTGGGTGCGGGCGTAGACGACGATGTGGTCGGCGACGGGGCCGTTGGAGACGAAGGTCTTGGCGCCGGTGAGGACGAAGGTGTCGCCGTCGCGCACGGCGCGGGTGCGCATGCGCATGGCGTCGGAGCCGGACTCGCTCTCGGTGATGGCGTGGGCGCCGATCGCCTCGCCGGAGGCGATGCGGGGCAGGAAGGCCTCTTTGAGGGCGGGTGAGCCGAAGGCCTGCAGGGGCACGCCGGTGGAGGCCATGGAGGTGGTGACGGAGAAGTTGAGGCCGCCGTCGCGGCAGGTCTCGCCGAGGCCTTCGAGGACGTACATGGTGGTGAGCAGGGACTGGTCCAGGCCGCCGTGGCGCTCCTCGAAGGGCAGGGCGAGGATTCCGGTCTTCTGGATCAGGCGCCACTTGTCGTGGGAGAAGGCGGCCTGCTCGTCGCCTTCGATGTGGCCGGCGCTCAGGTCGTCGCCGAAGCGGGCCAGGCCCTCGCGCAGGGCCTTCTGGTCGGCGTTCCAGCGGATCATGGCAGTTGCCGCCTTCCTCCCGGGCCGCGCGTGGGCCAGGGCCGGGGTGTTGCGGGCCGGCGCGCGGGGGCGCCGGCACACGACTCGTACGTCGACGGACGGGGGGCCTCTAGTAGGCGGAGGAGGAGTGGGCGTCGAGCTGGTGGACCTCGTCGCCGTTCAGGGCCGGGGAGAACACGCAGACCAGGCGCAGGTCCTCGTCGGGGCTCGCGACCAGGTAGTGGGCGTCGTGCAGGTCGAGGGCGTACATCCGGCCGGGGGTGATGGGGTGGGAGTTGCCGTCCATGTCGATGACCTCGCCGGAGCCGGCGATGCAGTAGCAGGCCTCCATGTGGTTGCGGTACTCCAGGCGGGACTTGGTGCCGGCGTTGACGGTGGTGTCGGTGAGGCTGTAGCCCAGGCCGTCGGAGGCGAGGAGGAAGCGGCGGGAGAGGCCGTTGCCCCATTCGACGGTCTTCACGTCGGCGAGGTCGCGGATCAGCATGCTGGTGGGTCCTCTCAGGTGGTGGCGGTGGCGGGGGTGGTGGTTGCGGTGGTTGCGGTGGTGCCGGTGGTGCTCCCGTGCGCGCCCGCCGGTCGTGGGGGGCGGGGCGTACGGAGGTCGGTGAGGAAGGCGCGCAGGTCGGCGGCGGTGTCGCGGCCTTCGTGGTGGGCCTGTTCGAGGCGGGCGACGACGGCGGAGCCGACGATCGCGGCGTCGGCTCCGGCGGCGGCCACCGCGTCGAGGTCGGCGGCGGTCCTGACGCCGAAGCCGACGGCGACCCGCACGCCGGGGGCGGCCCGGCGCAGGGCGGTGACGGTCTCGGCCAGGGCGCGGTGGCCGGTGCCGGGGGCGGTGCCGGAGCGGCCGTAGTGGGCGACGAGGTAGACGTAGGCGCCGGCGGCGCCGCGGGCCGCGGCGGTGAGGGTCTGCGGCGGGGAGGCCGGGTAGCAGGTGGTGACCTGCGCCAGGCCGGCCTGCGCGCAGGCGTGCTGCCAGGTGGCGCGCAGCCGCGGGGGCAGGGCGTGGACGAGCAGGGCGCGGGCGCCGGCGGCGGCGACGGCTCGGGCGCAGGCGGCGGGGTCGCGGTGGCGCAGGCTGTGGCTCCAGTCGGCGAGCAGGACGACCTTGAGGGTGCGCAGGCGCGCGGTGAGGTCGGCGAGTTCGGCCAGGACGGTGTCCAGGGTGGTGCCGGCGGCCAGGGCGCGGGCGGCGGAGCGGCGGATGACGGGCCCGTCGGTGGGCGAGTTCGGGAAGGGGACGGCCAGCTCCAGGACCTCGACGCCCGCCTCGTCGAGGGTGTGGGCGAGGCGGGCCAGTGCCCCGGGCGGGTCGCCGGCGTTGAGGAACACCGCAAGGCCCGGCTCGCCGTCACGGAAGAGGGGTTCGGGCCCGTCCGCGGGCAGGAGGGGTTCAGGCATGGGCGGCCGCCTTGCGGTGGGTGCGCAGGCGCTCCGTCAGGGCGCGCGGGGCGCCGTCGGCCAGCGCGTCCAGGGCCTGCCCGTAGGCGGCCGACCAGCGGGTGTGGCGCCCGGAGGCCAGGGCGAGGGCGGCGGCGTTGAGGGCGATGGTGTGGGTGGCGGTGGGCCCGGCGCGGCCCTGGAGGGCGCCCAGGAAGTGCGCGGTGAGGTCCTGGGGCCGGGGGGCGAGGTCGGCCAGGGTGCCGGCGGCGGGGGCGACGGAGCCCGCGGGCAGGTGGACGGTGCCGGCGGGGGTGTGCAGGGTGTTGTCGGCGAAGGGCAGCAGTTCGTCGGCGCCGGCGGTGTTGACGGCCAGCCACAGGGCGCGCCCGCGCACGGTGGGGGCCAGGGCGGCCAGGGCGTCCAGGGGGGCGGTGTGGGAGACGCCGGTGAGCTGGGCGGTGACGGGGACGGTGGCCAGCAGCGGTCCGAGGGTGTTGAGGAAGGCGCCGAAGGGCTTGAGGGTGAGCGGGAACAGGATCCGGGCCAGGCGGGTGAGCTGGGGCGGGTAGACGTGCGGGCCGGCGAAGGCGATGTTGTGCTCGGCGAGGTGGTCGGCGGTGGCGCCGGGCCCGGCGCTCAGGGTGATGCCCAGGCGTTCCAGCAGGTCGACGGAGCCGGCGGCGCTGGTGTAGGCGCGCGAGCCGGTCTTGACGACGGGGATGCCCATGGCGGCAGCGGTCAGGGCGGCGGCGGTGGACAGGTTGAAGGTCGCCGGTCCGCCGCCGGTGCCCACGATGTTGACGCTGCCCGGCACCGGCGGGCCGGGGTCGGGGCTGCGTTCGGTGAGGGAGGCGGTCAGCGCCGCCAGGGTGGACGGGTCGGGCAGGCGGGTGGTCAGGGAGGCCAGCAGGGCCGCCGCCTGGGCCCGGTCGCTGTCGCGGGCCGGGCCCAGGGTGCGCTGCTCCAGCTGCTCCCACCACGAGCGCCAGGCCTCCAGCGGGACGGGGCGCCCGGCCAGGAGCGCGGTGAGGGCGGGGTGCACGGGGTCAGCCGCCGACCGCGGCGGTGGCCGCGCCGGCGCGGCGCTGGGTGATGAAGGCGTCGATGGCGGTGACGGAGCGGAAGTTGTTGGGGTCCAGGTCCGTGTCGTCGACGGGCAGGGCGAAGTGGTCCTCGACCCAGGCGATGAGCTTGAGCACGCCGAGGCTGTCGATGACGCCGTCGGAGAGCAGGTCGTGGTCGTCGGCGAGCTGGTCGGGGGTGACGTCGGGCAGGAACTCCTCGATCAGGAACCGCTTGATCTGGTCGATGTTGCTCATGGTGGCAACTCCCTTGCTGTCGTTACGGATCGGCATCGGATAACAGGGCGGGCCGGTCAGGGCGGGCCGGCCGGGGCGGCGGGCCGGGGCGGGCCGGTCAGGGGGCGGCGGGCCGGGGCGGGCCGGTCAGGGGGCGGCGGGCAGGACGGCCTTGCGGTCGACCTTGCCGGTGGCGGTCTTGGCGAGCGGGCCGTCCTGGATGGCCAGGCGCTCGGGGACGGCGGCGCGCGGCAGGTTGCGGGCCAGGTGCTCGCGCAGCAGCAGGGTGTTGAGCGCGGAGCCGGGGGCGCGCTGGACGGCGGCGTGCAGGCGCTTGCCGGTCAGCGGGTCGGGGGCCGCGGCGACGGCGGCCTCGCGGACCTCGGGGTGGGCGAGCAGCACGCGTTCGACCTCGGCGGTGTTGACGGCCACCCCGCGGACCTTGACCTGGAAGTCCGAGCGGCCGGTCAGGTGCACGCGCCCGGCCTCGTCCCGGGTGACCAGGTCGCCGGTGCGGAACCAGCGCCGCCCGGGCCCCGCGCCGCCGGGGCGGGTGGTGAAGCGGCCCGCGTCGCGGGAGCGGTCGAGGTAGCCGGCGGCCTGGAAGGGCGTGGAGACGTAGAGTTCGCCGCTGCCCGCCCCGGCGAGCGCGGTGCCGTCGGGGCCGGCGATGAGGGTGCGCACCCCGGGCAGCGGGGTGCCGATGGGCACCGGGAGCGCGGCGGCGGCGTCCAGGCGGTCCAGGCGGTGCAGGAAGCTGTCGTTGGTCTCGGTGCAGCCGTAGATGTTGTACAGCCGGGCGCCGGGCAGCAGGGCGGGCAGGGCGGCCAGGGTGCGGGCGTCGATGGCGTCGCCGGTGAACGCGGCGTGCTCGACGCTGTCCAGCACGGTGTGGGTGCCGGCGGCCTGCACGAGCAGGGCGTAGGCCAGGGGGACGGCCTGCAGCACGTGCGGGCGGTGCAGGGTCAGCTGGGCGAGCAGGTGGCGGGCGTTCAGGGCCTGGGCGGGGTCGATGAGCAGGCAGGTGCCGCCGGCGGCCAGGGTGGCCCACACGTCCAGGAGGGCGAGGTCGAAGTTGAGGGGCGCGTAGTTGGCCACGGTGCGCCCCGGGCCCAGGTCGAAGGTGTCGTGGGCCCAGGCGGTGAAGCGGTCCACGCCGCCCTGGGCGAGCGGGACGATCTTGGGCAGGTCGGTGGAGCCGGAGGTGGTGAGCAGGAAGGAGGTGCCGGCCGCCAGTGTCGGCACCGGGGCCGGGCGGGGCGGGGCGGGCAGGCGCGGGCTGTCCTGGCCGGCGGGGGTGAGCAGGTGGCGGGCGCCGGCCTGGGCGAACAGCGCGGCCAGCAGCGCGGGGGCCAGCTGCGGGGAGGGCAGCAGGAAGGGGCGGCGCTCGATCAGGCAGGCCAGTACCAGGGCGATCGCCTCGGGGGACTTGACGGCCACCAGTCCCACCGGCTCCCCGGGGCGCAGGTCGAGGGCGTTCAGGCGGGCGCGTTCGGCCTCGGCGGCGCCGGCCAGTTCGCCGTAGCTGACGGTGCGTTCGTGCCAGATCAGCGCGGGGGCTGCGGGGCGGGTGCGGGCGTGGGCGAGGATCGCGTCGGGCAGCGCCAGCGGCGGCACGGCGGCGCCGCTCTCGACGGGGGCGGTGCCGGGCGCGGCGGGGGCGGCGGTGCCGGGCGCGGCGGGGGCGCTGCCGGCGGTGCCGGGCGCGGCGGGGGCGCTGCCGGGGGCGGGTGTGGTGTCGGTCATGGCGCTCACCGCCCCGTCGCGGGGGCCAGGGCGGCCCAGCCGGCCTTGACGGCGGTGCCGTTCTCGGTGGCCAGGGTGAAGCGCACCACGGTGGCCCGGTCGTAGGGCTGCAGGGTCAGGCGCAGCGGTGTGCCGGGGGTGTAGGGGGCGGCGAAGCGGGCGCCGAGGGCGGTGACGCGGGCGGGGTCGCCGTCGGCGTAGCGGTCGGTGAGGTGTTCGGCGGCCAGGGCGACCAGGTGCATGCCGTGGGCGATGACGCCGGGGAAGCCGGCGGTGCGGGCGGCGGTGTCGTCCAGGTGGATGGGGTTGTGGTCGCCGGAGGCGTGGGCGTAGGCGGTGGTGTCGGCGCGGGTGAGGGCGAGGGTGAGGGTGTGGGGTTCGGTGTCGGGGGTGGTGCCGGGGTGGGCGGTGGCGGCGGGGGTGCCGAAGGGGGTGGGGGCGGTGGCGCCGAGCAGGAGGGCGGCGGTGCTCAGGCGGGCCTTCTCGGTGCCGGTGGCGGGGTCGGTGAGGCGGGTGGTCAGGGCGATGCGGGTGCCGCGGGCCTCGCGGCGGGCGGCGGTGACCTCGAGGGCCACGTCCAGGGCGGTGCCCGGGGTGAGGGGGGTGTGGGTGTGGATCTCCTGGGCGAGGTGGACGACGCCGGTGAAGCCCTGGTCGCCGGCGGTCAGGGCGGTGACGGTGTGCTGGGCGAGGGCGTGGGCGGCGACGAAGGGGAAGGCCGGGCTGGTGCCGGTGCGCGCGGGGGCGGGCAGGGCGGTGCGGGCGGCGGCGCGGTAGGCGGCCGTCTGCTGCGGGGCGGGGGTCAGGCGGGTGCGGGCGAGGGGCGTGGGCGTGGTCGTGGTCATAGCGGGGTCACCACCAGGGTCGAGTTGTGGCCGCCGAAGCCGAAGGAGTTGGACAGGGCCGCGCCGGCGGGGACGGGGCGGGGCGCGGTGTGGACGACGTCGAGGTCCAGGCCTTCCTCGGTGTTCTCGTGGTTGGCGGTGGGCGGGACGAGGCGGGTGTTCATGGCCTTGAGGGCGGCGATGAGTTCGACGGCTCCGGCCGCGCCGATCAGGTGGCCGATGGCGCCCTTGGTGGAGGTGACGGGCACGCCGTGGGGTCCGAAGACGGTGCGCAGGGCGGCGGCTTCGGCGCGGTCGTTGTGGACGGTGGCGGTGCCGTGGGCGTTGACGTGGGCGATGTCGGCGGGGGTGAGGCCGGCGTCGCGCAGGGCGGCGCGCATGGCGGCCACCGCGCCGGCGCCGTCGGGGCGGGGGTTGGACAGGTGGTAGGCGTCGGCGCTGGAGCCGTAGCCGGCCAGCAGGGCGTGGGGGCGGGCGCGGCGGGCGCGGGCGTCGGCGAGGCGTTCCAGGACGAAGAAGGCGGCGCCCTCGCCCATCACGAAGCCGTCGCGCTCGGTGTCGAAGGGGCGGCTGGCGCGCGCGGGGTCGTCGTTGCGCTGGGAGTGGGCGCCGAGGTTGCCGAACGCGGCCAGGGTGACGGGGGTCAGGGTGGCCTCGCAGCCGCCGGCGATGGCCACGTCGGCGCGGCGGGTCTGCAGGAGGAGGGCGGCGTGGCCGATGGCGTCGGCGCTGGAGGCGCAGGTGGTGGCGATGGTCAGGGCCGGGCCGCTCCAGGACAGGCGGATGGCGATCTGGGCGGCGGCGGCGTTGGGCATGGTGACCAGGGGCATCAGCGGGGAGACCCGCAGCGGTCCGTGGCCGGTGTAGAGGGCGGACTCGCGGTCGCTGGTGGTGCGTCCGCCCACGGCGTTGCCGACCACGACGGCGCTGCGTCCGGGCTCGGGGGCGGGGGCGCCGGCGTCGGTGTGGGCGGCGAGGGCGGCCAGGGCGGCGTAGTGGGCGAAGGGGTCCAGGCGGCGGGCGTCCTTGGCGGGCAGGTCCGCGCTCTGGGGCAGGTCGGTGACGCGGCAGCCCAGTCTGACCTTGTGGCGGGCCAGTTCGGGGTCGGTCAGGGCGGTGGCGGTGGAGCGTGCGGCGCTGACGGTGTGCCAGAAGTCCGCGACGGTGTGGCCGGCGGGGCTGATCACGCCGATGCCGGTGATCGCGATCTCCTCGCGGCGGTGCTGGGGCGGGTGCTGGGGCGTCATGGCTGGTGCTCTCCTTCCGTTCGCCCGTCGGGTGGCCGGTGGCCGGGTCAGATCAGGCCGCTCTGGCGGGCGGCGGTCAGGAAGGCGTCGGCGGCGAAGTCGATGTCGGCGGCGGTGTGGCGGGCGGTGACGGCGATGCGCAGGCGGGCCAGGTCGTTGGGCACGGCGGGGGTGACGACCGGCAGGCCGATGACGCCGGCCTTGCGGCAGGCGGTGGCGTAGTCGTAGGCGGCGTCGTCGGAGCCGGCGATGACGGGCAGCACGGCGGTGGAGGATTCCATGGTGGAGATGCCGGCGTCGTTGAGGCGGGTGCGCAGGCGCTGGGCCTGGAGCTGGGTGTGGGTGACGCGCTGGGGCTCGCGGCGCAGGATCCGCAGGGACTCCAGTGCGGCGCCGGTCTGCGCGGGGCCCAGTGCGGCGGAGAACAGGAAGGGGCGGGCGGCGTAGCGCAGGTGGCCGATGAGCTCGTTGCTGCCGGCGATCCAGCCGCCCATGGAGGGGATGGCCTTGGAGAGGGTGCCGAGCTTGATGTCGACGCGGTGGCGGTGGCCGTAGTGCTCCTCGATGCCGCCGCCGGTGGGGCCGATGACGCCCAGGGCGTGGGCCTCGTCGACCATCAGCAGGGCGTCGTGGCGGTCGCAGACCTCGCGCAGTTCGGGCAGCGGGGCGATGTCGCCGTCCATGGAGTAGACGCTGTCGACGATGACCAGGCGCACCCCGGTGGGGGCGGCGGCCTTGAGGCGGCGCTCGAGGTGGTCGACGTCGTTGTGGCGGAAGCGGGTGACGGTGGCCCCGGAGAGGCGGCAGCCGTCGACGATGGAGGCGTGGTCGTACTTGTCGATCAGGACGGTGTCGCCGGCGCCGACGAGGCCGCCGATGGTGCCGACGTTGGCGGCGTAGCCGGAGCCGAAGACCAGGGCGCGCTCGCGGTGGGCGTAGCGGGCGACCTCGGCCTCCAGTTCCTCGTGCAGGGGGATGGTGCCGGCCAGGGCGCGCACGCCGTGGTTGCCGGTGCCGTAGACGTCGACGGCGGCCTTGGCGGCGGCGACCACGCGCTCGTCGCCGGCCAGGCCGAGGTAGCTGTAGCCGGACATCATGAGCAGGCGCTCGCCGTCGAGGTCGCAGTAGGCGCTGTCGCGTTCCATGGTGTAGGCGACGAAGCTGTTGCGGCGCGAGGGGTCGGACTCCAGGGCGGCCACGCGGGCGTTCGTCGCGGCGAGCTTCGGCTCCAGGCGGTCCCATGCTCCGGTGGCGTTCACGGGCGGTTCTCCTTCACGGGGTGGACGGCTTGACGGCTTGACGGCTTGACGGCTTGACGGCTTGACGGGCGGTCGGCGGGCGGGGCGGTCGGCGGCCGGGCGGGGCCGACGGGGCGGGAAAGGCGGGGCGGGAAAGGCGGGGCGGGGCGGGCGGGGCGGGGTTCCGCGGAAAAGCGGCCGGCGCCTTTTCCGTCCGGTATTTTTCGCAATAAAAGGGGGAAGTGCTTCGTGCGGGCGGTTCACCGGTAAGCGGGCGGGCGGATTTCTCGAAGCCTTCACGCGGGCTGCTCAAGGATTGCTACATTTCTACGGCAGGATGCGCAAGGCGTCCGCAATAGCCGCTCCCTTGGCCTGCGGGACTGCTCTGACGTGCGGAAACCTTGCGTCCACGACGCATCGACCGGCCGGCGGGTATGTTTCCTCTACGGGTGTTGACACCGTGCTCGGCGGCGAATGTATGGTCGAAATCCGCCGAAACCGAACGGCTGGTCGGCGTTGTTTCATGTTCCGGTCCGGTTTCCCATGCCGACGGTTCCCGACCACGCGGGGCCGTCACTTCCGCTGTGGCTTCGAGGGGGTTGGAGCTGTGTTGAACGGTTTTCGGGACGAGGGCCCGTCCGGCAGATCGGGGACGGCGCGATGCTGATCCGACTGACCGGCCTGGTGACGATCGAACACGCGGGCAACGCCCCGCAGCACCTGTCCAGCGCCCAGGCCCAGGTGGCGTTCGCGCGCCTGGTGCTGGAGCGCTCCACCGGCACCAGCCGCGACCAGCTGGCCGACACCGTCTGGCCCGACGGCCTGCCCGACACCTGGGCCTCCGCGCTGCGCAGCGTGGTCTCGCGGGTGCGGGCGTTCGTGGCCTGGCCCGGGCAGGGCCCGGGCGCCACCCCGCTGATCGCCCAGGGCGGGCGCTACGTGCTGCGCCTGCCCGCGGACGCGGCGGTGGACCTGGAGGCGGCGGCGGGCGCGGTCGGCGAGGCGGGCGAGGCGCTGGCCGCGCGTTCCCACGCGGTGGCGCAGCAGCTGGCCGCGGGCGCGATCGCCAATCTGCGCGGCTCGTTCCTGCCCGACCACGAGGGCGAGTGGGCGCAGGGCGTGCGCGAGCACGTGGAGGAGCTGCGGATGAGCGCGCTGGAGACGGCGAGCCTGGCCGCCTCGGCGCTGGGCGAGGAGCACCACGCGCTGCGGTGGGCGGACGAGGCGGTGCGGCGGGCGCCGTTTCGCGAGAGCGCCTACCGCTGCCGGATGGAGGCGCTGGCCTCGGCGGGCAACCGGGCGGAGGCGCTGCGCTGTTACCAGCAGCTGCGCCGGGTGCTGGCGGAGGAGCTGGGGATCGACCCGGCGGCGGAGACGCAGGAGCTGTACCTGTCGCTGCTGCGCTCGCCGCTGCCGGCGGCTCCGGCGCCGTCGGCGGTGCGGCCGGTGGACCCGGTGCTGATGGGCATCTTCGAGCCGCTGGCGCTGGCGCGCCTGGCGCGGCCGGCGGGGCCGCCGGTGCGGGCGGCCTGAACGGGGGCGGCGGGGCGGGTGCCGTTCCCGCAGCCGTTCCTGTCGCTGTCGCTGTTGCTGTTGCTGTTGCTGTCGCTGTTGTCCGTAGGTGTGCAGGTGTGTACGTGTGCGTTCCGGTGCGGCGGGCGCCCTCCTGTGCGGGCAGGGGGGCGTGCGCCGCACCGGCGCGTGCGGGCCGCGGTGCCCGGGCTGCGGGGCCCGGCGTGCGCGTTCGGTGCGCGATCGGTGTTGCGGAGGTGTTGCGGCGGGCGTGGCGGGGCCCTGTCCCGTAGTAGCGTCGGGCGTGAAGTCGCGCGTGGTGCGCGGCCGTTGACGAAGACCGACGCGGGACGGGGGCCAGGCTTGGGAAGGGGTGGTGGGTGTGGGACGGGCACGCGTGACGGCGCGGATGATCGAGCACCCCGGTGTGGAGGACGTGAACGTCCAGCAGGTGCTGGAGGCCCTCGCCGACCCGGCGAGGCGCACGGTGGTGCGCACCCTGGCGCACTCGGGCGGTGACCTGAGCTGCGGCTCCTTCGACCTGCCGGTCGGGCGCTCCACCTCCAGCCACCACTTCTCCGTGCTGCGCGCGGCCGGGGTGCTGCGCCAGTACTACGTGGGCACCACGAAGATGAACACGCTGCGCGCCGAGGAGCTGGAGCGGCGCTTCCCGGGCCTGCTGTCGGCGGTGGTAGCGGCCGCCGACGCCGAGGCCCGCGACGCCCCCCGGGCCTGCGGGCCCTGACCGTACGGGCCCTGACCGTACGCCCGCCCGCCCCGGTTCGCGCCGCAGCGGGCGGGCGCACGGGTGTCGGGGCGTGCGGGTGCGCGCGCCGACGACGGGCGGCGGCGGGCGGGCGCCGTCCCGTACGGGTGCCTTGCGGGCCGAGGGGGCGGCCCGGGTCCCGGCCCGGGGGCGGGCGTAGGGTGGTCGTCCGTGATCGACGACGACGTCCAGGGGTGGGCCGGTACGCGCCGGTGGGTGGAGGGCGTGCTCGCGCCCGGTGAGCGGATCGCGCGGGTGGAGGCGCTCAAGGGCGGGTGGACCTCGCAGATGCGCCGCCTGGACGTCGAGCCCGGTGACGGGGGCGGCGGGGCGGGGTACTCGCTGGTGCTGCGCTCCTTCGTCAAGCCGTTCTACGTGCGCCACGCGCCCGCGCTGCTGGAGCGCGAGGCCGGTGTGCTGCGCCTGCTGGCCGGCGGCGCCATCCCGGCGGCGCGGCTGCGCGCGGTGGACGCCCGGGGCGGGCACGGCGGGCACCCGTCGCTGCTGATGACCCACCTGAGCGGCACGGTGCGGGTGGAGCAGGACGGCGAGGTGGCGCGCCGGGTGGAGCTGCTGGCCGCCCAGCTGGCCGCCGTCCACGCCGTGCGGGTGCCCGAGGGGCAGCGTCCGCGCGCCTGGCAGGCGTGGACCTCCCCCGGGCGCGTGCAGGTCCCGGCCGCCACCGCGCGCCCGGGCCTGTGGGCGCGGGCGGTGGAGGTGATCGCCCGCCCGGCGCCGGCGCACCGCGGCTGCTTCCTGCACCGCGACTTCCACCCCGGCAACGTGCTGTTCACCGGGCACGGGGAGCAGCTGGCGGTCAGCGGGGTCGTCGACTGGGTGGAGACCTCCTGGGGCCCGGCGGACCTGGACGTCGCCCACTGCTGCACCGCGCTGGCCCTGCTGCACGGCGTGGAGACGGGCATGGCCTTCGCCGACGCCTACGAGGCTGCCGGGGGCGTGCTGAGCGCGCGCGGCCCCGGGCACCTGTACTGGCGGCTGCTGGACGCCCTGGCGTTCGCCCCGGACGCGCAGAAGGTCGCGGTGCCCTGGCGCGAGCTGGGCCGCACCGACCTGGGCGCGCAGCTGCTGGCGGAGCGTCTGGAGGACTACCTGCGGGCGCTGTTCGAACGCTACGCGTAGCCCGCCCGCCGTGTGCGGCCCGCCCGCTACGGGCGGCCCGGCACCGGGCCGGGCGGCAATCCCCCCGGTGCGGGCGGGCGGGTCGCGATGCCGTGTTGGCGGAGGGCCCCGGCTGCCGTCGGATCAAAACGTGTCGCTCCGGGCTGGAGTGGGTGGCTACGCTCGCGTGATGGAGCTGGATGAGGCGCTGGAAGCGTTGCGCCGGGTGCTGCTGGAGCGACGCACCACCGGTTGTCCGGAGTCGGTCGCCCAGGCGGTGGAGGCTGCCTGGGCGGCGTTGGCCGGCGGGGTGGAGGCCCCGAGTCTGTGGGAGCTCGGCGTGCTGTCCGACGGGGAGGTCCTGGAGGCGCGCCGGCTGCCGGCCGAGGTGGAGCAGGAACTCTGGCCGGTGCTGCGGCTGCCCGCCACCGTTGAGGGCCGCGACCTGGCGCTGGCCCGGTACTGCCTGCGGGACCTGCTCGACGGCCGCCTTGATCCGCTGGCGGCGGCCGAGCGGATCGGCTTCGAGCTCTGCCCCGCCGACGACCCCGGCTCGCCGCTGCGGCCGGTCCGCGGATGGCTGTACCGCGCGGAGGACCAGCAGGAGCACTGCGGCGGGCCGGCCAAGGAGCTGGTGGCCGAACTGCACGACCTGGCCGCCCAGCTGCTGGCCGGTCCGCTGTCCTGACGGCTGGGTCCCGACAGTGCTTGCCGCCCCCGTGTCGGGCGGTCGAACTCCCCTGTCGATCAGTCAAGATCGCCTGCCGGAGGACACGCACCGACCTGGGCGCGCAGCGCCGGGGTGCGGCTCGACGCCCACTGGGCCGGCCAGGCCCGACGCCCACGGAACAGCCGACTCGCACAACTCGCGCACCGACTCGCGGCTTGATCACCGATCCGAAAAAAGGATGCGGATCCAATGAGGGCCCTGGTGAACATGAGCATTCGAGGCCGGGCTCTCACGCCAGGCCGCCTCGGGGTAGGGTGCGATTCCTGATTCGCCGAGCGGAGTGGGCCCGACCTTGATCACCGAGTTCTCCGTGGCAGCCCTGCAGGAACGCATGCCGACCGAGGCCGCGCGCAGCCTCGCCGCCCTCGGCCCGGGCACCCACTTCGACGGCTTCCTCCACCTGGTCGCCCCCGATCTCCTCGACGAGACCTTGGCCGAGTGGCTCGGCGGTTTCAATCCATCGCGGACGCCGTTCGCGCGCACGGCGCTCGGCGACATCATCTACGTGCGGGACCTGCGGGAGCGGGCCCGCGCGCTGGGCTTGGACGATGCGGAGGCGGAGGCTGCCCACGACGTATCCGTGCTCGACGTGCGGTTCAAGCGGACCAGCGTCCTGGGCTTCACCTTCGGCGACTTCGCGTCGAGGCTGTCGGATCCGACCTGGCCGGCCGCGGAACTGCGCAAAGACCTGTACGACGCCGCAGTGGGCCGGCTCGGGCAGCCTGGGTTCGACGAGATCTTCACGTTCGTCCCGGCGCTCGCGGCCGGTGGTTCGCAGGACCCGGGGACGTTGGAGCGCAACCAGGCGGACGTCGCACTGTCCATCCTGCTTCAGACCTGAGCAGGCGCAGCGATCAGGGGCTCACCACGTCCTGTTCACCCTGACGAGGCCCCCTCATAAGATCTGCACCCAACCCGAATTGAGCAACAGAGTCAGGATTTCCGGTCGAAGTACCACCAAGGAACCCTCTGGGTGATCGCCGGAACAGGCTCAGCCGAGTGGGACGACGGTGGGCGCGTCCCGCCGAGTACCCGCCCACCGGCCGCCGGGGCCCGGGCGCCCGCCCGCGGTGCGCCGCAGGGCCCGGCACCGGCGGGCCCTGCGGCGCTACGCGGCGGGGCCCCGCGGGCTCCCGGGGCGCGGGGCCGCGGGCTCCGGGGCGCGGACCTCCGGGACGGCGGCCGCGGCGCTCGCGAGCGCGCCCTCGCACGGCGGGCCGGGGCCGCTGCCACCCCGCGCAGGCGCTGCGCGCGCCCTGCCGGAAGCGGCCCGGACGACACCGCCTCCCTGCACGTCACGGCCGCCGCCGGCCTGCGGGCCGGCAGCCTCGACGCAAACCCGGCGTCCTACGGGAGCGCCGGGCCGCCCGCCTCCTGAACGCCCCCGCCCCGGACGCCCGGGCCCCGACCGTCCGGGCCCGGGAGGGGGGCGCCCAGCACCCAGGCCGGGTAGTGCCCGGCGGCCAGCGGGGGCGAGGGCGGGCAGGCCGGGTGCAGGGCGCCCGCGGGGAAGAACGCCACCCGGCAGCGCCGGCACCACCAGCCGCGCCGCCAGCGCTGCACCAGGTGCCGGCGGCGCTCCTGCTGCGCCCGCAGCCGCTCCTCCTGCCGCCGCCGACCGCGCCGGCGGGAGGCGGTGCGCACGACCAGGGCCGCGGCCGTCAGCAGCGCCGGACCGACGAAGCCGCCCAGCAGGTAGCCCGCCCGGTAGAAGTCGTCATAGCGGTCCAGGTCCGGACGCGGGCGCAGCAGGTTCAGCACCCCCAGGAGCAGCCACAGCGCCGCGAGGACGACCAGCACGGCCGCCGCCGCGCCCTCGGGCACGGGCTCGGGCCGCGGCTGGGGCGGCGGGGCCAGGTGGACGGCCTCCCAGGCGTCCAGGCCGGCCGCGCTCCCGCCCTCCAGGGCCTCGGGCACGGGCAGGGCGTGCTCCCCGGCGGCACAGCCCGGGCATACGGCGCTCATCGAACGGTCCACTCCTCGCGGTGACTTGTGCGCGAACGGTCCCGGCCCGCAGTACACCACGGCGAACTGACGCGACGTCACCGAATTCCCCGAACCGCCGGTGCACCCGGGGCCCGGACCGGGGCCGGGCCGGGGCGGGGCAGGGCGGGAGGCGAGGCGGGGCGGGGGCGGGGCACAGCCGGGTCCGGGCCGGCCTCGGCGCGCGGGGGACACCGTCGTTCCTCGCACCTGCGGCGGGGCCGCGGGCGAGGGCGGGAGGGGTCGCCGGGTGGGAGGGGCGGTGGAGGGGCCGGCGGCCCGTGCCGACGCCGCAGGTCCGGCCCCTGACGGCGGGGAGCAGCGGTGCGGGGAGCGTACGCGGTCACGGCGGCAAGCCGCCGTCGGGCCCCGTCCGGCGCCGGCCGGCGGGCCTGGCACGTGTTCGGGCCCGCGCCGGCGGACGCGGTCCGCGGGCCCGCGGGCAGGCGCCGGCCCGGGAACGGCGGTGGCCGTGGCGCACCGTCGCGGACACCGCCGCCGCGGGGCGCCGGGGCGGGGCGAGCGCGAGAGGGGCGTCGAATCGGCCCGGGTCGCGGCCGCGCCGGGCGGTGGCGGAGACCGGCACCGGCCGGGGCGGCGGCCGGGACGGGCACCCGCCACCGCCGCCACCTCGTCGGCCTGCGCGAGGGCGTGGGCGCGCCGGTCGACGGCGCGGCGCGGGGCCGCCGGACGCCGCCCCGGCGCCAGGACCGGGCAGGCGTCCACGGCGCCGCGGACCAGGCCCCCCGCCGTGGCCGGCACGCAGCGCCGACAGCACCGCCCGCGCCACCTCCCCCGCCCGCACCCGACGCGGCCCCGAAGCGGTCCCGGTCCCGGCGCGCCGGGCAGGGCCCCGCCCGGCGCACGGCCGGCCACGGACTCGGCGACCGTCCACCGCGTCCCGTCCCCGTGCGCCGCCGCCGGCGCCGCGAGCGCGTGCGGACGGGGACGCCGCGGCGGGGCGGGCGGGGGCCGTCGCAGGGGGCGAGCGCGGCCACGGCCGCGGCCGTGTCCGGGTGTTCGCCGCGCGAGTACCCCCCGGCACGGTCCCCGGGGCCGCCAGGAGCCGGTGGCGCCCCCGCACCGGCGTCCCGCGCCGCCCGCCCCTCCCCCGGGCCGCACCGCCCGCCGCCTGCCTGCTGCCCCGTCGGCACCGCGCAGGGGCCCGCCGACCCCTTGCCATCTATTTAGCCGAAATGCTAAACAGTGGGGGTGACACGACCCCAGGACGAGGCCGGGGCCTTCCGCGCCCTCGCCGACCCGACGAGGCGCCAGATCCTCGAGGACCTCAGGGACGGCGAGCTCGCGGCCGGCGAGATCGCCGCCCGCTTCCCGATCAGCGCGCCCTCCGTCTCCCGGCACCTGGGCGTGCTCAAGGCCGCCGGACTGGTCACCGAACGGCGCGAGGGCAACCGGATCCTCTACGCACTGGCCCAGGAACGCCTGGCCGTCTGCGTCGGCCGCTTCCTCAGCGCCGTGTGCCCCGAGCAGATCGTGCTGCGCCACACCCGCGGCCGCCGCGGGACGCACACCGGCAACCACCAGGGCGACGGCGCCCCGGGCGACGGCGGCCGGGGCGACCGCGGCCCGGGCGACCGCGGCCGGGGCGACGAGGGGAACGAGGGGGCCTGACATCCTCCCCGGCGCGGACGCCGGGGACTCCCCCGGCCTCGCGGCCGCGCCGCTGCGCGTGGGCGCAACGGCCGGGACCGCTTCCCGCCTCACAGCCGCCCGCCGACCCGGGGCCGCCGGCGAAGGGACGCCCTACCGCCCATCGGTCCCGCGCCGGCTCCACAGGCCCGGCGCTCCCCCGGCCCGGCGCGAAGACCCCGCCCGGCCGCACGCCGGCCGACTGCGGCGCCCCGCCCGGAGGCGGAGCACCGCAACCCCTCCCGCGACGGGGGAGTTGCGCTCCCTGCCCCGGCTCGAGCCGGGGGCATCCACGAAGGAGTCCCGATGCGACAGCCGCACCTGGCCAGCGTCGTCGAACGGCGGCTGCTGGTGAACTACCGCCTCGCCCCCGACGCCGCGGCCCGCCTGCTCCCCGGGCCGCTGCGCCCGCAGCTGGTGCGCGGCCACGCCGTCGCGGGCATCTGCCTGCTGCGCCTGGGCCGGGTGCGGCCCGCCTGGGCGCCGGGGGCGTTCGGACTGCGCAGCGAGAACGCGGCGCACCGCATCGCCGTCGAGTGGGACGGCCCGCACGGCGTCGAGACCGGCGTGTACATCCCGCGCCGTGACACCTCCTCACGGCTCAACGCCTGGGCCGGCGGGCGCCTGTTCCCCGGCGAGCACGGCCTCGCCGACTTCGAGGTCCACGACGGGCCCGGGCCCATCAGCGTCGCGCTGGCGGCCAGGGACGGCGCCACCCGGGTCGACGTCAGCGTCGAGCCGTGCGGCGAACTGCCCGCCAGCGCCCTGTTCACCGGCCTCGCCGAGGCCTCCCGTTTCTTCCAGGACGGCGCCAGGGGCTTCTCCGCCACCGCCCGCGGCCACCGCCTGGACGGCATGGAACTGCGGCCCGGGCACTGGCACGTGCAGGCCGGGCGGATCCACCACGCCGCGTCGTCGTTCTTCGACGACCCCGCCCGCTTCCCCGCGGGCAGCGCCACCCTGGACAGCGCCCTGGTCATGCGCGGCGTCCCCGCCACCTGGCACCCACTGCCCGCCATGCCCACCACACCCGCCACACCGCCCGCCGCACCAAACAGGCCCGGCGGGCCCGGCGGACACGGGCCGGCCACCGACCGCCCGGGTTCCAGGAGTCGTTGCGGCACCCCGACTCAGGGGGTGCATCGGACTCCGATCCGCAAGGACACCCCGCCCAGCCCCGGCCCCGGCCGGACGGGGCGGGGGGCGGGGGCGGGCCGGGGGCGGGCGTCCGTTCCTCGGTGACCCGGCGTCGGGGACGGTGCGCGGGCAGTAGGATCGGCGGCGTTGTCACCCGTATACCGCCGGTAGGAGGCTTTTCATGGCTCAGGTCACGCTGAAGGGGAACCCGGTCGAGGTCGGCGGCGCGCTGCCGGCGGCCGGCAGCCAGGCCCCGGCGTTCACGCTGGTCGGCGAGGGCCTCGCGGACACCTCGCTGCAGGACTTCGCCGGCCGCCGCAAGGTCCTCAACATCTTCCCGAGCATCGACACCCCGACCTGCGCGACGTCGGTGCGCACCTTCAACGCCAAGGCCGGCGCGCTGGAGAACACCGTGGTGCTGTGCATCTCGGCGGACCTGCCGTTCGCCCAGGCCCGCTTCTGCGGCGCCGAGGGCCTGGACAACGTCAAGACCCTGTCCACCCTGCGCGGACGCGACTTCCACAACACCTACGGCGTGTCCATCGACAACGGCCCGCTGGCCGGCCTGACCGCCCGCGCCGTGGTCGTCCTCGACGAGAACGACACCGTCCTGCACACCGAGCTCGTCGCCGAGATCGCCGAGGAGCCGAACTACGAGGCCGCCCTCGCCTCCCTGAGCTGACCCCTCACCAGGCACCGCCCCGGGCCCGCCCCCGCACCCCACCCGGTGCCGGGCGGGCCCGCACGCGCCCGACACCCCCCCCGGCACACACACGCACGCACGCACGCACGCGCGCGGCCGGCGTCCCCAGGCACCGCAGGGCCCCGGACCCGCCCCGCGCAACAGCAGGAACCGCGGCGGGAAGCCGACCGCCACCGGCGCCCCGGCCCCGGACACCGGAAGCCGGCCGGCCCGACCTCCCCGGCCCGACCTCCCCCGCCCGACACCGCGCCCCGGCGCGAGGAGCACGCCACCGGCGCCCCGCCCCCCGGCCCCGGACGGCGTCCGGAGCGGCCACCACACCGCGCACCGCCCCACCCGCCCCGCCCCGGGGGCGCCCCCGGGGCGCCAGGCCAGGGCCGCAACGACCCCCGCCGGCCCCGCACGAGAGCGACCGCAACGCCGGACCCGTACCGCCCGCAAGCCCCCGGCACAACGGGCATCCGCCCCGGCCGCACCCGCCCCCCCGGACCCGGACCCGGACCCGACCAGGCCCCGGCGCCCTCCCGCAGGAGCAGGCCGGCGGGAGTCCGCACCGGACGGGAACGGGCCGTCAGGGACCCGTGTCCAGTGCCGTATCGGGCAACGTGCGCCCCGTTCCAGATGAGATGATCACCTGGCTGTCGATGGGCTGATGATCTCGGATCGGGCGAGGAGGCATCGAAATGGCCGTTGGCGGGCATTGGACGGGTGACAATCCAGAGCACAACAATGCGTGCCATGCACGGTGGCGCGCGTCGTTGCATCGCTCCACCGCACGGCCCGACTATCAGGATGACTGGTACGACGCCCAGTGCGGAGGGTGCCGCTTCTGGATCGGCCTCAGCGGTCAGCTCGGCCAGGACTACGGGGCCTGCACCAACCCCGCCTCTCCATTCGATGGGCGGGTGCGGTTCGAGCATGACGGCTGTGTGCGGTTCACCGGCCGCGAGGACGGCTCATTCGGGTCGATGGGCGGGTGCGGTTCGAGCATGACGGCTGTGTGCGGTTCACCGGCCGCGAGGACGGCTCATTCGGGTAGTCGACCTCAGTCCGCATTGGCCCAGGCGACGACCTCGCGCAGGCGCTCGCCCGCGGCGTGCTTGTTCCGCCAGATGATGTAGCGGCGGATCATGCTGCCCTGAGCCTTGTGACTGGGGTGGTCGGTGCCGTCGAGGGCGAAGTAGCGCCGATGATCCGGCAGGCTTCCTCGTTGCTCAGGCCATGGTCCATGAGCCGGAAGTATTCCTCCCGCTCACGGACCCACGGCTTGCGGCTGTGGTTCGCCCGCACCTCACGGATCGAGAAGTCCATCGCATCCCCTGAACTGGGGTGTTGCGACAACCACCAGAACCCAAGGACAGGGGCGGGCCCCGCCCCCGCCCGGCCCGGCACCGCCCCGCACGACCCGCCCGGCACGGCCCGGCACGGCCCGGCACCGGGCGGGGAACACGCCGGCCCCCGCCCGCGGCGGGGGCCGGGGACGGGGGCACGCGCGCCGCCCCCGCACCGCCGGGCGGGGCGGGCGGGGGCGCAGGACGCGGGACGGCAGGGCCCCGGGCTCAGGTGATGGAGGCCCCGGAGTCGATGCTGATGACCTGGCCCGTCATGCAGTCCTGGTCGAGGAAGAGCCCGATGGAACGGGCCACCTCGCGCGGGGTGACGAACCGGGGCACCGGGATCTTCTCCCGCATGCCCTCCACCACATGGGCGGGCAGCGTGTCCGTCATCCCCGTGATCATGAACCCGGGCGACAGGGCGTTCACCGTCACCCCCCGGCGCCCGCACTCGGCCGCCAGCGTACGGGTCAGACCGATCAGCCCGGCCTTGGACGCCGCGTAGGCGGTCTGGCCCGCGGTCGCGATCAACGCCGACGGCGAGACGATGTTCACCACCCGCCCCCAGCGGGCCCGCAGCATCGCCGGCACACACGCACGCGTCGTGTGGAAGGCACCCACCAGGTTCGTGTCCACGACCTGGCGCCACTGGGCGGGGTCCTGCATCGCCATCAACGCGTCCTTGCGGATCGCACCGTTGTTGACCAGCACGTCCACCTCGCCCAGCACCTCACGGATACGCGCGTGCATCACACCCACCGCCTGCCAGTCCCCCACGTCACCGGTGACCAGCACATGGTCGTGCGTCAACTCGCCCGCCAGCGCCTCGGCCTGCTCACGCGAACTGTTGTAGTGGACCGCGACCCGGCACCCCGCCGCGTCCAGCTCCAACGCCAGCTCCCGCCCCAGACCCCCCGACGCACCCGTCACCAGCGCCACCGGCGAAACCGGCCGCACACCGAACACCGCCCGCCCGCCCGACGCACCGGGCGCATCCTGCCCGCCCCGCATGCCGGGCGTGCCCTGCGTGCCGGGCGTGCCCTGCGTGCCGGGCGTGCCGGGCGTGTCCTGCGTGCCGGGCGTGTCCTGTCCGCTCACGGGGTCCCTCCCCAGGTCATCAGCACCGAGCCCCAGGTCATGCCCGCGCCGAACCCGGCCAGCAGCACCCTGTCGCCCTCCCGCACACGCCCCGCCTCCAGCGCCTCCGCCAACGCGATCGGGATCGACGCCGAAGCCGTGTTGCCGTACCGCTCCAGGTTCGTCACCAGCCGATCCCCCGGGATCCCCGTGTGCGCGAGCACCGAGTTGATGATCCGGATGTTCGCCTGATGCGGCACCACATGGTCCACCTGCCCCGGCTCCACCTTCGCCTGCTCCAGCGTCTCGCGGATCGTACGCACCGTGTACCGCACCGCGTTCAGGTAGATCTCGTTGCCGTTGATCTGCGCGTAGTGCAGGCCCCGGGCGACGGTCTGCGCGGTGGTGGGCATCCGCGAACCCCCCGCCAGGACCTTCAGGCTGTCCTTGCACGAGCCGTCCGCACCCAGGTTCCACGCCAGGATCCGCTCCACCGGCCCCGGCACGAGCACCACCGCGCCCGCCCCGTCGCCCACCAGGATCGACAGGTCCCGGTCCGCCGGATCCGCCGTCAGCGTATGGGTGTCCGAACCGATCACCAGCACCGGCCGCGGATCCATGCGCATCAACGCCACCGCCGTCACCAGCGCATACACGAACCCCGCACACTCCGCGTTCACGTCGTGCGCGCTGCCCGCGATCCCCAGCTCGTCGTGCACGAACGCCGACGTCGCCGGCGAGGGCTGCTCCGGAGTCGCGGTCGCCACGATCAGATGCGCGATGTCACCCCCCGACAACCCCGCCCGCTCCAACGCCCGGCGCCCCGCCTCCACCGCCATCGACGCCGTGCTCTGCCCCGGACCCACCGCCCGGCGCTCCCGGATCCCGCACCGCGAGACGATCCAGTGCTCGTCCACCCCGAACCGCTCGGCCAACTGCGCGCTGGTCACCACACGCTCGGGCACACACACCCCCCAGCCGGTGACGTCGAAACCACTCACCTGCAACCCCTCCTTCCCCGACTCCTCATCGATTCCCGCCCCACCCGAACCGCCCGCACCACGCCGGCGCACCGGCCCCGGACCCGACCGCACACACCCGCCCGCCCCGCACTCAGGAACCCGAGGAGGCCACGAGCGCCAGGATCCGCCCGTGCACCACCCGCAGCGTCGTCGTGTCGTCGATGTCCGCGAACAACGACTCGTCCGCCGGGATGTGCGGGTACTGGTTCTGGAACCCGTACAACCACTCCATCAGATCCAGCGAGTCCACATCCGCGATGTGCTGCAACGCCGCGTCCGCATCGATCGCGGCCGCACCCGAGACCGCCTGCAACTGCACGGCCAGGTCCTCGACAGTGGGAATGTCCGACATGATGACCAGTTCCTCTCCACCGGCCCCCGCACCCCCCACCCCGCCACCCCCACCCGCACCCCCACCCCTGCGGCCCACACCGCCCGCCCGCCACAGCGGACCCGCGACACAGCCGACAGAAGCAGAACACACGGACAGGAACGAACAGCACAGGGACCGCACGAAACGGCCGGACGAAAATAGACGACGGATACCGCATGGACGACAACACCCCCGCCCCGCCCCGCAGCCCCCCCGGCCACACACCACCCGCACCCGCCCCGCCGACACACAACACCAGCGGAAACGAACACGGACGGACACGGACACGAGGGAAACCACGACAACACGCAGGACACCGGCCCCGAAAACCCGGGAACACCCCCACACCACCCCCCGACAGGAGGCAAGGAACGGGAACCACCCGGACAACCACAGGACCACAAGGTCTCGTCGACACCGCATGAAACCCGCCCCCACGCAAACGCCCCGCAACCCGCCCCACACCCCCGCACTTGCGCACCGCTTGCGAGACACACGCTTACCTGACCCACACCACCACACCCACCCACCCGCCCACCCCGACCGGCCCGCCACCCGCACAGCACGCCGGCCCACACAACCCGACCGGCCCGCCCGGCCCGCACAAGCAGGCCGGCCCGCACAACCCGACCGGCCCGCCCGGCCCGCCACCCGAGAAGCAGGCCCGACACCCCACCCCGGAAAAGCGGACCCCCACCGGCACAGAGCACCCGACCCGGGGGACAAGCACCAACCGCCCACCCCGGCACCACCGCTCCACACCAACACCAGCGCCCAACCCCCGGGGACGAACACCAACCGCCCCCCGGCACAACCGCTCCACACCAACACCAGCACCCAACCCACACGGGAAACACCGCCCACAGTGCCGAACCGGGCAAGGAGCAAGAGGCAAGGGCAAGGGGCCAGGGCAAGGGGCAATCCACCGCACCACGGCCACCCGGCACCAGCCGGCACCAACAGCACCAGAGCGACGGCGCCCACACACCGGCCCACACCGGACACCGGCACCGAAGCACCACCGGCCGACCCAACCGCCCACCCCGCAAGACGAGTCCACACCAGCACGACACCCGACCACCGGGAGGGGAAAGCCCCACCGGCCCACACCGGGCACGACGCCGAAGCACCACCAGTCGACCCAACCGCCCACCCCGCAAGACGAGTCCACACCAGCACGACACCCGACCACCCCGGGGGAAAGCCCCACCGGCCCACACCGGGCACGACGCCGAAGCACCACCGGCCGACACCGGCCACCCGGACCGCAACGCCGGTCCCACACCCGCACAGCACCACCCGCACCAGCCGGCGCCGACCGCCCGTCACAGCACGACGGCCGCACCGGCCGCCACCACCCACCCGGGAGCACGTCCCAACGACCCACCCCGGAAGACGAGTTCACACCGGCACGACACCCGACCACCGGGAGGGGAAAGCCCCAACGGCCCACCCCGCAAAGCCGGCCGACACCGGCCACCACACCCGGCCCGCACGGCAAGCACCCACCTGCGGCACCGAAACCGGGCAAGGACAGGCCACCGCACAACCGGCACCACACACCAGAGCAACGGCCACCTGCGGGCACAACACCCGGCAACCGGCACCCACACACCGGGCACGGCGCCGAAGCACCAACGGCCGACCCAACCGCCCACCCCGCAAGACGAGTTCACACCAGCACCACGCCCGGCCACCCCGGGGGAAAGCCCCACCGGCCCACGCCGGGCACGGCGCCGAAGCACCACCGGCCGACCCAACCGCCCACCCCGCAAGACGAGTTCACACCAGCACGACGCCCGGCCACCCCGGGGGAAAGCCCCACCGGCCCACGCCGGGCACGGCGCCGAAGCACCAACGGCCGACCCAACCGCCTTCCCCGGAAGACGAGTTCACACCAGCACGACACCCGACCACCGGGAGGGGAAAGCCCCAACAGCCCACCCCGCAAAGCCGGTCCACACCGGCCACCACACCCGACCACCAGGGGGAGGCCCCCAACGGCCCACCCCGCAAAGCCGGCCGACACCGGCCACCACACCCGGCCCGCACGGCAAGCACCCGCCCGCGGAACCGGAACCGGGCCGCCACGCACCACGCACCACGCGGCACGGACAGCACCACAACAACGCCACCCGCAGGCCGCACAGACCGACCACCCACGGCCCGCACCGGCACCGCACGACCCCTCCCACCCCACCACCACCGAGGAGCCCCGCCCCATGACCACCGTCGAAGCCCGCACCATCAACCCCGACGTCGAAGCCATCCGCCACCACTACGAGGTCGGCAACGACCTCTACCGCCTCATCCTGGGCCCCACCATGATGTACTCCGGCGGCTACTGGGAGGACGGCGAAGACCTCGTCGCCACCCTCGACGAAGCCCAGGAACGCAAACTCGACACCTTCACCGACCTCGCCCACGCCGCCGGCACCGCCCGCGTCCTGGACATCGGCTGCGGCTGGGGCACCATGCTCAACCGCCTCACCACCGTCCACAACGTCACCCACGCCACCGGCGTCACCCTCTCCCGCACCCAGGCCGACTTCGTCACCGCCCTGAACAACCCCGCCATCGAAGCCCGCGTCGAAAGCTGGGAAGACCACCGCCTACCCGAAGGCCAGGACCCCTACGACGCCGCGTTCTGCATCAACGCCCTCGAACACTTCGTCCTGTCCTCCCTCACCCCCAAGGAACGCACCCAGCGCTACCGCGTCTTCTTCAAGCAGGTCCACTCCCTCCTCAAGCCCGGCGCCCGCTTCGTCCTGCACACCATGACCGTCGAGAACCCCCCACTGCGCCGCCAACTCCTCGACGACCTCAAATTCCTCCAGCGCGAAGAATTCGAAGGCTGCCACATCCCCCGCCTGCCCGAACTCGCCACCGGACTCGACGGCCTCTTCGAAGTCACCGAGATCCGCAACGAACCCGAATCCTTCGCCCGCGCCTGCCGCGCCTGGCTCCAACTCCTCGCCCAGCGCCGCGACGAAGCCGTCACCCTCTCCGACGAAACCACCGTCCGACGCTTCGAACGCTACCTCGACATCTTCGCCTACACCCTCGAAGACCACATCTTCAACAACTTCCGCGTCACCCTCACCCGCCGGGCCTGACCCCCACCCACCCGCCCCCGCAGGAGACCGACGCCATGACCACCACCACACCCCACCCCACCACCAACCCCGACAACAACCCCACCCAGACCACCGGCACCCAGCCCAAGGCCACCGCAACCACAGACACGACCACGGCCACGACCGGGAACACAGCCGGGAGCACGACCACGGCCACGGCCGGGAGCACGGCCACGAGCGCGACCGGGAGCACGGCCACGAGCACGGCCGGGAGCACAGCCGGGAGCACGGCCACGAGCGCGACCGGGAGCACGGCCGGGAGCACAGCCGGGAGCACGGCCACGAGCGCGGCCGGGAGCACAGCCACGAGCGCGACCGGGAGCGCCACCGCCACCGCACCCGCCACCACCCGCACCAGGAACACCCACACCACCCCACCCGCCCAGACCACCGCCGCCGCCGCCACCGGCACCGCCACCACCGGGCACCCCGCCCCCGCCCCCGACGCCGGCGAGCCCACCCCCATCCGCCACCTCAAAGTCGCCGTCATCGGCGCCGGCTTCTCCGGCCTGGGCACCGCCATCCGCCTCCTGCAGACCGGCACCCGCGACTTCCTCGTCTTCGAACGCGCAACCGACCTCGGCGGCACCTGGCGCGACAACACCTACCCCGGCTGCGCCTGCGACGTCCAGGCCCACCTCTACTCCTTCTCCTTCGCCCGCAACCCCGAATGGAAATCCACCTTCGCCACCCGCGAAGAAGTCCACGACTACCTCAAAACCTGCGCCCACAACGCCGGCGTCACCCCCCACCTGCGCTACAACCACGAACTCCTCGCCGCCCACTGGGACGACACCCACCACCACTGGACCATCGACACCACCCAGGGCCGCTACACCGCCCAGATCCTCGTCACCGGCACCGGCTACCTCTCCGAACCCGCCCTGCCCGACATCCCCGGCCTCGACACCTTCACCGGCACCCTCTTCCACTCCTCCCGCTGGAACCACGACCACGACCTCACCGGAAAAAACGTCGCCGTCATCGGCACCGGCGCCTCCGCCATCCAATTCGTCCCCCACATCCAACCCCAGGTCGCCCGCCTCCACCTCTACCAACGCACACCCCCCTGGGTCGCCGCCAAACCCGACAAACCCAACACCCCCCGCCACACCTGGATGCTGCGCCACCTCCCCGGCTACCAACTCCTACGCCGCAACCTCAACAAAAACGTCCGCGAAATCGTCGCGTTCTTCATGTCCCGCCCCACCCGCACCACCGGCATGAAGAACATGGCCGCCGGCCACCTCAAAAAATCCGTCCCCGACCCCCACCTACGCCAACAACTCACCCCCGACTACACCGTCGGCTGCAAACGCCTCCTCTTCTCCAACACCTGGTACCCCGCCATCCAACAACCCAACGTCGACATCATCCCCGACACCATCACCCACATCGGCCCCACCCACATCACCACCGCCGACGGCACCACCCGCCCCACCGACACCCTCATCCTCGCCACCGGCTTCACCGCCACCAACCGCCCCATCGCCCACCGCATCCACGGACGCCACGGCCACACCCTCGCCCACACCTGGAACCACCACGGCATGACCGCCCACCGCGGCACCACCATCCACGGCTACCCCAACCTCTTCATGATCCTCGGCCCCAACACCACCCTCGGCCACTCCTCCCAAACCGTCATCATCGAAGCCCAGATCACCTACATCCTCGACGCCCTCAAAACCCTCACCACCCACAACTGGACCACCCTCGACGTCACCCCCCACGCCCAACACACCTACAACCAAACCCTCCAAACCCGCCTCAAAAACACCGTCTGGAACACCGGCGGCTGCACCAGCTGGTACACCGACCAACACGGCAACAACCCCACCATCTGGCCCACCTACACCCACACCTACCAACAACAAACCCGCCACTTCGACCACACCAACTACCACACCACCACCCACACCCCCACCCCCTAACACCCCCACCAACACC
>NZ_JBEOSP010000033.1:8823-100124 GCF_040303105.1 Kitasatospora sp. NPDC096128 | reverse complement strand
TAGCCGATCCCCGCTCCGAAAAGCGAATCCAGCCGCAATCCGATAAAAAGCGCACGCCGAATAAGCACCGAGCCGAGCCGCGAAAAAGCGAAACGGCCGGTACGGACCGGAAGTGGTGTTTCAAGGGATTGGCTACCGCAGGACCGTCCGCGCAGACGCGTGTCCGGTGCTCCCTGCTGGGCAGCTCGAAGAACTGTACGCGCATCTGCGTCCGGATGCAAACGACCTGCAAAAGGGGGGCAGGCCGGGCCCCGGGGAGAGGGGTCCGGCCTGCCTGGCGCGGAGGAGTAGAGCGCCGGGGGTCTCAGCTGTTGGTGGGGAAGCCGAGGTTGATGCCGCCGTGCGACGGGTCCAGCCAGCGCTGGGTCACGGCCTTGCCCCGGGTGAAGAACTGGACGCCGTCCGGGCCGTAGGCGTGGGCGTCGCCGAACAGCGAGGCCTTCCAGCCGCCGAAGGAGTAGTAGGCGACCGGCACCGGGATCGGCACGTTGATGCCGACCATGCCGACCTCCACCTCGAACTGGAAGCGCCGGGCCGCGCCGCCGTCGTTGGTGAAGAGCGCGGTTCCGTTGCCGTAGGGGTTGGCGTTGATGAGCGCCAGTCCCTCGTCGTAGGAGGCGACGCGCACGACGGAGAGGACCGGGCCGAAGATCTCGTCGTTGTAGACGGACATGCCGGGCTTCACGTGGTCGAACAGCGTCGGGCCGAGCCAGAAGCCGTCGCTGGTCGGGCTGCCGTTCTTGTCCTCGGCGGTGACGGGGTGCTTGCGGCCGTCCACGGCGAGCTCGGCGCCGTCGGCGACGCCGGACTCCACGTAGGAGGTGACCTTGTCGCGGTGCTGGCCGGTGACCAGCGGGCCCATCTCGGAGTCGCCGTTGCAGCCGGGGCCGACCTTCAGGGTGGCGATCCGCTGCTTGATCTTGTCGACCAGCTCGTCACCGATCGGGTCGACGGCGACCAGGACGGAGACCGCCATGCAGCGCTCGCCCGCCGCACCGAAGCCGGCGTTGACGGCGGCGTCGGCGGCGAGGTCGAGGTCGGCGTCGGGCAGCACCAGCATGTGGTTCTTGGCACCGCCGAGGGCCTGCACGCGCTTGCCGTAGCGGGTGCCGGTCTCGTAGACGTAGCGGGCGATCGGGGTGGATCCGACGAAGCTGACGGACTTCACGTCGGGGTGCTCCAGCAGGCGGTCGACGGCCACCTTGTCACCGTGCACGACGTTGAAGACGCCGTCCGGCAGCCCGGCCTCCTTCCAGAGCCCGGCGAGGAAGTTGGCCGCGGACGGGTCCTTCTCGGAGGGCTTCACCACGACGGTGTTGCCGGCCGCGATGGCGATCGGGAAGAACCACATCGGCACCATGGCCGGGAAGTTGAACGGCGAGATGATCGCGACCGGGCCGAGCGGCTGGCGGATCGAGTAGACGTCGACGCCGGTGGAGGCCTGCTCGGTGAAGCCGCCCTTGATCAGCTGGGGGATGCCGCAGGCGTACTCGACGACCTCCAGGCCGCGGGCGATCTCGCCGAGCGCGTCCGAGTGCACCTTGCCGTGCTCGGACACGATGATCTCGGCCAGCTCGTCCCGGCGGGCGTTCAGCAGCTCGCGGAAGGCGAAGAGCACCGTGCTCCGCCTGGCCACCGAGGCGGTGCGCCACTCGGCGAAGGCCGAGGCGGCGGCAGCCACGGCCTGGTCGACCTCGGCGATGCCGGCGAAGTCGACCTGGCCGGCGACCTGGCCGGTGGCCGGGTCGAAGATGTCACCGCGGCGGGGCGCCGCACCGGCGGTGGCGACCGACTGGCCGCCGATCCAGTGAGTGATGTGCTTGCTCAAGTCCGTCTGCCTCCGAAGTCCCGGGCGGCGTCCTGCCACCGGTCCGGTCTGGCGCCGCCCGCGAGAGGGTCGGGCGACGGGAATTCACGGGGCTACCGCGCTCGTCTTCCAGTCTGGGGGCCACTGGAGCACGGCTCAACGAACAGGCTGACGGGGATCGCGGATTCAGCCTTACAGGTCGTCCGGTCACTGGGCCGAACGCGTGAACCGGCGGCTACGGGGGCCTCAGGACTCCTCGTCCTCCAGGTACGGGTCGTGCAACCCGTCGGCGGCCTCCCGGGTCTCCAGCAGGTCCAACCGCAGGTCCTGTGCCCAGACCAGCGCCCACCGCTTGAGCCCGTCCACCGCCCCGGCATCGACCCCCCGGGCGCGGAACCGGCCGTCCGCCGCCTCGGCCAGCGTCTCCAGCCGGTCGGCGAGCGCGCCCGGCTGGAAGTCCGGGTCCAACTCGCCTGCCAGGGCTAGCAGTTCGCCCTCCCGGTAGTTGCGGGTGAGGGCGTGCACGTCGATCAGGTCGCGCGGCATGCCCCGGTCGACCAGCAGCGCGGTGGTGAGTGCCGCCGCGTCCTCCAGGGCCACCACCGGCAGCACCAGCGGGGGCTCGCCCGGCTCCCGGAGGCCGGAGTCCTCCTCCCCCGCCGTCACCGCCTCCGCCTCCGCCTCCGGGACGCCGAAGTCCAGCCGGACCGGCCGGTGGCCGAGCGGTTCCTTCCGCAGCTCCACCGAGTGCGTCCGCCCGCCCAGCGCCAGCCGTACGGTCAGCTGCTCCAGCCGCGGCGTGCCCGGCCGCTCGGCGACCCCGCCGCCGGCCGCCCGGTACGCCTCGGTCAGCGCCGCGGCCACCTCCGGCAGGTCGGCCCCGCCGGTGACCAGGGTGAGGCCGTCCTGCGGGCAGGCCCGGACGCCGTGGGCGCGCAGCGCGTGCCCACCGGCCAGCGCCAGCCCGTACCGGGTGCAGACGGGCGCGGCCAGGGCGGCCAGGCGCAGCTGGGCCGGGCCCGGCCGGAGGGAGGCGTCGACGGCGTGCGGGGCGGTGGTCACGCCTCCAGTCTGGCCCGGGCGCCCGCCCCGCGCGCTGCCGGCGAGAGCCGTGCGCGCCCGCCGTGAACAGCACGACGGCGCTACCGGCCGCCCAGCCCGGCCGCCGCCTCGTGCAGGGCGAGCTCCAGCAGCACCGGGTCGTTGAGCCGCCCGGAGCCGTCGGGCGGCACCAGCCAGCGCACGCCCCGGCTGGTACGTCCGGGGTGCGGGACGACGATCCAGGTGCCCTCCCCCGCGCAGCTCACGCCGGTGCCGACCCAGCGGGCCGCGGTGCCGACGGGCACCAGGAAGCTGACGTGCTCCTCGCCGAAGTCGGCGAGGACCGGGCCGCGGGCTCCGGCGTCCAGGGCGCCCAGGACGTCCAGGGCCGGACGCCCGAGCCGCCCGGGGACGGCGAGGACGTCCCAGCGGCGCCCGGCCGGTAGCAGCACCAGGCCCAGGCCGGTGCGTTCCCACTGCTCCCGGAAGTCCTCCGGGTCCGCTGCCACCTGGGCGAGCCAGTGCAGTCCGGTGCTCTCCATGTCGTGTCCCCGCTTCTCGCCGTGTCGTACGGTCGGGCGCGGCGGGAGAACGAGACCCGCCGTCACCGAGGAGAGGCGGACGGCGGGTCGCTCTTACACGGGTCGCGGGACATACTCCACGATCGGCTGCGGTCAGCTGTCGAAGCCGAGCCCCAACCGGTCGAGGGTGCGCAGCCAGAGGTTGCGGTGGCCGCCGTTGCGGTCGGCGTGCTCCAGCGAGCGGGTGGTGATCTCGATCCCGGCCCAGCGCACCGGTTCGGGTGGGAAGGGCAGCGGCTTGGAGCGCACCATGTCCAGCGAGGTGCGCTCGGTGCGCTCGCCGGCCAGCAGGTCGAGCATCACCTCGGCCCCGAAGCGGGTGGCGCCGACGCCGAGCCCGGTGTAGCCGACCGCGTACGCGACCTTGCCCCGGTACGCGGTGTCGAAGAAGGCCGAGAACCGGCTGCAGGTGTCGATGGCACCGCCCCAGGCGTTGGTGAAGCGCAGCCCCTCCAGCTGCGGGAAGCAGCGGAAGAAGTGGTTGGCCAGGGTGCGGAAGGTCTCCGGCCGCTGGTCGTACTCGTGCCGGACGTGGCCGCCGTAGTGGTAGACGGCGTCATAGCCGCCCCAGAGGATCCGGTTGTCGGCGGACAGCCGGAAGTAGTGGAACTTGTTGGCACTGTCGCCGAGCCCCTGCCGGCCGCGCCAGCCGATCGAGGCGAGCTGCTCGTCGCTGAGCGGCTCGGTCATCAGCGCGTAGTCGTACACCGGGACGACGTACGGACGGACGCGCTTGAGCAGGGACGGGAACACGTTGGTGCCGAGCGCGACCCGGCGGGCGAAGACCCGGCCGTACGGGGTGCGGGCGGCCATGCCGCCGCCGTGCTCGCGCAGCTCGGTGGCCCGGGTGTGCTCGAAGATCCGGACGCCGAGGCCCAGGCAGGCCTCCTTGAGGCCCCAGGCGAGCTTGGCGGGGTGGACCATCGCCACGCCGTCCTTGTCCCAGAGGCCGCCGAGGAAGGTCGGCGAGTTCACCTCGGCGCGCAGCTGGTCGGCGTCCAGGACGGTGAGGTCGAAGCCGTAGCGGGCGACGGCCTCGGCGACCTCGTGCAGCTCCTCGACCTGGTGCGGCTGGGTGGCGACGTCGATCTCGCCTGTGCGCTCCCACTCGGCGTCGATGCCGTAGCGCTTGAGGGTGGCCTCGATGCCGTCCAGGTTGGCGGCACCGAGGCGTTCCAGCTGGGCGAGTTCGGACGGCCAGCGCTCCAGGCCGTTGCCGAAGCCGTGGGTGAGGCTGGCCGCGCAGAATCCGCCGTTGCGCCCGGACGCGGCCCACCCGACCTCGTGGCCCTCGACCAGGACGACGTCCAGTGCGGGGTCGCGCTCCTTGGCGATGAGGGCGGTCCACAGACCGGAGTAGCCGCCGCCGACGACCAGCAGGTCGCAGGTGGTGTCGCCGACCAGGGCGGGCAGCGCCGCCGGCCGGCCCGGGTCCTCCAGCCAGAAGGGGGTGGGCCTGGCGTCACTGAGTGCGCGGGCGGAGTCCATGCATTATCAGCCACTTTCTACGGATAGATGACGGTACCTGCCACCGCTGACCGACCGTACGTCAGGCGGTGGCCTTGCGGCGGTTGCCGAGCCACTGGCCGGTCACGGTCAGCGCGACCGCGGCGACGAACATCGCGGTGCCGATGACGTTCACCTGCACCGGGATGCCGCGCTGCGAGGCGCCCCAGACGAACATCGGGAAGGTGACCGTGGTCGGGCCCGAGTTGAACTGGGTGATGATGAAGTCGTCGAAGGAGAGCGCGAAGCTGAGCAGCGCGCCGGCGGCGATGCCGGGGGCGGCCAGCGGCAGGGTGACCCGCAGGAAGGTCTGGGCGGGGGTCGCGTAGAGGTCCTGGGCGGCCTGTTCGAGCCTCGGGTCCATGCTCATCACGCGCGCCTTGACCGCCGTCACCACGAAGCTCAGGCAGAACATGATGTGGGCGATGAGGATGGTGGTGAAGCCGAAGGGGATGCGCATGTTGAGGAACAGCGTCCCCAGCGAGGCTGCCATGACCACCTCGGGCATGGCCATCGGCAGGAAGATCATCGCGGTGGTGGCCGAGCGGCCGCGGAAGCGGTAGCGGGCCAGCGCGAAGGCGACCATGGTGCCGAGCACGGTGGCGCCGATGGTGGCGAGCACCGCGATCTGCAGGCTGAGCGAGAGCGACTGGCACATGTCGGCCACGCCGCAGGGGTTGGTCCAGGCGTCGGTGGAGAACTGGTTCCACTCGTAGTTGAACTTGCCGACCGGCTTGTTGAACGAGAAGGCCAGCACGACCAGGTTGGGCAGCACCAGGTAGGCCAGCGCCAGCAGGCCGGCCAGGACCACCAGGTGGGCGCGGACCCACTTCAGGATGCGGGACATCAGACCAGTTCCTCCGTCCCGGCCTTGCGCATGTAGACCGTCACCATGCCCAGGATCAGGGCCATCAGGATGAAGCTCAGCGCGGCCGCCGTGGGGTAGTCGAGCACGTTCAGGAACTGCTTCTGGATGCCGTTGCCGACCATCTGCTCGCTCGGCGAGCCCAGCAGCTGGGCGTTGATGTAGTCGCCGGAGGCGGGGATGAAGGTGAGCAGGGTGCCCGCGACCACGCCCGGCAGCGAGATCGGGAAGGTGACCTTGCGGAAGGTGGTGAACGGCCGGGCGTAGAGGTCGCCGGCCGCCTCGTGCAGCCGGGGGTCGATCCGCTCCAGCGAGGTGTACAGCGGCAGGATCATGAACGGCAAGAAGTTGTAGGTCAGGCCGCAGACCACGGCCAGCGGGGTGGCGAGCACCCGGTCGCCGGAGGTGAGCCCGACCGCGTTGGTGAGGTCCAGGACGTGCAGGGTGTTGAGCGCGCCGACCACCGGGCCGCCGTCGGACAGGATGGTCTTCCAGGCCAGCGTGCGGATCAGGAAGCTGGTGAAGAACGGCGCGATGACCAGGATCAGGATGACGTTGCGCCAGCGCCGGCTCGCCTTGAAGGCGATGGTGTACGCCAGCGGGTAGCCGATGGCCAGGCAGAGCACGGTGGCGATGGCCGCGTATGAGAACGAGCGGACGAAGTGCCACTTGTACTCGACCAGGGCGTCCCAGTAGGTCGCGAAGTGCCAGGTGACCTTGAAGCCCGCTTCGAGGGAGCCGGTCTGCAGCGAGGTGGACGCCTGGTAGACCATCGGGACGGCGAAGAAGACGACCAGCCAGGCGATGCCGGGCAGCAGCAGCCAGTAGGGGGTGAGCTTGCGCTTCGGCTTCTGCGCGGGCTCGCCGAGCGGGATGACCTGGGGGGCCGCCGCCGGGGTGGTGGTGGTCATGCGGCCTCCTCCGCGGTGCCCGCGTCGATCGCCTGCGAGGCGTCCAGGGCGAAGGAGTGGGCGGGGTTCCAGTGCAGCAGCACGGGGGCGCCGGGGACGATCCGGGCGTCGCGCTCCATGTTCTGCTCGAAGACGGTGACCTCCTGGCCGCCGTCGGTGCGCACCACGTACTGGGTGGAGACGCCGATGAAGCTGGAGTCCAGGACGGTGCCGGACAGCCGGTTGCGGCCCTCGGCGACCTCCGCGGTGGCGTGGCTGATGGTGATCTTCTCCGGGCGCACGCCCAGGTGCACCAGCTTGGCCTCGGTGGCGCAGCGCGCCTTCGGCACCGCGAGCCGGCTGCCGCCGACGGTGAGCAGCAGGTCCCCGCCCGCGCCGCCGGTGACCTCGGCCGGCAGCAGGTTGGACTGGCCGAGGAAGTTGGCCACGAAGGTGGTGCCGGGGTTCTCGTACAGGTCGGCGGGCGCGCCCAGCTGCTCGACCCGGCCGCCGTTCATCACCGCGATGGTGTCGGCCATCGTCATGGCCTCCTCCTGGTCGTGGGTGACGTGTACGAAGGTGATGCCGACCTCGGTCTGGATCCGCTTGAGCTCCAGCTGCATCTGACGGCGCAGCTTGAGGTCGAGGGCGCCGAGCGGCTCGTCCAGCAGCAGCACCTGGGGGTGGTTGATCAGCGCGCGGGCGACGGCGACGCGCTGCTGCTGGCCGCCGGAGAGCTGGTGCGGCTTGCGCCGTGCGTACTGGCCGAGCTCGACCAGTTCCAGCATCGACTCGACCTGCTTCTTGACGTCCTTGTTGCCGCGCCGGCGCAGGCCGAAGGCGACGTTCTCGAAGATGTCCAGGTGCGGGAAGAGCGCGTAGCTCTGGAAGACGGTGTTGACCGGCCGCTTGTACGGGGGCAGCGCGGTGACGTCCTGGCCGCCGATCAGGACGGTGCCGCTGGTGGGCTCCTCCAGTCCGGCGATCATGCGCAGGGTGGTGGTCTTGCCGCAGCCGGAGGCGCCGAGCAGGGCGAAGAAGGAGCCCTGGGGGACGGTCAGGTCGAGCGGGTGGACGGCGGTGAAGGAGCCGTAGGTCTTGCCGATGCCGGTGAGGCGGACATCGCCGCCGGCCGCGTCGCGCAGCTGGTCTGTCATGGGGTGTCTTCCTGGGTCTTTCTGCCGGCAGTGTTTGTTGACCGAGCGGGGGTCAGGCGCCGATGAGCTTGGAGAACTTCTGCTCGAAGTCGCTCTCCTCGCCCTCGGTGAGGGTGCGGAACACGTGCGCCTTGGCCGCCATCTCCGGGGTGGGTACGACCAGCGGGTTGGCCGCGCTGTCCGGGGCGAGGGCGGCGAGCTCGTCCTTCATCCCGGTGACGGCGGAGACGTAGCCGATGCCCGCGACCAGCTGCGCCGCGATCTTCGGCTGATAGTAGAAGTCGATCAGCTTTTCCGCGTTCGTCTTGTGCCGCGCCTTGGCCGGGACCAGCATGTTGTCGGTCGAGGCGAGGTAGCCCTTCTCCGGGATGACGAACTCGATGTCCGGGTTGTCGGCACGCAGCTGGATCAGGTCACCGCCCCAGGCGACGCAGGCGGCGATGTCCCCGGAGGACAGCTCCTGGCCGTAGTCGTTGCCGGTGAAGCGGCGGACCTGCTTGTTGTCGACGGCCTTCTGCATCCGGGCGACCGCGGCGTCGTAGTCGTCGGCGGTGAACTTCGCCGGGTCCTTGCCCAGGTCCAGCAGGACCATCCCGATGCTGTCCCGCATCTCGGAGAGGAAGGTGACCCGGCCCTTGAGCTCGGGGTCGTCCAGCAGCTGGGAGACGCTGGTGACCTCCTTTCCCTTGGTCGCCTTCCGGTTGTACGCGATGACGGTCTGGATGCCGGCCCAGGGGTAGGAGTAGAGCCGGCCCGGATCCCAGTCGGGGGCGCGGAAGCGGGCTTCGACGTTGGTGATCGCGGTGGTGACGTTCGCCGGGTCGAGCTTCTGCGCCCAGCCGAGCCGGATCAGCCGGGCGGCCATCCAGTCGGTGAGCACCACCAGGTCGCGACCGGTGTCCTGGCCGGCCGCCAGCTGCGGCTTGACCTTGCCGAAGAACTCGACGTTGTCGTTGATGTCCTCGTTGTACTTGACCTTGATGCCGGTGGCCGCGGTGAAGGCGTCCAGGGTGCCGTGCTTCTGCTTGTCCTTCTCGTCGGTGTCCACGTACAGCGGCCAGTTGGAGAAGTCGACCTCCTTCTCGCTCTCCGAGAAGTCCTTGGCGGCGTTTGCGGTCGAGTCCCCGGTCGCCCTGGGGGCGGCGGGGATGCCGCAGGCGGCCAGGGTCCCCGCGCCGGCGGTGAGTGCGGCGGCGCGCAGCAGGGTGCGGCGGCCGACCGCGGCCCGACCGCTGGTCAGGCTGCGTTCCCAGGCCCTGCGGACCGGTTCGGGCAGACCGTCGGTGAGCTCGTTGAACGCCTTGAACACCATGGAACGGGCCTCCTGGGGGAAGAAGGGTGCGTGGGGGAGCACCCGGGGCCTGCGGGGGGGTTATCGGTCTCCGAAGACGGTGCGGTGCCAGTCCTTGCGGGCCACCGCGGTGGTGTCGAACATGACGTGCTTGACCTGGGTGTACTCCTCCAGCGAGTACTGGGACATGTCCTTGCCGTAGCCGGACGCCTTGTAGCCGCCGTGCGGCATCTCGCTGATGATCGGGATGTGGTCGTTGACCCAGACGCACCCGGCGGCGATCTCCCGGGTGGCGCGCAGCGAGCGGTGCACGTTGGCCGTCCAGGCGGAGGCGGCCAGGCCGTACGGGGTGTCGTTGGCCAGCCGCAGTCCCTCGTCGTCGCCGTCGAAGGGCAGCACCACCAGCACCGGGCCGAAGACCTCGCCCTGGACGACCTCGCTGTCCTGGGCCGCGCCGGTGATCAGGGTCGGCGCGTAGTAGGCGCCCCGGGCGAGGTCGGTTCCGTCGTGGCCCTTCGCCGGCGCGGGGCCGCCGGTGACGACGGTGGCGTAGGAGCGGGCGCGCTCGACGAATCCGGCCACCCGGTCCCGGTGGGCGTACGAGACCAGCGGGCCGAGGTCGGTGCGCGGGTCGCGCGGGTCGCCGATCCGGATGGCCGCGTACAGTTCGGCGACTCCGGCCACGAAGGCGTCGTAGAGCGGGCGTTGGACGTACGCGCGGGTGGCGGCGGTGCAGTCCTGGCCGCCGTTGATCAGCGAGGCGGCGACGGCGCCGTGCACCGCGGCGTCCAGGTCGGCGTCGTCGAAGACCACGAACGGGGCCTTGCCGCCGAGTTCCAGGTGGGTGCGCTTGACGCTCGCGGTGGCGAGCTCGGCGACCCGTCGGCCGACGGCCGTGGAGCCGGTGAAGGAGACCATCGCGACCCCGGGGTGGGAGACCAGGTGCTCGCCGGCCGTGCGCCCGGCGCCGGTGACCACGTTGACCACGCCGTCCGGGATGCCCGCCTCGGTGCAGGCCCGGGCGAACATCACCGAGGTCAGCGGGGTCAGCTCGGCCGGCTTGAGGACGATGGTGTTGCCCGCCGCGATGGCCGGGAGGATCTTCCAGGCGGCCATCTGCAGCGGGTAGTTCCACGGCGAGATCGAGCCGACCACGCCGATCGCCTCACGCCGTACGTAGGAGGTGTGGTCGCCGGAGTACTCGCCGGCCGCCTTGCCCTCCAGGTTGCGGGCGGCGCCGGCGAAGAACGCCGCGTTGTCGACGGTGCCGGGCACGTCGAACTCGGTGGCCAGCTTGACCGGCTTGCCGGTTTGCGCGGTCTCCACCCGGGCGAGGTCGTCGGCGGCCGCGCCCAGGACGGCGGCCAGCCGGGTGAGCGCCTCGGAGCGGGCCCCCGGGGTGGCGGAGGACCAGCCGGGCAGGGCGGCCCGCGCGGCGGCGACGGCGGCGTCCACGTCCCCGGCGGTGGCCAGCACGACCTGTTCGACCACCGTGCCGTCGGCGGGGTTGACGACCTGGAAGGGCTCGCCGCTCCCCCGGGTCTGACGGCCCGCGATGTACTGCGCGCCCGCGCCGAAGTCGGTCAGGTCCATCTGGGTTCCTCCAAGTGACGGCGGTTCGACCGCGCTGCGGCGAAACGCTTCCGCGGTGGGGGTCTGCGGTCCCGCTGACCTTGCCAACTGCGGGGTTGACGTGACAAGGGTCACTTCGACAGTCTCGGCACGAAGGGCCTTACAGAGTGCAAGGCTCCTCGCAGGGCAACAGGTCGTTGTGACGATGGATGATTCACCTGACACTCTGTCCCCTTGCGCCCCGCCCCGCCCTTGGAGGCCCGCGATGCTCCCCACCGTCGCCCGCGTGCTCGACCTTGAGGTGATGCGGCGCGGCCTGCCCCAGGTCGTGGCCGGCGCCGACCGCCTGGAGCGGCCGGTCCGCTGGGTGCACGTCAGTGAGCTGCCCGACGTCGCCGGCGTGCTGCAGGGCGGCGAGCTGGTGCTGACCACCGGCATCGCCCTGCCCGAGGACCGCGAGGGCCTGGCCCGCTACGTCCGCGACCTGGACGAGGTCGGCGTGGCCGGTCTGGTGGTCGAGTTCGGCCGGCGCTACTTCGACTCGCTGCCGCGCGCCCTGGTGCACGCCGCCGAGCAGCGCGGGCTGCCGCTGATCGCGCTCCGCCGCGAGGTGCGCTTCGTCGCCGTCACCGAGGCCGTGCACGCCCTGGTGGTGAACGCCCAGTTGGACCAGCTGCGGGTCTCCGAGTCGGTCCACCAGGTCTTCAACGAGCTGGTGGTCGAGGGCGCCGAGCCGCCCGAGGTGATCCGCCAGGTGGCCCGGATGGCGGGCGGGCCGGTGGTCCTGGAGAACCTGGCCCACCAGGTGCTCGCCCACGACAGCGCCGGACGCCCCGAGGCCGAACTGCTGGAGGACTGGGAGCGCCGCTCGCGCGGGGTCCGCCCGCCCGGCCGCACCGGCCACGACCCGCGCAGCGGCTGGCTGGTGACCACCGTCGGCGCCCGCGGCCAGGACTGGGGCCGGCTGGTCCTGGTCCTGGAGCCCGGCCCGCTGCCGGAGGGCCAGGCACACCCGCACGCCATGCTGCTGGAGCGCGGCGCCTCCGCGCTGGCGCTCAACCGGCTGGTGGTGCGCGACCGGGAGAGCCTGGAGCGGCAGACCCACCGCACCCTGCTCTCCGGCATCCTCACCCACGCGCTCACCGTCTCCGAGGTGGCCCTGCGCGCCCAGGCGCTCGGCGTCCCGCTCGACGGCCGCCGACTGGTCGGCGTGGTGCTGCGCCAGCGCCGCGGGCCGATCCCCGCCGCGCTGGAGGCCCAGGCCCGGCTGCGCGACTTCACCGAGCTGGCGGCCGGCGCCGTGCGGGCCAGTCGGCTCTCCGCCCTGGTCGGCGCGCTGGACGACGAGGGCGTCGGCCTGCTGATCGCGCTCGGCGCCCAGCAGGACGAGCACGCCGCCCTGGAGACCTTCTCCGCAACCCTGCGCCGGATGTCCGCCGAGGCCGGCCGGGAGGGCGCCGACGCCCCGGGGCCGGTGGTCGCGGTCGGCTCCTCGGTCGGCTCGGTCCGGGACGCCCGGCGGACCCTGCTGGAGGCCGCGCAGGTCGCCGACGCGGCCCTGCACGACGCGCCCGGCGGGGGCCGGACCGCCTCCTACTACCGACTGCCGGACGTCCGGCTGCGCGGCCTGCTCCACCTGCTGCGCGACGACGCCCGCCTGCAGACTTACGTGGAAAGGGAGTTGGGCCCGCTGCTGGCCCACGACGCGGAGCACAACGGCCAGTTGGTGCAGATGCTGCGGATCTACCTGGAGCAGGGCCGGAACAAGTCGGCGGCGGCCGATGCCGCCCACCTGTCCCGGCCGTCCTTCTACGACCGGCTGCACAAGGTCGAGCGGATCCTCGGGGTCGACCTCGACCAGGTGGAGTCCTGTCTGTCCCTGCACGTGGCGCTGCTCGCGCTGGACGCCGTGCGCCGGTGAGCACCGAGGGGTGTCACACCCCGGTGATGCGCCCCCAGACCTTGTGCAGTTCCGGCCGCTCGGCCGAGGTGACGTCCCGCATGCCGTGCAGCCGGGCGCGCATCTCCTCGGTCGGGAACACCAGCGGGTTCTCGGCGAGTTCGGCCTTGTCCTTGTCCCCGCTGTTCGCCAGCACCTCGCGGGCGGCCGGCACCGGGCAGATGTACTGGACGGCTGCGGCCAGTTCGGCGGCCACCTCGGGCTGGTAGTAGTAGTCGACCAGCAGCTCGGCGTTGCGCTTGTGGGCGGCCCGGTTGGGGATCATCAGGCTCTCCGCCCACAGCTCGCCGCCCTCCTCCGGCACCACGAAGGCGATGTCCGGGTTCCCGGCGGTGAGTTGGACGGCGTCGCCGGAGTAGGCCTGGCAGGCCACCGCGGCGCCGGAGGCGAGGTCGCTGGTGTAGTCGTTGCCGGTGAAGCGGCGGACGTGCCCGGTGTCGACCATCTTCTGCACCAGGTCCATCGCCCTGTGCGCGTCGTCGTCACCGAACCGCGCGATGTCCGCGCCCTGGGAGAGCATCAGCAGCCCGAGCGCCTCGTCCAGCCCGGCGAACAGCGTGATCCGGCCCTTCAGGTCGGGCGCCCAGAGGTCGGCGGTGGACTTGAGCTCCCGGCCCAGCGCCTTGCGGTTGTACGCGATGCCGGTGATCCCGGACTGCCAGGGCACGCTGCGGCGGCGCCCCGGGTCGAAGACCGGGTTCGCCAGCTGGGGGTCCAGGTTGGCGGTGACGTTGGGCAGGTCGGCCCGGTCCATCGCCTGCACCCAGCCGAGCGAGACGTACCGCCCGGCCATCCAGTCGCTGATCACCATCAGGTCCCGGCCCGGGTCGGCGCCCTGGGTGAGCACCGGGCTGATCTTGCCGAAGAACTCGTCGTTGTCGTTGATGTCCTCGGTGTAGGTGACCGCGATCCCGGTCTTCTCGCTGAACGCGTCCAGGGTCGGGCGCTTCCCCTGGTCGTCGGTGTCGATGTACTGCGTCCAGTTGGAGAAGTTCAGCCGCATGTCGCGCTCCGAGCGGTCCGGCGCCGAGCGGCGGTCCTCGGCGACGTACGCGGACGGGATGCCGCAGCCGGTCAGCGTGCCGGCGCCGAGCAGCGCGGCCCCGCCGAGCACCGAACGTCGGCGCAGCGCGGGAGAGGGGGAGGGTCGGCGGGTCGGGGTGGAGCTGCGGGACATGGGGGGCCTTCCGGAGCGTGGAACGGCCCCGGGAACACGCGGGTGCGCCCGGGGCCGTCCTGGTAGGTACGTCAGACGGTGTGCGCGTCGGTCAGCGACAGCACCTCGTCCAGCACCGCGAGGCCGGCCTTGGCCTCCTCCTCGGTGACGGTGCACGGCGGGACGACGTGGAAGCGGTTCATGTTGACGAACGGCCAGAGCCCGCGCTGCTTGCAGGCCGCGGCCAGCTCCGCCATCGGCGCGTTGGCGGCGCCCGCGGCGTTGTACGGGACCAGCGGCTCCCGGGTCTCCCGGTCCTTCACCAGGTCGAGCGCCCAGAACACGCCGAGGCCGCGCACCTCGCCGATCGAGGGGTGCCGCTCGGCCAGCTCGCGCAGGCCGGGGCCGAGCACCGTCTCGCCGATGTGCTTGGCGTTCTCGACGATGCCCTCCTCCGCCATGGCGTTGATGGTGGCCACCGCCGAGGCGCAGGCCAACGGGTGCCCCGAGTAGGTGAGCCCGCCGGGGAACGGCCGCTCGGCGAAGGTCGCGGCGATCTCGGCGCTGATCGCCACGCCGCCCAGCGGGACGTAACCCGAGTTGACGCCCTTGGCGAAGGTCATGAGGTCCGGCACCACGCCCCAGTGGTCGGCGGCGAACCACTCGCCGGTGCGGCCGAAGCCGGCCATCACCTCGTCCAGGATGAACACGATCCCGTGGCGGTCGCAGATCTCCCGCACCCCGGCCAGGTAGCCCGGCGGCGGGACCAGGATGCCGGCGGTGCCGACCACCGTCTCCAGGATGACCGCGGCGACCGTACCCGGTCCCTCGAAGGCGATCACCTGCTCCAGGTGCTCCAGCGCGCGCTCGCACTCCTGCGCCTCGTTCTCGGCGTGGAAGTTGGAGCGGTAGGCGTACGGGCCCCAGAAGTGCACCACGCCGGAGACGCCGGTCTCGTTGGCCCAGCGCCGCGGGTCGCCGGTGAGGGCGATCGCGTTGGCGGTGGCGCCGTGGTACGAGCGGTAGGTGGAGAGCACCTTCTGCCGGCCGGTGTGCAGCCGGGCCAGCCGGATGGCGTTCTCGACCGCCTCGGCGCCGCCGTTGGTGAAGAAGATCTTGTCCAGGTCGCCCGGGGTGCGCTCGGCGATCAGCCGGGCCGCCTCGCTGCGCGCCTCGACCGCGAAGCCGGGGGCGATGGTGCAGAGCTTCGCCGCCTGCTCCTGGATCGCGGCGACCACCTTCGGGTGCTGGTGGCCGATGTTGGTGTTGACCAACTGCGAGGAGAAGTCGAGGTAGCGGTTGCCGTCGTAGTCCCAGAAGTACGAGCCCTCGGCGCCGGCCACCGCGAGGGGGTCGATCAGCGCCTGGGCGGACCACGAGTGGAAGACGTGTGCGCGGTCGGTGGCCTTGACCGCCTGGCCGGCGGCTGAGTCAGCGGTGGGGATGCTCATGCCGGTAAGGCTAGGGCCGGCCGCCCCCGAAGTGCAGTTTCATCCTGTCAGCCGGACACGCGACCCGCCGACAGGGTGCAAAGCGACAGGGCCCGGGTCGAAAGACCCGGGCCCCTTTTGTCAGTTCACCTGATTGTCAGCTCCGGTCAGATCGCGGTCATGACGTGCTTGACCCGGGTGTAGTCCTCGAAGCCGTACGCCGACAGGTCCTTGCCGTAGCCGGACTTCTTGAAGCCGCCGTGCGGCATCTCGGCGACCAGCGGGATGTGGGTGTTGATCCAGACGCAGCCGAAGTCCAGGCGGCGGGACATCCGCATGGCGCGGGCGTGGTCCTTGGTCCACACCGAGGAGGCCAGCGCGAACTCGACGCCGTTGGCGTACTCGACGGCCTGCTCCTCGTCGGTGAACTTCTGCACGGTGATGACCGGGCCGAAGACCTCGTTCTGGATGATCTCGTCGTCCTGCAGCAGGCCGGAGACGACGGTCGGGGCGTAGAAGTAGCCCTTGTCGCCGACCCGGTGGCCACCGGCCTCGACCTTGGCGTGGGCGGGCAGCCGCTCGATGAAACCGGCCACCTGCTTGAGCTGGTTGGCGTTGTTCAGCGGGCCGTACAGCACGTCCTCGTCGTCCACGCCGCCGGTCTTGGTCTCGGCCGCGGCCTTGGCGAGCGCCTCGACGAAGGCGTCGTGGATCGACTCGTGCACCAGTACGCGGGTGGCGGCGGTGCAGTCCTGGCCGGCGTTGAAGTAGCCGGCCACCGAGATGCCCTCGACGGCCTCGGCGATGTCGGCGTCCTCGAAGACCACGACCGGGGCCTTGCCGCCCAGCTCCAGGTGGACCCGCTTGACGTCCTTGGAGGCCGACTCGGCGACCTGGATGCCGGCCCGGACGGAGCCGGTGATGGAGGCCATCGCCGGGGTCCGGTGCTCGACCATCAGCTTGCCGGTCTCGCGGTCGCCGCAGATGACGTTGAAGACGCCGGCCGGCAGCTCCAGGTCCTTGAGGATGCCGCCGATGATCTCGGCCAGCAGCACGGTGGAGGCCGGGGTGGTGTCCGAGGGCTTGAGGACCACGGTGTTGCCAGCGGCGATGGCCGGGGCGAACTTCCAGACCGCCATCATCATCGGGTAGTTCCACGGTGCGACCTGGGCACAGACGCCGACCGGCTCACGGCGGATGATCGAGGTCATCCCGTCCATGTACTCACCGGCGGCCTTGCCCTCCAGCATGCGGGCGGCACCGGCGAAGAAGCGGATCTGATCCACCATCGGGCCGATCTCCTCGGAGAGGGTCAGCGCCCGGGGCTTGCCGGTGTTGCGCACCTCGGCGTCGACGATCTCGTCGGCCCGGGCCTCGACCGCGTCGGCGATCTTGAGCAGCAGCTTCTGCCGGGTGCTGGGGGTGGCGTCGCGCCAGACCGGGAAGGCGGCGGCGGCCGAGGCCATGGCCGCGTCCACGTCAGCGGCACCGGACAGCGGCGAAGTCGCGTAGACCTCGCCGGTGGTCGGGTCGACGATGTCGAGCGTGCGGCCGTCTGCCGCGTCGACGAACTCACCGTTGATGTAGTTGCGCAGCGTGCGAAGGTCGCTCACGGGTCTCTCCTCGGTCTGGGCCTGCGGCGTTGCAGATTCCGGCGCCATGGTACGTCGGCGGATCGGGCCTACGAAGGGTGCCGAGTGGCCCGGCCGGAGGCGGCACGGTCCACTGGTGGCGGAATGCGCGCCGCCCTGCGGGGGCGCGCGCGTACCGTGCCAGGGTAGCCGGAAGACTGCTGGGATCGACAGCCTCCGTGCGTGAACACGATGAAATCCGCATGGGATTTCCGGAAGAGCGACGAAATCAGCAGTTTCCACGCTTGCGAACACGGGAACGATCAGGCACAGTGGCCGCGTGGCCAACCGCGACCGGAACGCGAGTGTTCCCCTCGACGCCGCCTCCAAGGCGATCATCGAGCAGCTCCAGGAGGACGGGCGTCGCCCGTACGCCGCCATCGGCAAGGCCGTCGGCCTGTCGGAGGCAGCCGTACGGCAGCGCGTCCAGAAGCTGCTCGACCAAGGCGTGATGCAGATCGTCGCCGTCACGGACCCGCTCACCGTCGGCTTCACCCGCCAGGCGATGGTCGGCATCCGGGTCGAGGGCGACATCGAGCCCGTCGCCGACGCGCTGGCCGCCCTCGACGAGGTCGACTACGTCGTCTGCACCGCAGGCTCGTTCGACCTCCTGGCCGAACTGGTCTGCGAGGACGACGAGCACCTGCTCGAAATGATCAACAAGCGCATCCGCGCGCTTCCCGGCGTGCGGAGCACCGAGAGCTTCGTTTACCTGAAGCTCCGGAAACAGACCTACACCTGGGGCACCCGATGACAGCCGACCCGGCGCAGAAGGACCTTTCCAAGACCGCCTACGACCACCTGTGGATGCACTTCACCCGCATGTCGTCGTACGAGAACTCCCCCGTGCCGACCATCGTCAAGGGCGAGGGCACGTACATCTGGGACGACAAGGGCCGGAAGTACATCGACGGCCTGGCCGGCCTGTTCGTCGTGCAGGCCGGTCACGGCCGCACCGAGCTCGCCGAGGTCGCCGCCAAGCAGGCCAAGGAACTCGCGTTCTTCCCGATCTGGAGCTACGCGCACCCCAAGGCCGTCGAGCTGGCCGAGCGCCTGGCCAACTACGCCCCGGGCGACCTCAACAAGGTCTTCTTCTCCACCGGTGGCGGCGAGGCCGTCGAGACCGCCTGGAAGCTCGCCAAGCAGTACTTCAAGCTGATCGGCAAGCCGACCAAGTACAAGGTCATCTCCCGCGCCATCGCCTACCACGGCACCCCCCAGGGCGCGCTGTCCATCACCGGCCTGCCGGGCCTCAAGGCCCCGTTCGAGCCGCTGGTGCCGGGCACCCACAAGGCCCCGAACACCAACATCTACCGCGCGCCGCACTACCTCGAGGGCCCCGACGGCACCGTCGACCCCGAGGCGTACGGCCGCTGGTGCGCCGACCAGGTCGAGGAGGCCATCCTCTTCGAGGGCCCCGAGACCGTCGCCGCCGTCTTCGTCGAGCCGGTGCAGAACGCCGGCGGCTGCTTCCCGCCGCCGCCCGGGTACTTCCAGCGCCTGCGCGAGATCTGCGACCGTCACGACGTGCTGCTGGTCTCGGACGAGGTCATCTGCGCCTTCGGCCGCCTCGGCACCATGTTCGGCGCCGACAAGTTCGGCTACGTGCCGGACATGATCACCTGCGCCAAGGGCATGACCTCGGGCTACTCCCCGATCGGCGCCACGATCATCTCGGACCGCATCGCCGAGCCGTTCTACAAGGGTGACAACACCTTCCTGCACGGCTACACCTTCGCCGGCCACCCGGTGTCCTCGGCCGTGGCGCTCGCCAACCTCGACATCTTCGAGCGCGAGGGCCTCAACCAGCACGTCCTCGACAACGAGTCGCGCTTCCTGGGCACCCTCAGCAAGCTGCGCGACCTGCCGATCGTCGGCGACGTCCGCGGCAACGGCTACTTCTACGGCATCGAGCTCGTCAAGGACAAGGTCACCAAGGAGACCTTCAACGACGAGGAGACCGAGCGCGTGCTCTACGGCTTCCTCTCGAAGGCCCTCTTCGACAACGGCCTGTACTGCCGCGCCGACGACCGCGGCGACCCGGTCGTCCAGCTGGCCCCGCCGCTGATCTCCGACCAGTCGACCTTCGACGAGATCGAGCAGATCCTGCGGACCAGCCTCACCGACGCGTGGGCCAAGCTCTGATCCCCTGAGCCCTCTCCCCACCCTCCTCCGAAGGGCGGTCCCGCACCCGCGGGACCGCCCTTCGGCGTTCGCGCCCCCGCCCGCCACCGCCGCGGAACATCACAGTCGAACGACCAAACATGCCTGAATGCGGGTGATTTGCCCGTGATGGACCAGAGCGCCGCAACCCCGACCGGCCCCGGTCGTTCTAATCTGACGACTGTCATATCCCTGCGGCCACCCAGGATGGAACCTCATGTCAGCGGCACCGCCTGACAACGACGTGCTGTGGGCCCGAGGGATCGTCAAGTCCCACGACGGCACCCCCGCCCTGCGCGGCATCTCCATCGGCGTCCGCGAGGGCGAGGTGCTCGCCGTCACCGGCCCGCGCGGCTGCGGCAAGAGCACCCTGCTCGGCTGCCTCTCCGCCCAGCTCCCGGTCGACGAGGGCGAGGTCTGGTTCAACAGCTCCCCCGTCCACACCCTCGGCCGCGCCGGACGCGAACGGCTGCGCCGCGACCGCTTCGGCTTCGTCGGCTCCGAACCGCACCTGGTGCCCGAACTCAGCGCCCGCGAGAACGTCGCCCTGCCGCTGCTGCTCGCCGGTGCCGGCAACAAGGCCGCCTACACCGCTGCCGACGAGTGGCTGGAACGCCTCGACGTCGGCGAGATCGCCCGACAGCGCCCGGACCGGCTGGTCCAGAGCCAGCGTCAGCGGATCGCCGTGGCCCGCGCCCTCGCACCGCTGCCGCCCGTCGTCTTCGCCGACGACCCCACCGCCCCGCTGCACCGCGAGGCCGCCGACCAGGTCCTGCGGATACTGACCAGCGCGGCCCGCTCCCACCAGCTCACCCTCGTCCTGGCCACCCACGACCCCGAGCTCGTCCGGTTCGCGGACCGCGCCGTCGCCCTCGTCGACGGACGGCTCACCGCCCCCGCCGCCCCCGTCCCGCGCGGCACCCCCGCCCCGGGCACGGCCGGCGCCTCCGCCGTCACGGCCACCCGCCGCTGACACCGCCCAGTCGCTGCCCAGAGCCGAGCCGCTGAAAGAGTCGACGTGTTCTACCTCCGTCTGGCCCGGGGCTACCGGGTACCCGACCTCGGCCGCTGGCTGCTCACCGCACTGGCGGCCGCCGTCGTCGCCGCGTTCCTGCTGCGCTCCCTCGGCCGCGCGCTGAGCGACCCGCTCGGCGGCACCGACGCGCTGGCACGGCTGCTCTGGTGCCTGCCGCCGCTCGCCGCCGTCGCCTGGTTCGCGGCCGTCGCCGCCCGCTCGGTGCCCGCCCGACGGCCCGAACGGATCGCCGGCCTCACCGCCGCCGGGGCCGGCTCCCGCCGGATCCGCGCCCTGATCGCCGGCGAGGTCGCCCTCGCCTGCACCCTCGGCAGCGTGCTCACCCTGCTGCTCTTCCTGGTGCTGCGCAACGACATCGCCGGGCCCTCGCTCGCCCCCGACCTCGGCATGGGCGTGCCGCTGCCGCCCGCCGCCCCGGTCACCCTGCTCGCCCTGGTCCCGCTCACCGCAGGCCTCGCCGCCGGGTGCTCGGTGCCCGTCGCCGAGACCCTGCCCGGCGGCCGCACCCGCGGCCGGACCGGCTTCGGTCCGCTGCGGATCGCCGTACCGGTCGGACTCGTGGTGATCGGCGCCGCGCTCGAACTGATCGCGCTGCGGCCCGGCGCCCCCGCCGACGGCCGTCCGATCCACCTGCCCGCCGGACTCGGCAGCACCAGCACCGCCGCCCTCGGCGGCTGGGCCGCCGGCGCGCTCGGCCTCGCCCTGCTCACCGGCCCGCTGCTCGCCTGGACCGGACGGCTGCTCGCCCTCGGCCGGCCCACCCCGCTGCGGCTGCTCGCCGGACGCGGCCTCACCGCCCAGGCCCGTCGGCTCGGCCCGCCGCTGGCCGTCCTCACCCTGGTCGTCGCCCTGGTGCTGACCACCGTCCGCTACTGGATCGGCACCCCCGACAGCGCCGACGCGCTGCCCGCCGTCGAGGCCTGCCTGGTGCTCGGCTGCACGGCCGCCGCGGTGCTCGCCCGGCTCGCCGAGGTCCGCACCGACCGCCGGGAGATCACCGAGGCGCTGCTGCGCCTCGGTGCCTCGCCCCGGCTGCTGTTCGGCGCCGTCGCGCTGCGCACCCTCGCGGTCGGCACCACACTGCTGCTGACCGGCGGGGCGACCGCCGCGCTGGCGGCCGCCGGACTGCGGTAGTTCCCGACCGGCTCGTCAGCCCGCCGCGGCGAGCTGGCCGCAGGCGCCGTCGATCTCCTGGCCGCGGGTGTCGCGAACGGTGGTCGGCACGCCGTGCGACTGGAGCCGGCGGACGAACTCGCGCTCGTCCTCGGGCCGGGAGGCCGTCCACTTGGAACCCGGGGTCGGGTTCAGCGGGATCAGGTTGACGTGCACCCGGTGGTTCTTGATCAGCCGGCCGAGCAGGTCGGCGCGCCAGGCCTGGTCGTTGATGTCCTTGATCAGCGCGTACTCGATGGAGATCCGGCGGCCGGACTTCTCCGCGTAGTTCCACGCCGCGTCCAACACCTCGGCGACCTTCCAGCGGGTGTTCACCGGGACCAGCTCGTCGCGCAGCTCGTCGTCCGGGGCGTGCAGCGACAGCGCCAGGCGGCAGCTGAGGCCCTCGTCGGCCAGCCGGTTCATCGCCGGGACGAGGCCGACCGTGGAGACCGTGATGCCGCGCTGGGACAGGCCGAAACCGTCCGGCGCCGGGTCGGTCAGCCGGCGGATCGCGGCCAGCACCCGGTTGTAGTTGGCCAGCGGCTCGCCCATGCCCATGAAGACCACGTTCGACAGCCGCGCCTCGCCGCCCGGGATCTCCCCGGCCTTGAGCGCGCGCATCCCGGCGGCGATCTGCTCGACGATCTCGCCGGTGGACAGGTTGCGGGTCAGCCCCGCCTGGCCGGTGGCGCAGAACGGGCAGTTCATGCCGCAGCCGGCCTGCGAGCTGATGCACATGGTGACCCGGTCCGGGTAGCGCATCAGCACGGACTCGACGAGCGTGCCGTCGAACAGCTTCCAGAGCGTCTTGCGGGTGGTGTCGTCGTCGCAGGACACGTGGCGCACCACCGACATCAGCTCGGGCAGCAGGCCCCCGGTGAGCTTCTCCCGGCTGGCGGCGGGGATGTCCGTCCAGCTCGCCGGGTCGTTCGACATCCGGCCGAAGTAGTGGTTGGAGAGCTGCTTGGCGCGGAACGGCTGCTCGCCCAGCTCGGCGACGGCCTCCTTGCGCTCGGCGGGGCTCAGGTCGGCGAGGTGTCGCGGGGGCTTTGCGCCGCGCGGCGCGACAAAGGTGAGTTCTCCGGGCTTAGGCATGGTTGTTCCAGTGTCGCAGACGCGCGAGGGCCCCGGACGCCTGGCGTCCGGGGCCCCGCTGCGGATCCGCTGGTCAGCTCCCGACGAAGGCCGCCAGCAGCAGCCAGACCACCGGGGCGGTGGGCAGCAGCGAGTCCAGCCGGTCCATGATCCCGCCGTGGCCGGGCAGCAGCGTGCCCATGTCCTTGATCCCGAGGTCGCGCTTGATCATCGACTCGCCCAGGTCGCCCAGGGTGGCGGTGACGGCGGCGCAGCCGCCCAGGATCAGGCCCTGCCACCAGCTGCCGCCGTCGATGATCAGCTGCATCAGCACGGCGCCCGCCAGCATCGACAGGCCGATGCCGCCGGCCAGGCCCTCCCGGGTCTTGCCGGGGCTGATCGTCGGGGCCAGCTTGGTCTTCCCGAACTTGTAGCCCACCGCGTAGGCGCCGGTGTCACTGCAGATCGTGACGATCAGGAAGAGCACGATCCGCTGGGGGCCGTCGTCGGCCGCCAGCATCATCGCCACGAAGGTCGCCAGGAACGGCACGTAGAAGGCGGTGAACACCCCCGCCGTTATGTCCCGCAGGTAGTTCTCCGGCGGCTCGGCCATCCGCCAGACCATCACCGCCAGCCCGGTCAGCGCGAGCGAGGCCGCGGCCCACTCGACCCCGGCCCAGTAACCGGTGGCGATCATGGCGATGCCGCCCACCAGCAGCGGGACCAGCGGCGCCTTGATCTGCTTGCGCTCGGACAGCCGGCTGGTCAGCTCCCAGACTCCGACCGAGGCCGCGGCCATCACGACGAACAGGAACAGCGCCTTCACCACGAACAGCGAGGCGATGATCACCACACCGAGGCCCACCCCCACGCCTATGGCGGCCTGGAGGTTACGGCCGCCGCGCTGCTTGCGCGGCTCCGGCTGCGGGGCGGGCTGGGCGGCCACGGGTGTCTCCTGCCCTGGATGGGACGACGGCACGAAGGGGGCCTGCCCGGCCGCCCAGTGGCTCTGCGGCGGCGCGGGATGCACCGGAGCCCCCGGGTACGGCGGGGTGCCGTGGCCGGGGGCGGGGGTGACGTGATCGGCTATCGCGCGCAGCGCAACCGTCTCCGTCACGCCGGGCGGCGCCGTCTCGGGCTGCTCGTCCCGGAACAGCGGTCCGCCGGGTCGGCCGGCCTCCCGGGCCTGGTCCGCGGCGGGCTCGGCCGAGCCGTGGGCCGGGCCGTGGTCGGGCGCACCGGGGTGCGGGCCGGGATCGGCCGGTACGGGAGGCATGACCTGAGTCTCCTCCGCGTCGCCGCCCCAGTACACCGGAGGCTGCTGCGAGTGATCCGAACGGAGGCCCTGGTCCCCCGGGACGGCACCCGGCCCGCCCTGCTGGGCGGCCCGGGCCCCCGGCTGACCGGGGTGCCCCGGGAAGGGCTGCGCCTCGACCGGCGCAGCGGGGCCGGACCGGCCGGGGGCCGGCGGTCCCTGGACCGGCGCCGGCTGCTCGCCGTACCCCGGCGCCGGAGCGGCCGGCGGCCGGGGTGCCTGCGGCTGCGGCGCCGGGCGGTAGGGCTGGAACTGCTGGTCGGACGGGCCCCAGTAGCCAGGGGCGTCAGGGGCGTCGTTCATCAGACCTCGAGCAGCTCGGCTTCCTTGTGCTTCAGCAGCTCGTCGACCTGGGCCACGTACTTGGCCGTGGTGTCGTCGAGCTCCTTCTCGGCGCGGCGGCCGTCGTCCTCGCCGACCTCGCCGTCCTTGACCAGCTTGTCGATGGCGTCCTTGGCCTTGCGGCGGACGGCGCGGATCGAGACCTTGGCGTCCTCGCCCTTGGTCCGGGCGATCTTGATGAACTCCCGGCGGCGCTCCTCGGTCAGCTCCGGCAGCACCACCCGGATGATGGAGCCGTCGTTCGACGGGTTGACGCCCAGGTCGGAGTCGCGGATCGCCTGCTCGATGGCCTTCAGCGCGGTCTTGTCGAACGGCGAGACGACCGCCATGCGCGGCTCCGGCACCGAGAACGAGGCCAGCTGGTTGATCGGCGTGATGGCGCCGTAGTACTCGGCGACGATCTTGGCGAACATCGCCGGGTGGGCACGGCCGGTGCGGATCGCCGCGAGGTCGTCCTTGGCGACGGCGACGGCCTTCTCCATCTTCTCCTCGGCCTCGAGGAGGGTCTCTTCGATCACTGTGATCTCCCTGTCCGGTTCATCTGCTGTTGTCCCGACCGGCGTCGGCATCGGGGCCGGTCGCGGCGGACGCCGTCCCGTACGGCGGGTTGCTGCTCAGGCCCGGACAGAATCCTGGCTGATGAGTGTGCCGATCTTCTCACTCTTCACCGCACGCGCGATATTGCCCTCCGCCAGCAGTTCGAACACCAGCATCGGGAGGTTGTTGTCCTTGCACAGGGTGATCGCGGTGAGGTCGGCGACCTTGAGGTCGCGCGCGATGACCTCGGAGTACTCCAGCGCGTCGAACTTCACCGCGTCCGGGTTGGTCCGGGGGTCGGAGTCGTAGACGCCGTCCACGCCGTTCTTGCCCATCAGCAGGACGTCGGCGTGGATCTCCAGGGCGCGCTGGACGGCCGTGGTGTCGGTGGAGAAGTACGGCATGCCCATACCGGCGCCGAAGATCACCACACGGCCCTTCTCCAGGTGCCGGACGGCCCGCAGCGGCAGGTACGGCTCGGCGACCTGGCCCATGGTGATGGCGGTCTGGACCCGGGTCTCGATGCCTTCCTTGACCAGGAAGTCCTGCAGCGCCAGGCAGTTCATGACGGTGCCGAGCATGCCCATGTAGTCGGAGCGGGCCCGGTCCATGCCGCGGACCTGGAGCTCGGCCCCGCGGAAGAAGTTGCCGCCGCCGATGACCACCGCGACCTCGGTACCGGCGCGGACGACCGTGGCGATCTCACGGGCGATCGCGTGCACGACGTCCGGGTCGACGCCGAGCCCGCCGCCACCGGCGAAGGCTTCACCGGACAGCTTGAGCAGCACCCGGCGGCGCGAGCCCGCCTTGGGGTCCTGCGCGGTCTCCTGCGTCTCCTGCATGGACTTCTCCTTTATTGCACCTGCTGGCTCACAGGCCTGGGCGTGCGGATGCCCGGCCTGCGTGTACACGAGAGGAGGCCACTGCCGCGGGAACCGGTTCGGTGTCCTGCACGGCAATGGCCTCCTCGTCGCTCATGGTGCCGACACGGCCCGCCCATGGACGGCTGGCGCTGGGTGAGCCCGTTCGGCGATCCGCCCGCCCTGGTCAGCGGGCAGCGGCGGTTCCCAGCCTAGAGGGGCCGGGGACCGGGTGGAACGTGGCTCAGGCGCCGACGCGGAAGCGGGCGAAGCGCTTGAGGGCGACGCCGTTCTCCTCGAGGACCTTGGCGACGGTCTTCTTGCTGTCCTTGGCGAAGGCCTGCTCCAGGACGGAGTTCTCCTTCACGAAACCGGTGACGCGGCCCTCGACGATCTTCGGCAGGGCGGCCTCCGGCTTGCCCTCCTCGCGAGCGGTGGCCTCGGCGACGCGGCGCTCGTTCTCGAGGTCCTCGGCCGGGATGTCCTCGCGGGACAGGAACTTCGGCGCGAAGGCGGCGATGTGCTGCGCGACGTCCTTGGCGACCTCGGCGTTCTCCTTGTCCAGCTCGACCAGGACACCGACGGCCGGCGGCAGGTCGGGGCTGGTCTTGTGGAGGTAGACCGCGACGAAGCCGTCACCGTCGAACTGGGCGAAGCGACGGAAGACGATCTTCTCGCCCAGGGTCGCGTTGGCCTCGTCCACGAACTGCTGGACGGTCTTGCCGGCCTCGATCTCGGAAGCCAGGGCGGCGTCCAGGTCGGCCGGGGCGATCTTGGCGACGTGGGCGGCGATCGCGTCGGCGACCTCGACGAACTTCTCGCCCTTGGCGACGAAGTCGGTCTCGCAGTTCAGCTCGACCAGAACGCCGGACTTCTTGTCCTCGGCGATCAGCGCGGCGACGGCGCCGTTGGAGGCGTCACGGCCCTCGCGCTTGGCAACGCCCTTCTGGCCCTTGATGCGCAGGAGCTCGACGGCCTTCTCGACGTTGCCCTCGGCCTCGTCCAGGGCCTTCTTGCAGTCCATCATGCCGGCGCCGGTGAGCTCACGGAGCTTCTTGACGTCCGCGGCGGTGAAGTTCGCCATGGTGTGAATCTCTTCTCGCGTCTCGCGTGTCTGCGTGGAGTGGCGCCGGGACCGATGGTTCGGTCCCGGCGCGGGAGAGAGGGGCACCTGCCGGTGGTGTACCGGCGAGTGCCCCTCACCCTTGGTACGTCAGGCCTGCTCGGCCGGAGCCTCGGTGGCCGGGGCCTCAGCGGCCGGAGCCTCGTCAGCGGGGGCCTCGGCGGCGGCGGGGGCCTCCTCGGCCTTCTTCTCGCCCTCGATGAGGTCCTTCTCCCAGTCGGCCAGCGGCTGGTCGGCGCCCGGCTCGGCCTTGGTGTCGCCCTTGGCGACACCGGCGCGGGACTTCAGGCCCTCGGCCACGGCGTCGGCGATCACGCGGGTCAGCAGGGTGACGGAGCGGATCGCGTCGTCGTTGCCCGGGATCTTGTAGTCGACCTCGTCCGGGTCACAGTTGGTGTCGAGGATGGCGACGACCGGGATGTTGAGCTTCCGGGCCTCGCCGACCGCGATGTGCTCCTTCTTGGTGTCCACGATCCAGACAGCGCTGGGAACGCGCTGCATGTCGCGGATACCGCCGAGGGTCTTCTCCAGCTTGTCGTGCTCGCGCTGGAGGACCAGGAGCTCCTTCTTGGTGAGGCCGGAGCCGGCCACGTCCGAGAAGTCCAGCTCGCCGAGCTCCTTCAGGCGCTGCAGACGCTTGTAGACGGTCGAGAAGTTGGTCAGCATGCCGCCGAGCCAGCGCTGGTTCACGTAGGGCATGCCCACGCGGGTGGCCTGCTCGGCGATGGCCTCCTGGGCCTGCTTCTTCGTACCGACGAAGAGGACGCTGCCGCCGTGGGCAACGGTCTCCTTGATGAACTCGAAGGCGCGGTCGATGTAGTTCAGCGACTGCAGCAGGTCGATGATGTAGATGCCATTGCGCTCGGTGATGATGAAGCGCTTCATCTTCGGGTTCCAGCGGCGGGTCTGGTGACCGAAGTGGACGCCGCTCTCCAGCAGCTCCCGCATCGTGACGACGGCCATTGCCGTGCTCCTCAGGTGTTACGGCCCGACTGTGGCGGCCCGCGGGAGGTTCCCCCTCGGGCGTATGCCTACGGCCAGGTCAGTCTCGGTTGTCCGTGGCGGCCAGGTGACAGCCACGCCTGACGCCCCGATCGTGCCGAGCCGCTTCCACCCGCTCGGTCCGAGGACCGGTCGGGCTCGGCGGACCGAGCGGCACTCGCACCTGGCGGCGCTGCGGATGAACCGCATCCGACCACCGGTGGCGGGGCGTGCGAAGTCGACCCGGTGGACCGGGTCGCGTGTGAAGTGTACGGGAAGCGCCGAGCCGCGAGCGACTTCACGGGCGCCCGGGGGCCTGCGGGCGGGGGGCGCACGGGCTGCCGATGGCCTGGGGGAAACCCGGGAAACGGCAGCGGTGAACGGGGCTGCCGCGGTCGGCGAACGGTTGCCGGCCGGTCGGCCCTCTGCCCGCCCACCAGCCCCCGCATGCCCTCCGTCCACCGGATGGCGGCACCCGTACACCCGTCGGGGGGACGGCGGCCGGCGGCGGGGGCGGTTTGTCCACAGGAATCCGGAAGCGGGTGGTCTGGGCGGCGAGGCGCGGCCAGCCTCGGGGCATGACTGGGCGCAGTGGGGTTCTAAAGGGTTGGGTTCGAGGCAGTGGGGTCCGCCAGGGTGGGGCCCGAGGCAGTGGGGTCCGCCGGGGTGGGGCCCGAGGCAGTGGGGTCCGCCGGGGTGGGGCCCGAGGCAGTGGGGTCCGAGGGATGGTCACCGGGCCGGGACGGGGGATGTGGCGGGGGGTCGTGCTGGGGGTGGTGCTGGGGGTGGTGCTCACCCTGCTGGGGAGTACGGGGGTGGTGCGGGCCTCGGCGGACGGTCGGACCGCATCGGGCGGGGGTTCCGGCCACGGGCCGGCGCGGGCCTGGCCGGTGGGCGGGCCCGGCGGGGTGCTTGGGCGCTTCGAGCCGCCGGCGAAGCCCTGGGCGGCGGGACACCGGGGCGTGGACCTCGCCGCCGGGCCCGGGGTGGAGGTGCGGGCGGCGGCGGCCGGGGTGGTCGCGTTCTCCGGGCTGGTGGCGGGGCGACCGGTGGTGACCGTGCTCCACCCGGGCTCCGGGGCTCCCCCGCTGCGGACCACCTACCTCCCCGTCACCGGCACCCTCCCGGTCGGCACCGAGGTGGCCGCCGGGCAGGTCATCGGACGGCTCACCCCGGACGGGCGGCACTGCGGCGCACGGAACTGCCTGCACTGGGGGCTGTTGCGCGGCGGCCGCTACCTCGATCCGCTGGCCCTGCTCGGCACGGGTCGGGCACGCCTGCTGCCGCTGGGCGGTACATGACGGCTCGGGTTCGGCGCTTCGGGTCGCGCGGAGCGGCTCGGGCCGGACTGCTCAGGTCCGGTCGAGGCCGTGCAGCGCCAGGGTGACGGCGGCGTCGGCAACCGCCTCGGGGGACTCGACCGGGCAGCCCCCGCGGTCCCCGGCAGCGAGCTGCTCGGTCCTGCGGACGGCCGCCTCGACGACCCCCTGCAGCAGTGCCGCGGCGAGCCGGGGCTGGTCGTGGCCGAGGTCCTCCAGGGCCCGGACGACCAGTCCGACGAGCCCGCCGTGCGCCGCCCGGATGCGCTCCCGCGCGGCCTCGTCCAGTTCCAGCGCCGAGATGGCCGTGACCGCCCGGTGCCTCGGATCCCCGGCCAGCGCCAGCTGGCCCCGGACGTACGCCTCGATCCGCTCGGCCGCGGTCTCGCAACTCGCCATCCCGGCCTCGATCTCGGCCGCCCAGAGCGGGAAGTCCACCTCACACAGCGCCTCGACCACGGCGGCACGGGAGCGGAAGTACTCGTAGACCGAGGAGCGCGCCAGCCCGGTGCGGGCGGCGAGCGACGGGAAGGTCAGGGCCTCCATGCCGCCCTCGGTGAGCAGGGTGCGGGCAGCGTCCAGGAGGGCTGCCCGCTGCAGCTGGCGATGCTCGGCCACCGTGGCCGCTCGGATCTTCGGCACGGACCCACTGTACGGAGCCCTACTCGCGACCGGAACGGCGCCGCGCATTCGGACGAGGAGCGGGCCCGGGGGCGGCTCCGACGCCCGCTACCGGATGTCCGAGAGCTTGGCCCGCAGCTGGAGGACGGACTTGGTGTGGATCTGGCTCACCCGGCTCTCCGTCACCCCCAGCACCTGTCCGATCTCGGCGAGGGTGAGGCCCTCGTAGTAGTAGAGCGTCACCACGGTCTTCTCCCGCTCGGGGAGGGTGTTGACCGCCTGGGCCAGCAGCCGGCGCAGCTCGCGGTCCTCGGCCACCTCGACCGGGTCGTCCGCGCCGTGGTCCTCCAGGGTGTCCACCAGGCTGGGCCGGTCGCCGCCCTCCCCCACCGGGTGCAGCAGTTCGTCCAAGGCCACCACGTTGGCGAGCGACAACTGGCTGAAGATCGCGTGCAGGTCCTCGATCGCGATGCCCATCTCGGCCGCGACCTCGGGCTCGTGCGGCGTCCGGCGCAGCCGGGCCTCCAGCGTCGCGTACGTCCGCTCGACGGCCTTCGCCTTCTGCCGGACCGAGCGGGGGATCCAGTCCAGGGCCCGCAGCTCGTCGATGATCGCGCCGCGGATGCGACTGATCGCGTAGGTCTCGAACTTGATGGCGCGGTCGATGTCGAACTTCTCGATCGCGTCGATCAGTCCGAAGACCCCGGAGGAGACGAAGTCGGCCTGCTCGACGTTGGAGGGCAGGCCGACCCCGACCCTCCCCGCCACGTACTTGACCAGTGGTGAGTAATGGAGGATCAGCTGCTCGCGCAGCCGCTGGTCGCCCGTCTCCTTGTAGGAGCGCCAGAGCTCCTCGAGCGCGCTGCGCACCACGGGCGGGGAGGTGGCGTCCGGCGTGGGGGCGCTCGAAGGCAACCGGGGGGCGCTGGTGGCGGCCACACCCCCCTGCGCGTCCGCCTCGTCGAGCGCCCCGGTGCCGTGCACCGTCTCGACCGCGTGGGCGGCGTCGGCATGCTGGACCGGGTCGGCGTCCCTGGCCGTGTCCGCCGGTTGGCCCGGCACCACCGTCGGCCTGCCGCCCTGACGCGACAGGCCTCCCATCGTCCCCGCCGACTTGGGCGGGAACTCGGCCGCGGGGCGCCGCTCGGTCCGCGGCCCCCCCGCGGACCGAGCGCCACCGGTCACTCTGTGTCCGGGAATGTGTGTGGGCATACGTAGGTCTGCGCCGTTCTGCCGAGTCATGTGCTGATAGGGAAGGCATGTGGAGCGTAGCGTGACCGACTCACTGCAAAGCGCTACCGCCACTCGGTCGTCCCCCGATCCGGTGGCGTTCACCCATCGGATCCGGGCAGACGAGCGGAAGGGCCGGATCAGCAGGTCAGCCGGACCGTCCCGGCCCGCCTCCCCCGGGCGCACCCGTGTTCGCACTCCGGGGCGATCACCTCCTCCGTACCACGCGCCAGTGCGCGCCGTGTCGCTCAACGAAGCCGAGCGAGGCCAACTCGTAGAGCCGCTGAAGGACTTCGTCCGGCGGAAGGCCGGACTGACGGGCCAGCCGCTCGACCGGAGCGCCCTCGGCCGTGGCCGGGACGGCCTCCAGCACCCGGGCCACCGGCGGCTCCAGCAAGTCCCTCGGCAGCACCGGGCCGCTGCGCTGCGGGGCCAGGTCGTCCCCGATCGCCCCGACCAGCTCGGCGATCTCGGCCGCGTCGGTGACCAGCGTGGCGCCGCTGCGGATCAGGGCGTGCACCCCGGCGGAGAGCTCCGAGGTGACGGGGCCGGCGACGCCCATGGTGTGGCGGTTGAGGTCCCGCGCCCGTCTGGCTGTGCTCAGGGCGCCGCTGCGCAGGGCCGCCTCGACCACCACGGTGCCCCTGGTCAGCGCCGCGATGACCCGGTTGCGGAGCACGAAGCGGAACCGGTTCGGATGCTCGCCGGGCGGGAGTTCACTGACCAGCAGGCCCTGGACGCCGATCCGCCGGATCAGTTCCGCGTTCCCCTTCGGGTAGGCCACGTCGACCCCGCAGGCGAGCACCGCGACGGTCATCCCGCCGACGGCCAGCGCTCCGCGGTGGGCCGCCGCGTCGATCCCGTACGCGGCTCCGGACACCACGACCCAGCCGCGCTCGGCCAGTTGGGCCGAGAGCTCCCCGGCGACGTGCGCGCCGTAGGCCGTGCAGGCCCGGGAGCCCACCACCGCAACCGAGCGCAGGGCGAGCAGCCGCAGTGAACCGGTGCCGGCGGTCCACAGCCCGATCGGGCGTCCGTCGCCCAGGTCGTCCAGTTGACTGGGCCATTCCGTGTCCCCCGGAATGATGAAGCGTCCACCGACGTCCCGTACCCGTTTCAGGTCGACCGCCGGGTCGAGGCCCGGCAGGCGTGCCTGGTAGGCGGCCAGCCGGGCGGTGTCCAGCCCGGGGTGGTCGGGGACAGCGCCTTCCCGGATCGCCCGCACCACCTCCACGGCGGGGAGTTCGCCGAGCCAGCGGCCGACCACGGCGTCGCCCGGTTCGCTGAGCCGGTTGAGCAGCACGCGGGCGAGGCGCTCCGGTTCGGGCGCGGCCGACGGACCGCTCCAGTCCGGGTGGGGTGCTCGGAGCTGCCCCAACAGCTGGTTCATGCCGCCCCCTCGTCCTTCGCCGGGAGCTCCGGGAGCTCCGGGGGCTCCGGCCGTGCTCCGGGCCAGTCGTCGTCGGGGCCGGTCCTGCGCTGGGCCGGGATGCCCCCGAGCCGGCCGTACGGGCGCTCGGGCAGCGACAGCCCCTGCTCGACGCCGGTGCGCAGGACCAGGGCGGTGCGCACGTCCCGCTGGTCCGGTCGGTCGCGGCCGGCCAGATCGGCGACCGTCCAGGCGACCCGGAGCACCCGGTCCAGGCCGCGGGCGGTCAGCAGTCCGCGCTCCAACTGACGTGCGACGTCGTTGAGCGCGCCGGCCGTGAGCTGCCAGCGGGTGCGCAGTTCGTGGCCCGGCACCTCCGCGTTGGTCCGCCACGGGGTGTGCGCCAGCCGGGCGGCCGCCCGTTCCCGCGCGGCCAGCACCCGGGCCGCGACGGTCTCGGTGGTCTCCGCCGTGGTGTCCCGCTCCATGAGCTCGATCCTGGTCACCGGGGCGACCTGGACCTGGAGGTCGACCCGGTCCAGCAGCGGCCCGGAGAGCCGCCCCTGGTACCGGCTGACCATGACCGGAGTGCACTCGCAGCCCTCGCCACGCCGTGAGTACCGGCCGCACGGACAGGGGTTGGCGGCCAGGCAGAGCAGGAACCGGGCCGGGAGCCGGAGCGATCCGGCCGAGCGGGCGATCACCACCTCGCCCGACTCCAGCGGCTGGCGCAGCGCGTCCAGCACCCGCACGGGGAACTCGGGCGCCTCGTCCAGGAAGAGCACGCCCCGGTGGGCGAGGGAGACCGCCCCCGGCCTCGGCAGGCCGCTGCCGCCGCCGACGATCGCCGGCATCGTGGTGGAGTGGTGCGGCGCGCAGTAGGGCGCGGTGTCGATCAGCGGTCGCCCGGCCGGGAGCAGGCCCGCCACCGAGTGGACGGCGGTGACCTCCAGCGACTCCTTCTGGGTCAGCGGCGGGAGCAGCGCGGGCAGCCGCTCCGCGAGCATCGTCTTGCCCGCGCCCGGTGGCCCCTTGAGGTAGAGGTGGTGGCCTCCGGCGGCGGCGATCTCCAGGGCTCGCCGGGCCTCGTACTGGCCGGCCACATCGGCCATGTCGAGGCGCAGGGCCCGGTCGTCGGGCAGGCCCCGGACCCCCGCACTGGGCAGCATCAGACCGGCCATCAGCGAATCCGGTCGGCCGCCGATCGGGTCGGGCGGCTCCTCCGGCGCCGTCGCACCGGTCAGGATCGCGACCAGCTGGCGCAGGCTGCGCACCCCGGTCACCGTCACCCCCGGCACGAGCGAGGCCTCGGGCGCCGTCTGCTCGGCGACCACGACCCGCTTGTACCCGGCGTCGGCGGCGGCCAGCACCGAGGGCAGCACCCCGCGGACCGGCCGCACCCGGCCGTCCAGCCCCAGTTCGCCGATCAGCAGCAGGTCGGCGATCGAGGACGGGTCGAGCCGTTCGGCGGCGGCCAGCACGGCGCAGGCCACCGCGAGGTCGAAGCCGCTGCCGCTCTTGGGCACCGCGGCCGGACTGAGCCCGACCGTCAGCTTGCGCTGCGGCCAGGCCTCCCCGCTGTTGCAGACCGCGGCGCGGACCCGGTCACGAGCTTCGGTGAGTGCCTTGTCGGGCAGGCCGACCAGGGTGAACGCGGCCACCCCGGGCTCCAGATCGGCCTGGACCTCGACGATCACCCCGTCGACCCCGACCAGCGCGACGGAGCAGGTACGGGCGAAGGCCATCTCAGACCACCCCCCGCAGGTGGTCGACCAGGGCCGCACCCCGGGCCCGGTTGACCACGGCCACCAGGTCGATCCGCACCCCGCCCGGCGGGGCGGGCGGCCACTGCGGATCGGACGGCCCGGGGTCGTACCCAGGCCCGGCCAGCAGGGCGAAGTGCCCGGGCCAGCGCTCGGCCAGCCAGCGCTCGGCGAGCCGGTGCAGCCGAGCGGCCTTGGCCCGGTCGATGGCCTCGCTGGGCTGTTGGAAGCCCCGCTCGGAGCGGGTCTTCACCTCGCAGACGGCGACGGTGTCGCCGTCGAGGGCGACGATGTCCAGCTCGCCCTCGACGCAGCGCCAGTTGCGGTCGAGGATGCGGAGCCCGGTCTCCGCGAGATAGCGGGCGGCGACGCGCTCCCCGTAGCGGCCGAGCGCGTTCCTGGTGCCGCGGTCCCCGCCGGCTCCGCCGTCCGCTCCGGTTGCGGCCGCGTTCGGTACGGCCTGGTCCTGCACGATGGTGTTCTGCATGGTGACCACCTCCGCCGAGGAGGCTGCACCACCGTGCACACCGGCGCCGGGAAATTCCCTTCCCCTGTGGATAACCCGGGCCTGTGGACAACTCTTGTCACCCGCAGGAGTGAGAAGCCCCCGTCACGCGAAATTCGGCTGGACAACGCGGGACGGAGTCGTCCAACGTCAGTTCCCGAAGCCGGACTCGTCCGAGGGCAGCTCCAGATCGCTCTTCGCGAGTTCCTCGATGTTCACGTCCTTGAAGGTCAGCACCCGGACCTTGCGGACGAACCGGGCCGGCCGGTACATGTCCCAGACCCACGCATCCGCCATCGACACCTCGAAGAACACCTCGCCCTGGACCGAGTGCACCTGCAGCTCGTAGTCGTTGGTGAGGTAGAAACGTCGCTCGGTCTCGATCACGTACTTGAACAGGCCGACGACGTCCCGGTACTCCCGGTAGAGCTTGAGCTCCATCTCGGTCTCGTACTTCTCGAGATCTTCGGCACTCATCCAGGCGTCCCCTCAACTTGTCACGTCCACCCATTGTGGACCACTGCACCCATGCTCAGAGCCGTACCGGATCGACCGGCGGGCCCTCTGCCAGCAGCCGTCCCAGGAAGTCCGCCAGTCCGGCCGGATAGACCGTCTCGGCGGTCCCCCGCAGTTCCTCGACCGTCCACCAGCGTGCCGCGAGCAGCTGGGCGTGCTCTTCCTCGCCCATGCCCGAGTGGTCCAGACCCGTCTCCGTGGTCCGGGCCAGGTGGAACCACTGTTCCTGCTCGTAGCGCTGCCCCTGAAAGGAGAACGACACCGTGCCGTACGCCACCAAGGGCCCCAGGTCCACACCCCGCAAGCCGGTCTCCTCCGCGAGCTCCCGCTCGGCGGCCGCCCGCACGTCCTCCCCCGGCTCCAAGCCGCCCCCGGGCGTGAACCACCACGCCTCGTCGGGCACCGCGGGATCGACGCCCAGGAAGAGGAGGATGCGGTCCTGCCCGTCCAGCAGCAGGATCCGCGCCGCCCGGCGACGCTGTGCAGTCATGGCAGCGCTCAACGCTCCTTCCGTTCGCTTCGGTGGCGCTACCGATCCTGCCACCCGCCGCGTCCGTCCGGGGCGATGTTCGGCAGAGCGGCCCGACCTGCGACGGCCGCGCTCAGGAGCTGCGCCCCCGGCGGAGCCGGCGCGCCAGGCCCGCCACCCCGCCCGCCGCCGAGGTCACCACGATCAGCGCGGCGCCCGCGACGGTGGCGTAGGCGGCGGGCTCCAGCGGGCCCGGGTCCGCGGCCCGCGGACCGGCGAATCCGTCGAAGGCCGGGGTCCGGTCCAGCAGACCGGTCCGGCCCGTGGGGAGCAGGGTGGCCTCGACCCTGGCCTCGACGGCCGTGGCCGGGACGGTCCCGCCGTCCACCTCCAGGTGGGTGCGGGAGTCGAGCGAGCCGACCCGGTTGTCGCCGAGCAGGAACAACCGGCCCTGCGGCACCGTCACGCTGAACGAATCGCCCTGACGGCCCTGGGTCGCGAGGTACGGCTCGTCCACCGGTTGTCCGTTGACCGTCAGCCGGGGGTCGGCGGCCGTGGTGGCGACGGTGTCGCCGCCGACCGCGACGACACGCTTGACCATGAGTTCCCCGCCCCAGGCCTGGTCGCGGAAGACCACCACGTCGCCCCGGCCGACGGCGCCGCCGTCGACCTTGCGGGCGAGCACGGTGTCACCGACCTGGAGCGTCGGGTGCATCGAGGCGGTGGGGATCTTGTACGGCCGGTAGTCGACCGCGATGAGGGCGAATCCGCCGATCATCAACACCAGCCCGAGCGCGATCGCGACCCCCTGCAGCACCGCGGCGGGCCGACGGCCGGGCCGGGCGGGCGCGGCCGCGTGGTCGGCCGACTGTTCCACGACACTGCTCATCGACACCGTCCACCTTTGGCCCACCGGAGAACACCACTGGCACGCCGGTGGCTCGGGAGCGAACGCCGACGGGCCGTGGCACGTCCGAGCAGATTACTCGTCGGTACCACGGCCCGCGCAAGGGTCGGGGAGGACCAGGTGGAGCTCAGGACTCCTTCCGGCGCTCCGTCCGGGCCCGCACCCGGCGCACCAGCGGAAGCAGGGCGACGGCCCCCACCGCACCGGCCACGGGGGGCGCCACCGGCAAGGCCGCCGCCAGACCCTTCTGGTCGAAGGTGTCCGGCACCGGGAGCGTGGACCAGTGGCTGACCGGCCAGGCCACCACGAAGGCGCGCCCGATCACGTTGTCCACCGGCACGGACCCGCCGCCCGGCTGGTCCATGTGGAAGCGGGAGTCCAGCGAGTCCGCGCGGTGGTCGCCCATCACCCAGATCCGCCCGTTCGGCACCTTGATCGGGCCGAAGGGCTGAGTCCCGCAGGGGGTGTTGCCCGCGTAGATGTACGGCTCGTTGAGCGCGACACCGTTCACCTTGACCGGCCCGTCGTCCTTGCACTCGACGGTGTCGCCGCCGACCGCGATGACCCGCTTGATCAGGTCCTTCTCGTTGGCGGAGGGCATCAGGCCGACGAAGCTGAGCACGTCCTGGACCCCGCGGACGAAGGAGTTGCTGCTCTGCTGGGCCGGCTCGTCGTTCAGCCAGCCACCCGGGTCGTGGAACACCACGACGTCGCCACGCTCCGGCTCGGCACCGAACCAGGGGGTCAGCTTGTCCACCAGCACGCGGTCGCCGACCTGCAGCGTGTTCTGCATCGACTCGGACGGAATGGAGAACGCCTGGACGAAGAAGGTCTTGATCACCAACGCGAGGATCAGCGCGATGCCGACCAGGATCGGCAGCTCCTTCAGGAAGGAGCGCTGCTTGCGCGGCTTGGCCGGAGCCTCCGACTCCGACTCCTCGGCCGGCCCGCTCTCCGGCCGCGGGGGCTCCGCGGGACCGTCGGCCCCGGTGCCGTGCTCATCGGCGGTCTGGGCAGCCGCGTCCTCGACCGCGGCGGAGGGCGCCGAGGACTCGGCGGACCGGGTCACCCGACCGCCCGGGCCCTCGGGCTCCCCGGCACCTGAGCGGGCGCCGATCACCAAATCCCCCACAACGTCTCCTCCCTGCTGTGCGGACGCCCGCGCGCCCGCGCTCAGAGTGCCGCACAGCGGGCACCACGCTCACCACGACCATGAACGCATCAGGGCTGCCCACAGCGGACTCCCCTGACACCGACCCGGTCCCGGCGCACGACCGGAACCGCTCCCGGCCGCACCTGCACTTCTCTATCACTCCAGGACATCCGGCTCGCGGTTCCACACGCGCCGTCCGGCCGTCCGACGCCGGAGCGGCTCACTTCGGAGGCCGCCTCGACCGGCGGACGACGAGCGGAAGGATGCCCAACACACCCATAACGAGCGGCGGTTCCAAGGGAACCGGCCCAAAGCCCATCGATTCCGGCACGGTTCTGCGGAGCTGCGAGGTCGCGCCGAGAGAGGAGAGTGAACTCGGTTCATCGAGTTGATGGAAGCGGCCCAGCGGCCACCCGATCAGGAACGCACGGCCGACCACGTCGCTCAGCGGGACGGTTCCCTGCCCGGGATTGCCCATGTGGAAGCGGGAGTCGGCGGAGACGTCGCGGTGATCGCCCATCACCCAGATCCGCCCCTTCGGCACCGTCACCTTGAACGGCTGGCGGGACGGCGGGTTGCCCGGGGCGAGGTAGGGCTCCTCCACGGGACGGCCGTTGACGCTGAGCCGCCCTTGCGGATCACAGCACTCGACGGTGTCCCCGCCGACGCCGATCACGCGCTTGATCAGGTCTTGCTCGTTGTCGGAGGGAAGCAGTCCGACGAAGGTCAGCGCCTGCTTGGCCGGGCCCAGTACCGGACCGTCGTCGGACCGCTGGTGACCGTTCTCCAGCCAGCCGCCCGGGTCCTTGAACACCACCACGTCGCCGCGCTGCGGCTCACTGCCGAACCAGGGGGTCAACTTGTCCACCAGCACCCGGTCACCGACCTGGATGGTCTGCTCCATCGAGCCGGAGGGGATCACGAACACCTGGACCAGGAAGGTCTTCAGCACCAGCGCCACCAGCAGGGCCACCAGGATGATCAGCGGGAACTCGCGCAGCAGCGAGCGCTTGCGCCGTCGGGCCGCGCGGCGGGCGCTGCGGCGGCGCTCGGCGCGGCCGCGGACCGGCACACCCGGATCGGCCCCGACGTGCGAGACCCCGCCCTCGCCCGGCTCCGGGGCCGGGCGGTCGGTGACCCGCGCCCTACCCCTGGTCCCCATGACCACCCGCCCCCGGAATGGCGGCGAAGGCCGCGGGCCGGTCCAGGCCGGTCAGGCGCGAGAACGGGTAGACCACCCAGTCCGCCCGGCCGATCACCTTGTCCTCGGGCACGAAGCCGCCGCCGGGCTCCCCGAGGTGGTCGCGGGAGTCCCGGGAAGCGCTCCGGTGGTCGCCCAGCACGAACAGCTTGCCGTTCGGCACCAGGACGTCGAAGGCCACTGCGGAGGGCTGGTCGCCCGGGGCCAGGTAGGCGCTCTCGTCCACCGGTACGCCGTTGACGGTGAGCGGCGCACCCGGGCCGGTGCTCCGCACCCGGTCCCCGGCGACGCCGATCACGCGCTTGACGTAGACGGTGTCGCCGGCCGGGGCCAGCCCGAGGTCCCGGCCGACCGAGCGCACGCTGTCCCAGAACCCCGGCGGTTCGGCCGACTCGGGGAGGAAGGAGCCCGTCCCGTCGAAGACCACCACGTCACCGCGGTGCGGGTGGCCGCCGAAGGCGTAGGCCAGCTGGTTGGCGATCAACCGGTCGCCGGGCCGCAGGGTGTCCTCCATCGAACCGGAGGGCACGGTGAACGGGCGGGCTACGAACGCGTTCACCAGGAGCAGGGCCGCCAGGCAGATCCCGACCAGCAGCAGCAGGTCCCGCGAGCGCGAACGCCCGGGCTCCTCGTCCTCGTCCGCTGTCTCGTCCGCTTCCTCGGCGGCTTCCTCGTCCGCTTCCTCGGCGGCCTTCTCGGCCACCGGTGCGATCGAGCCCTGACCCTTGCCCTGGCCCTGGCCCTCACCCCGGCCCAGGTTCCGGCCCTCGCCGCGTCCGGCCCCCGACGGACGCCCCGGACACCCCGGACCTTCCGGACCTTCCGGACCGGAAACGACCGCGGACCGCGACAGCGAGTCCGCACCGGTGGGTGCGGGACTGCCGTCGCGGTCCGCGGGTGGTTCGTGCGTGCTCATCGGGCGCTGAGCTTACCTTGCGGTGGCCCAGCCCCTCGGAGCGCTCCGTTCCCCCGGCGCGGCCGGGGGGCGGCGGATCAGCGGTCGCGCTTCTCCTTGATCTTCGCGGCCTTGCCGCGGAGGTCACGCAGGTAGTACAGCTTGGCGCGGCGAACCGCACCGCGGGTCACGACCTCGATCTTCTCGACGACCGGGGTGTGCACCGGGAAGGTGCGCTCCACGCCGACGTTGAAGCTGACCTTGCGAACGGTGAAGGTCTCACCGATGCCGGCGCCGTGGCGACGGATGACGACGCCCTGGAAGACCTGGACACGGGAGCGGTTGCCCTCGATGACCCGGACGTGAACCTTCAGGGTGTCACCGGCGCGGAAGGCCGGGATGTCGGTGCGCAGCGAGGCCGCGTCGACAGCAGCGAGCTTGTTGCTCATGTTGCTCTCCATCGCAGGCGCCACGGGCCGCCCACGGAAGTTCGTCACAATGGGGTGAGCTGCGGGCCGCATCGGCTGACGGCGGTCCCCCCGTGGCGGGGGCGCCGGTCCACGTGCCCCCTACGAAAGGGGACCAGCGACAGACAGCAGCGGCCTATTCTTCCACATCGGGGGCCGCGGACCGAAATCGGCCGAGCTCCTCGTCCCAGGCCAGGCCCAGGACGCTGAGCGCCGCCCGGTCCTTCTTGTCGAAGCCGCCGTACTGCCAGCGCCCGACCAGGTCGGGCCGGTTGGCCAGGGTGCGGGCGAAGGCCTGCTCCCGCCGCCAGCGGGCGATCTTGCCGTGGTTGCCGCTGAGCAGCACCTCCGGTACGGTCCGGCCGCGCCACTCGGCGGGCTTGGTGTAGACCGGGCCCTCCAGCAGGTCGGCCATCGCGCCGGGCGCGAAGGAGTCGTCCCGGTGCGACTCGGCGTTGCCGAGCACGCCGGGCAGCAGCCGGGCGATCGCCTCCACCATCACCAGCACCGCGACCTCGCCGCCGGCCAGCACGTAGTCGCCGATCGAGACCTCGACCACCGGCATGCGGGTGGCCGCCTCCTCGATCACCCGGCGGTCGATGCCCTCGTACCGCGCGGGGGTGAACGCCAGCCACGGGCGCCCGGCCAGTTCCTGGGCGAGCTCCTGGGTGAACGGGCGTCCGCTCGGGGTGGGCACGACCAGGGTGGGCACCTCACCCTCCGGGCCGCCGGCCACCACCGCGTCCAGGGCCTCGCCCCACGGCTCGGGCTTCATCACCATGCCGGGGCCGCCGCCGTACGGGCTGTCGTCCACCGTGCGGTGCACGTCATGAGTCCATCCGCGCAGGTCGTGGACGTGCACGTCCAGCTGGCCGCGGGCCCGGGCCTTGCCGACCAGCGAGATGTTCAGCGGTTCCAGGTACTCGGGGAAGATCGAGACGACGTCGATCCGCATCCCCGACTGCACGCCGGGAGCGACCGCCGAAGCGTTCTCCGGGGCAACATCCGGGGCGTTCTCCGCAGCCGTCTCCGGAGCGGTCTCCGAAACGGTCTCCGGAGCGGCCTCCGGAACGGCCGGCACGGCGGGGTCCTGCTCGGCACTCACTCCGACTCCTCCGGCTCCTCCGACGCCCCGCGGGCGTCCTCGGCGTCCTCGGCGTCCTCGGCACCCTCGGCGACCTCGGCGACCTCGGGGTCGATCAGCCCGGGCGGCGGGGTGATCACGGCCCGCTGGTTCTCCAGGTCGATGGTCGGCACGATCTGGGTGACGAAGGGCACCAGCACCTCCGTGCCGTCGGCCTTCTCCACCGTGAGCAGGTCCTGGTACGGCAGGTGGAGGACCTCGGTCAGCTCACCGACCCGGGTGCCGTCGAGCAGCACCACGTCGAGACCGATCAGCTGGTGGTCGTAGTACTCCTCCGGGTCGTCCGGACGCTCCTCCGGGTCGACCTCGGAGATGAGCACGGTGCCCCGCAGCGCCTCCGCCGCATTGCGGTCCTTGACCCCGGCGAAGCGCAGCAGCAGTCGGCCGCTGTGCACCCGGCCGGACTCGACGGTCAGGGGTCCGGCCGAGGCCGGGTCGGTGAGCAGGACGGCACCGGGGCCGAGCCGGAGTTCCGGCTCGTCGGTGCGGACCTCGACACTGACGTCCCCCCGGATGCCGTGGGCACGGCCGATCTTGCCGACGACGAGCTGCACGGTGATCGTTCTCCTGGAGTTGCTGAGGGAGTTGCTGAGCGGGAAGGCAGAGACAGAAAAAGGCCGACCGGGACGACATGCGTCCCGGTCGGCCTCAAGCCCGACGGCTGAACGAGCAGCTGCGTCAGCGAATGTTGTCCACGTCGACCAGGTCGACCCGGACGTTGCGACCGCCGAGGGCGCCGACCACGGTGCGCAGTGCGCGCGCCGTGCGGCCGCCCCGGCCGATCACCTTGCCGAGGTCATCGGGGTGCACACGCACCTCGATGGTGTTGCCCCGACGCAGGTTGCGCGAACGCACCTGCACCTCGTCGGGGTGCTCGACGATGCCCTTCACCAGATGGTCGAGGGCGTCCTCGATCACGATCAGGCCTCGACGGCGGCGTCGGCCTCGGCCTCGGCCTTGTCCGACTTCTTGGCCTTCGGGGTGATGGCGACACCGGTGGTGGCGTCCTCGAAGCCGGCGACGGCCTTCGCGAACAGGTGCGAGAAGTCCTCGACCTTGGGCTCGGCGACCAGCAGCGGCGCCGGGGCCGGCAGGCCCTTGAACTTCTGCCAGTCACCGGTCAGCTTGAGGATGGCGAGCACCGGCTCGGTCGGCTGGGCGCCGACGGACAGCCAGTACTGGGCGCGGTCGCTGTCGACCTCGATCTTCGAGGGGTTGTAGGTCGGCTGGTAGATGCCGATCTCCTCGATCGCGCGGCCGTCACGCTTGGTGCGCGAGTCGGCGACGACGATGCGGTAGTGCGGGGCGCGAATCTTGCCGAGACGCTTGAGCTTGATCTTGACTGCCACGGGAGTGGATTCTCCTGGTGTTGACGTGGGTGAGCGGTCTCGCCGTCCGCGTGGGGTTGCGGGGCGGTCCGTTCAAGGGACACGCCAGCCGTAGGAGAGAGGGGTCCTGCTCGGCTGCCGAGTACTCAGCTGTCCATTCTGCCATACCGGCGGCAGGGGTCTTCACCCGGCCGTCACAGGCGGAGCCCGGGAACAACCCCAGGAGGACGGCGCGCAGGACGAAAGCCGGACCACGAACGAGATCAGGAGCGGCCCCGCGCGGGAACCGCGCAGGGAACCGCTCAGGGAACCGCTCAGGACTCGACCGGGAGCCCCCGCTCCCGGTCAGCCCACAGACTCACCGATGCCACCGATGCAATCGGTGCCGTTCATCCCGGCCGCGCCGACTGCCCGCACAGTCGCCGACCGGTCCCGGCTCCGAATTACGCGATCTTGAACGGTTGCTGGCACGCGCCGCAGACGATGGACGCCTGGGCGAGCACCGACGGCACGACCCGGACGTTGCGCCCGCAGCCGCAGACCGCCTTGACCCGGACGCCGCCCCCGGAGGAGCCGTGTCGGGCAGCCGGACCGCGGAAGGCGCGGTTGGTGCCGTCGCCGGCCACTGCTTCCTGGTGCGCCCCGAGGGCGCGGTCCAGCCGCTCGATGGTCTCGGCGTAGCGCTCCTGCGTCTCCTTGAGCATGGTCACCTGGGAGAAGCCGCTGCTGGCGTGCGGCTCGACCGGGTGCGCCAGGCCGAGCTCGGAGGCGAGCATCAGGAAGCGCCGGTTGTGGTAGCGGCCGGCCCGCGAGGTGTCCCGGATGTCCCGGGCCGCGGCCAGACCGTGGGCAGCCTCGTGGAGGAGCCGCTCGAAACCGAGCCGCGTGCCACAGGCCGAGGAGGACTCGCCGATCAGTGCCTCGGGCGAGGCCAGATCGGGAAGGTCCTGGTGGTGGGCCTGGATGTCACTCCAGGCGGCGGCCAGTTCGGCCGCGAGGACGAGGGGCTGTGTCGTGCTCACGCTAGACCAACGATGCAGAGTGCGCCGATGTTCCGCATGTTCCCGTTCTCCGGGAATTCCCAGGGAACTCCCAGGAATGCACGACTGCGCGCGAATTGCGCGTTCCGGATCTGACGCAAGACCAACCCCCTGCGGGTTTCGGCCCGTCGCAACGCCGGCGGGCCTCGTGAATTCCGTCCGGGGGCGGGCTGTCGCACCCAGGACGTACGGCCCGTGGACCCGCCGAAGTTGACAGGGCCACGGGCCGTACACCGTACCGCTATTCCGTTAATACCGGGAGTTGACCGGCCAGTAGGGATGTACCCTGCCCGGGCTCGTCCGCCAGAGTTACCGGATTCTTACCCACCCGCATTCCGGGCAAATGTCGCCGCTAACGGTCATTAACCGCGACCGTCGACATCAGTACGCGCACCACACGCGCATCAGTACGCACGCGCCACGATCGCGATATTGCCGTCCTGGTCGTCGCTCTGCGGCACCGAGCCGTCGGCCGCGACGATGCAGCGCACCGTGACGCCCTGCTCGGACAGCTTGGCCTCGCCCTCCGCGCCGAGGTCGGCCCAGGAGATCCGGCCCCAGCCGGTCGCGGCGGCCTCGACGGCCTCGTCGAGGGTCTTGACATCGACGGTGCGGGCCTCGCGGCGCTCGCGGGACTGGCGCAGCAGCAGCGCCTGGTCCTCCTCCAGGATGCCCGGCAGCAGGGCGGCCAGGGCGTCGATGGAGACCGGCTCCTTGCCGCCCGGGATGCGGCGGGCCAGCATCGCGGTGCCCCCCGGGAATTCGGTGGAGGCGAGGTCGCGCGGGCCGACCTCGATGCGCAGCGGAACGCCCTTGAGCTCCCAGTCGACGGCGCGGCGGCCGAACGGGGTGTCGGTGCGGTCGTCGACCACGACCCGGATGCCGACGGCCTCCAGCCGGGCGCCGATCTCGCGGACCTTGGCGATGACGGCGTCGTCACCCTTGATGGCCAGGACCACGGCCTGGACGGCGGCCAGGCGCGGGGGCACCCGCAGGCCGTTGTCGTCGCCGTGGGACATGATCAGGCCGCCGACCATGCGGGTCGAGACGCCCCAGGAGGTCTGCCAGACGTACTCGCGCTCGGCGCCCTGCAGCTGGTAGGTGGTGTTGAACGCCTTGGCGAAGTTCTGGCCCAGCTCGTGGCTGGTGCCCATCTGCAGCGCCTTGCCGTCACCCATCATGCCTTCGAGGGTGAGGGTGTTGATGGCGCCGGCGAAGCGTTCCTTGGCGGTCTTGCGGCCGAGCACGACGTCGATGCCGAGCACGTTGGTCATGAAGTCGCCGTAGACCTGGGTGTGGATCATCGACGCGTACTCGCGGGCGTCCTCGTAGGTGGCGTGGGCCGTGTGGCCCTCCTGCCAGAGGAACTCGGTGGTGCGCAGGAAGACGCGCGGGCGGAGCTCCCAACGGACCACGTTGGCCCACTGGTTGATCAGCAGGGGCAGGTCGCGGTGGCTCTGCACCCACTTCGAGAAGTACTCGTTGATGATGGTCTCGGAGGTGGGCCGGACGACGACCGGCTCCTCCAGCTGCTTGCCGCCGCCGTGGGTGACCACCGCGAGCTCGGGCGCGAAGCCCTCGACGTGCTCGGCTTCCTTGGTCAGGTAGGACTGCGGGATGAACATCGGGAAGTAGGCGTTCTGGGCGCCCGCCTTCTTGATCCGCGCGTCCATCTCCTGCTGCATCCGCTCCCACAGGCCGTAGCCGTACGGTCGGATGACCATGGTGCCGCGCACCGGACCGTTGTCGGCCAGCTCGGCCTTGTTGATGAGGTCCTGGTACCAGCGCGGGAAGTCTTCCGCCTGAGGGGTGAGAACGGGTGCCTTGGCCATGGGCGAAATGGTACGGCGATCGGCCCCCTCACCTCGAATCGCCGTCACACCCCCGGGAGGGGGTGAGGACACCCGCAGCCGTGGAACGCCGCCCGCAGGGGGCGCACGACCGCGACACGGGCGCACCACCCTGCACCCCTCTGGACGCCGGGCCCGACCCGCTGTTCGCTGGAGTGGGGCGGGACTTTGGGGGAGCCGTAGCAGCACACCGAAGGACCGGATGGGAGGCCGCGATGGCCGCAGCTCGGACGACCGGCACGACCGCACGACCAGGGACCGCACGACCGGCGGGCGAACGACCGACGGGCGCACGACCGCACCACCCCCCACAGGGGACCGCCGGGCCCGCGCGGGCGCGCGACTGGGCGGAGATCCAGGAGCGCATGCTGGTGCCGCTCTACGAGGCGGTGTACGACCGCCTGGAGGTCGGCCCGGCGAGCAGCGTGCTGGGGCTGGGCTGCCGGTCCGGGCTGGCCCTGCTGCTCGCCGCCGGACGGGGCGCCCAGGTCGCCGGGCAGGAGCCGGCGGACGAGCTGCGCGAGCTGGCCCGGGACCGTCGGCTGCGGGTGTGCGCGGGGGCCCGGCCGACCGCCGCCGTCCCCCGCTCGGCCCATTCGCTGGTGACGGTTTTCGACCAGCTGCCCGGTTCCGCCGAGCCCGGCCCGGTGGTCGCCGAGGCGGCCCGGCTCACCCTCCCGGGCGGGCACGTGGTGCTTGCCGCCTGGGGCCCGCCGGAGCGCTGCGAGAGCGCGCCGGTGCTGGACACGGCCCGCCGGATGGCGGGGCGGACCACCTCGCGCGACCCGTTCGAACTGAGCGCGCCGGGCGCGCTGGAGGACCTGCTCGCCCCGGTCGGCCTGCGCCCGGCCGGCAGCGGCCGGGTGGCCTGCCCGTTCGCCTACCCGGACCTCGACAGCGCGGTGCGCGGCCTGCTCTCCACCGGGCTGTTCGAGGCGGCCGAGGAGTTCTCGGGTGCCCCGCTGGTCGCCAAGGAGCTGGAGGAGGCGCTGCAGCCGTACCTGCGCCCGGACGGCTCGGTCCGGATGGAGAACGTCTTCCGCTACCTGATCGCCGAGCGGCCGGGCTGAGAGCCCCCGAGAACGCGAAAACCGAGGGCGCTCGCCACCACGGCGGGCGCCCCCGGTCACCCGTTCACGCCTCCTCGTCGGAGGTCTTCCTCGGCACTCCCGCAGCCCGGTAGGCCGCCTCCTCGTCCAGCGTCTCCGCGTCCAGCAGCGCCGCCGCCAGCGCGTCCAGCCGGTGCCGCTCCTCGTTCAGGATCCGCACCGCGTCCTCGTAGCACTCCGCGACGATCCGCCGGGCCTCCTCGTCCACCGCGTCCAGCGTGGTCGGCGCCGCCGACAGCCCGTACGCGCCCTGCGCGTCCGCGGGCACGGCGGTGAGCCGCCCGACCCGCTCGCTCATCCCCCAGCGCCCGGCCATCCCGCGGGCGATGTTGGTGACCTGCTCCAGATCGCTCTCCGCGCCGGTGGTGATCACCCCGTAGACCACCTGCTCGGCGGCCATCCCGCCGAGCGCGCCGATGATCCGGCCGCGCAGGTAGGGCTCGGTGTACGAGTAGCGGTCGTTCTCCGGGGTGGAGAGGGTGACGCCGAGGGCGCGGCCGCGCGGCACGATGGTGATCTTGCGGACCGGGTCCGCGCCCGGCTGGAGCATGCCCAGCAGCGCGTGGCCGCTCTCGTGGTACGCCGTCCGCTCGCGCTCCTCCTGCGGCATCACCAGCGGCCGCACGGCGCCGAGCTGGACCTTCTCCAGGGCGTCCGAGAGGTCCCGCTCGTTGACCGCGTCCTGCTCCCGCTTGACGGCCAGCAGGGCCGCCTCGTTGACCAGGTTGGCGAGTTCGGCGCCGGTCATCCCGGGGGTGACCTTGGCCAGCTGGGTGAGGTCGGTGTCACCGGCCAGCGGGACGGTCCGGGTGTGGATGCGCAGGATCGCGGCGCGCCCCTCCCGGTCGGGCGGGCTGACGGTGATCCGGCGGTCGAAGCGGCCGGGGCGCAGCAGCGCCGGGTCGAGCACGTCGGCCCGGTTGGTCGCGGCGATCACGATGACGCCCTCGGAGCCCGTGAAGCCGTCCATCTCGGTGAGGATCTGGTTGAGCGTCTGCTCGCGCTCGTCGTGCCCGCCCATGCCGCCGCCGGCGCCGCGCTGGCGGCCGATGGTGTCGATCTCGTCGATGAAGATGATCGCCGGGGCGACCTTGCGGGCCTCGGCGAACAGTTCGCGGACCCGGCTGGCGCCGACGCCGACGATCATCTCGATGAACTCGGAGGCGGAGGCGGAGAAGAACGGCACGTCCGCCTCGCCGGCCACGGCCCGGGCGAGCAGGGTCTTGCCGGTGCCGGGCGGGCCGCTGAGCAGCACCCCGCGCGGCATCTTGGCGCCGAGCTTGCGGTAGCGCTCGGGGTTCTTCAAGTAGTCGACCACTTCGGTGAGTTCGGCCTCGACCTCGTCGATGCCGGCCACGTCGGCGAAGGTGGTGCGCTTGCCCTGGTCGGCGGCGACCGGCTTGGGCGGGGCCTTGCGGCCGAGCGGTCCGCCGCCCAGGCCGCCGGCCATCCGACGGGCGAGCAGCACCCAGATGAAGACCAGCAGCAGCATCGGGGCGAGCGAGAGCAGCAGGTTGGTGAGGAAGCTGCGCTGCTGGACCGGCGAGGTGGCGGTGACCTCGACGCCCTGCTGCTGCAGGGTGGTCCACAGGTTGTCACCCGCGAAGGAGGGGCGCTGGGTGTCGAACTCGGTGTAGTCGCCCTTGCCGCCGTCGGGTTTGGGCTGGGCGCTCTTGAGGGTGCCCTCGATCGCGTCGCCCTTGGAGTAGATCTTGGTGATGTTGCCCTTGTTCAGCTGGTTGTTGAACTCGGTGTAGGAGATCGTGGTGGCGCCCTGGTTGCCGAAGAACGACAGCAGCAGGTCGGAGATCAGGAACACCACGAGCGCGGTGAGGACGAGGCCCGCCCAACCGCCGGGCATCCGGCGGCGGGGCGGCGGCGGGGGCGGGGCGCCCTCGGACCGCCAGGGCTGGTCGGGGGTCTGGCGCGGCGGTACGGGTTCGGTCACCCACCGGACGATACGGACAGCCGCTCGGGCGGGCCAACCGCAACGCCGCGCCCGACCGCCCGTACGGCCGCTCCCAGGCTCGCGACCAGCGGATATGACACCCCGTCGGCGGCCTACGCCGCGCTGCCCGGCCACTCCTCCGCGGTCAGCGCGAACCGCTCGTGGTCGCGCCAGTCCCCCTGTAGGAACAGCATCCGCGGGGTGTAGCCCTCGTGCCGGAAGCCCAGCCGCTTGGCCAGCGCGATCGAGCGCTCGTTGTCCGGCTGCACGTTGATCTCCAGCCGGTGCAGGCCCAGCCCGTCGGCCGACTGCGGGGCGAAGCAGCGGTCCAGGACCAGCCGCAGCCCCTCGGTCATCCGCCCGGTGCCGGCGTACGGCAGGTACGAGTCGTAGCCCAGTGAGGCGTTGCAGAACCGGCCCATCACGATGTTGGCGACGTTCACCTTGCCGACCAGCCCGCCGGTGTCCCGGTCGAAGATCAGGAAGGTGTGCAGGCCCGCCCCCTGGCGTCCCAGCAGTTCCGGCAGGCCGTCCGGCTCGACCGGGTTCCACCGCCCGATGTGCTCGGCGGACCGTCGGACCGCCTCCGCGTACACAACCTCGTCCTCGGCCCTCGGGGCCCTGATCACCACTCGCACGCCGACATCATCTGACATGCCGACATCATCCGGCACGGCACCGGCCGTCGGACGCGCGAACGGCCCGCCGCCCGGAAAGCTCCGGACGACGGGCCGCACGACAGGACGCCGAGGACTACAGCAGGTCCTTGAACTCCTTGGGCAGTTCGAAGTCGGCCGGGCCCTTGCCCGCCCCGAGACCGAACGCACCGCCGTCGGCCGGGCCCTGACCGGCGCCCGGACCGAGCGCGCGGCGCTCGGCGGCAGCGGCCTCCTCCTGCGCCCGCTTCAGCGGGTTGCCGCTCTTGCGCTTGCCCTTGGCCTGCGGGGCCTTCTTGCCGGACTTCTTCGCGCCGCCGCCCATGCCGGGGATCCCCGGCATGCCGGGCATGCCCTTGCCGGAGGCCATCGCGGACATCATCTTGCGGGCGTCGAAGAACCGCTCGACCAGGTTCTTCACCTCGCCGACCTGGACGCCCGCGCCCTTGGCGATGCGGGCCCGGCGGGAGCCGTTGATCAGCTCCGGCTCGGCCCGCTCGGTCGGGGTCATCGACTTGATGATCGCGCCGACCCGGTTGACGTCCTTGTCGTCGATGTTGTTGATCTGCTCACGGATCTGGCCCATGCCGGGCAGCATGCCGAGCAGCTTGGAGATCGAGCCCATCTTCTGGACCTGCTCCAGCTGGGACAGGAAGTCGTCCAGCGTGAAGGCCTTCGGGCCGCCGCGCAGCTTGGCGGCGATCTTCTCGGCCTCGGCCTGCGAGAAGGTCTGCTCGGCCTTCTCGATCAGCGAGAGGACGTCGCCCATGCCCAGGATGCGCGAGGCCATCCGGTCCGGGTGGAAGGCGTCGAAGTCGTCGACCTTCTCGCCGTTGGAGGCGAACATGATCTGGCGGCCGGTGACGTGCGCGACCGACAGGGCGGCACCACCGCGGGCGTCGCCGTCGAGCTTGGAGAGCACGACACCGGTGAAGTCGACGCCTTCGAGGAAGGCCTGCGCGGTGGTCACCGCGTCCTGGCCGATCATCGCGTCGACGACGAACAGGACCTCGTCCGGGTTCACCGCGGCGCGGATGTCGGCGGCCTGCTGCATCAGCTCGGCGTCGATGCCGAGGCGGCCCGCGGTGTCGACGATGACGACGTCGTACTGCTTCTGCTTGGCGTACTCGATCGAGTCCTGGGCGACCTGCACCGGGTCGCCGACGCCGTTGCCCGGCTGCGGACCGTAGAAGGCCACGCCCGCGCGCTCGGCGACGACCTGGAGCTGGTTGACCGCGTTGGGGCGCTGGAGGTCGCAGGCGACCAGCAGCGGGGTGTGCTTCTGGCTCTTCAGCCAGTGGCCGAGCTTGCCCGCGAGGGTGGTCTTACCGGCGCCCTGGAGACCGGCGAGCATGATGACCGTCGGGCCGTTCTTGGCGAACCGCACCCGGCGGGTCTCGCCACCGAGGATCGCGATGAGCTCCTCGTTGACGATCTTGATGATCTGCTGGGCAGGGTTCAGCGCGCCGGAGACCTCGACGCCGGTCGCCCGCTCCTTGACCTGCTTGATGAAGGCCCGGACGACCGGCAGCGCGACATCCGCCTCGAGCAGCGCGATGCGGATCTCGCGGGCGGTGGCGTCGATGTCCGCCTCGCTCAGGCGGCCCTTGCCCCGGAGGTTCTTGAACGTCGCTGCGAGGCGATCGGAAAGGGTGTCGAACACGTCGTCGCGGGTCCTCTGCGGCATCGGTATCAGTACGGTCGTCGTCCCCCAGGGTATCCGGCCGCCCCGGGTACGGTCTCCACCCCCGTGCGGGAGACCCCCGGAGCAGCCCGGCACCGGCCCCGCGGCGGCCCGGCACCGGCCCCGCGGCGGCCCGGGACCGGCTCCCGGGACCGGCCCTCGGCACCGGTCCTCAGCCCAGCGCCGCCCGGACCGCCGCCGCCACCTCCCGGGCCCGCTCGGCGGTCAGCGGACGGCCCGCCGGGTCCGTCAGGTAGAAGGAGTCGACGGCCTCCGCACCCAGCGTGGAGACGTGCGCGGTGCGCACCCGCACGCCCGCCCCGTCCAGCGCCCGGCCGATCCGGTGCAGCAGCCCGGGGGCGTCGTGCGCCCGGACCTCCAGCACGGTCGCGGTCGCCGAGGCCACCGCGGGCGCCACCGCGACCAGGGGCGGCGGAGTCGGTATGCCCCTGCGCCGCGGGGCGGCGGCGTCCCGCTCGGCGAGGCGGCGGGTGACGTCCAGCGAGCCGTCCAGTGCCCGGCGCAGGTCGGCGCGCAGCCTGGCCGCCTCCGGCAGCTCGCCGAACTCGGCGGCCACCCGCCAGGACAGCAGCAGCACCGGGCCGGCGCCGATCGGGTCCAGCTCGCTCAGGCCCGCCGAGCGGACGGTCAGCCGGTGCAGCGCCAGCACCCCGGCGACCGTCCCGAGCAGCCCGGGCCGGTCCGGGACGGCCAGGGTCAGCTCGACGCCCATCGGCTCGGTCTCCGGGGCCGCCCCCACGGCCTGGGCGAGCACCGACAGCGCGGGGGCGCCGGTGCGGGCGGCCTCGACCGCGAGCCGCTCCTGCTCGGCGCTGGGCTCGGCCTCCACCGCCGGGGTCCCGCCCCCGGCCAGTCGGCCGGCGGCCCGGGCCACCAGGCCGTCCACCAGCGAGGCCCGCCAGCTGCTCCAGGCCGCCGGGCCGGTGGCCAGCGCGTCGGCCTCGGTGAGGGCGTGCAGCAGTTCCAGCTCCGTCACGGTGCCGACCGCCTTGGTGATCGCCTCCACGGTGGCCGGGTCGTCGGGGTCGCGCCGGGTCGCGGTGTCGACCAGCGTCAGGTGGTGGCGGACCAGCACCGCCAGGGTCGCGGTGTCCTCGGCCGGGAAGCCCATCCGGGCGGCCAGGTCGCGGACGATCACCTCGCCGGCCTCGCTGTGGTCGCCGGGCCAGCCCTTGCCGATGTCGTGCAGCAGCGCGGCGACCAGCAGCAGGTCCGGCCGGGCCACCCGGCGGGTCATCGCGGCGGCCCGCACGGCCGTCTCGACCAGGTGCCGGTCCACCGTCCAGCGGTGCACCGCGTTGCGCTGCGGTCGGCAGCGCACCCGCTCCCAGTCCGGCAGCAGCCTGGTCACCAGCCCCTCCGCCTCCAGCGCCTCCCACACCGGGACGGCCGCCTCCCCCGCCCCCAGCAGGGTCACCAGCTGTTCGCGCGCCTCGTCCGGCCAGGGCACCGGCAGCGGACGGCACTCGGCGGCCAGTCGGCGCACCGTCGCGTACGAGACGGTCAGCCCGTTCTGGGCGGCGGCGGCTGCGGCGCGCAGCGGCAGCACCGGGTCGGCGGCCGGGCGGGCCGCCTGGGCCAGCACCGCCTCGCCGTCCTGTTCGACCACGCCCTCGGCGAGCGGGCGGCGGGCGACGGTGCCCCGGGCCACCGCGCCCGGGCCGCGCCCGGCACCGGTGAACGGGAAGCCCAGCCGGCCCACCCGGCGGCCCCGGCCGGACCGGGCGGCGAGCACCCGGTCCACCGCCCGCCAGGTGACGTCGCTCGCGTAGGCGATGGTCCGGGCGGCCTCGTACACCTGGCGCAGCAGGGTGTCGGCGTCCAGCACGCCGAGCCGCTCGGCGACCTGGTCCTGGTCCTGGAGGCTGAGCCGCTCGGTGGCCCGGCCGGTGGCCAGGTGCAGCGCGTCGCGGACGTCGGCGAGGCGCTCGGCGGCCGCGTCCAGGCCGTCCCGGGGCGCGTCGGCGAGCCAGGTGGCGGCGACGGCGTCGAGCGAAACCAGGTCGCGCAGGCCGCCGCGGGCCTCCTTGAGGTCGGGCTCCAGCAGGAAGGACAGCTCCCCGTGCCGCTCGGCCCGCTCCCGGCCCAGGTCGCGCAGCTCGGGCAGCCGCGCGGGGGCGCTCGCGCGCCAGTCGGTCAGCACGGCGGAGCGCAGTGCGGCGGTGAGCGCCGGGTCCCCGGCGAGGTGGCGCGCGTCCAGCAGGCCGAGCTGGGCCTTGAGGTCGGCGGCGGCCACCGCGCGGGCCTCGGCGACGGTGCGCACCGAGTGGTCGAGCTTGGCGCCCGCGTCCCAGACCGGGTACCAGATCCGCTCGGGCAGCTCGCGGGCGATCGGGCCGTCGTGCAGCAGCAGAACGTCCAGGTCGCTGCGCGGGGACAGCTCGCCCCGGCCGTAGCCGCCGACGGCGACCAGTGCGACGCCGGCCGGCGGGGCCCCGGCGGCCGCGAGCAGGGCGGCGAGCCAGTCGTCGGTGAGCCGGGCGAGCGCGGCCCGGCGCGGGCGGCCGGTCAGCCCGGGCCGGTCGAGCAGCTCGGCGCGGGCGGCGGTGTGGTCCGACCGGACGGCCGGGTCCGCGGGGCCCGCGGGGCCGTCGAAGGGGTCGGAGGGGCTGGTCTCGGTGGTCATGCGCGTGGGGTCCCGTCCGTGCGTGCGGGTTGAGCCGTCCTGCGGTCGAACCTTCGTGCGGTTGGAGTCCTGCGGTTGGTCCTGCGGTTGAGCGGGGGCGCCCCGGGCGGCCTGCGCCCCGGGCGCCGGTACGCCGAAGGGCGGACCCGCCCCCGCTGGGGGCGGATCCGCCGGATCGGTCAGTGCCTCACAGGGCGTCCGGGCCGCGTTCGCCGGTGCGGACCCGGACGGCCGTGTCGACCGGCACGCTCCACACCTTCCCGTCGCCGATCTTCCCGGTGCGGGCTGCCTTCACCAGGACGTCGATCAGGTCGTCGGCGTCCTCGTCCTCGACCAGGACCTCGATCCTGACCTTCGGTACCAGGTCGACGGTGTACTCGGCGCCCCGGTAGACCTCGGTGTGTCCGCGCTGGCGGCCGTAGCCGCTGGCCTCGGTGACGGTCAGGCCGTGGACCCCGAAGGCCTGCAGGGCGGCCTTCACCTCGTCCAGGCGGTAGGGCTTGATCACAGCGGTGATGAGCTTCATCAGGCGTCGACCTCGGTCTTCTCAACGGACGTCTCAACGGACTTGTCGGCAGGCTTCCCGCCGGACGCGGCGCCGGTCCCCACCGACGTGAGCGCCCGGGCCAGCCCCGCACCGACGGCGCTGAAGTCGTAGGCGGACTCGGCGTGTTCGGCCTGGTCGATGCCGGCCACCTCGACCTCCTCGGGGACCCGGAAGCCGACCAGCTTGTCGACCGCCTTGGCCAGCAGCCAGGAGAGCACGAAGGAGTACGCCGCGACCACCGCCACGCCCAGCGCCTGCTTGCCGAGCTGGCCCAGCCCGCCGCCGTAGAACAGGCCCTTGGCGGCCTGGCCGACCCCGCCGGTGGCGAACAGGCCGATCAGCAGCGAGCCGATCGCCCCGCCCACCGCGTGCACGCCGACCACGTCGAGCGAGTCGTCGAAGCCCCAGCGGTACTTGAGCGAGACGGCGGCGGCGCAGGCGACGCCCGCGATCAGGCCGATCGCCACCGCGCCGAGCGGGCTGACCGAGCCGCAGGCCGGGGTGATCGCGACCAGTCCGGCCACCGCGCCGGAGGCGGCGCCCAGCGTCGTGAACGCGCCGTGCTTGAGCTTCTCGAAGACCAGCCAGCCGATCAGCGCCGCGCCGGTGGCGACCTGGGTGTTGACGAAGGCCATCGCGGCCACGCCGTTGGCGGCCAGCGCCGAGCCCGCGTTGAAGCCGAACCAGCCGAACCAGAGCAGCCCGGAGCCGAGCATCACCAGCGGCAGGCTGTGCGGGCGCATCGGGTCCTTCTTGAAGCCGACCCGCTTGCCCAGCACCAGGCAGAGCGCGAGGCCCGCGACACCGGCGTTGATGTGCACGGCCGTGCCGCCGGCGAAGTCGATCACGCCGTTCCGGTCGCCCAGCCAGCCGCCGTTGCCGTTGTCGGTCATGAAGACCCAGTGCGCGACCGGGAAGTAGACGACCGACACCCAGAGCGCGATGAACAGGCCCCAGGCGGAGAACTTGGCCCGGTCCGCGACGGCGCCGCTGATCAGCGCCGGGGTGATGATGGCGAACATCAGCTGGAACACCGCGAACGCCGTGACCGGGATCGATCCGCTGAGTTCGTTCAGCCCGATGCCGCGCATCCCGAGGAAGTCCAGGTTGCCGATGAGTCCGGCGAAGGCGTCCGGCCCGAAGCTGAGCGAGTAGCCGTAGAGGACCCAGAGCACACTGACGATGCCTAGCGAGAGGAAACTCATCGCCAGCATGTTCAGTGTGCTCTTGGCCCTGACCATGCCCCCGTAGAAGAAGGCCAGGCCCGGGGTCATCACCATGACCAGGGCCGCACTGATGAGCACGAAGGCGGTGTCGCCCGCGCTGAAGCCGTCCGGCATCGGCGTCTCCTCTGCGTGAAAGCCGCTCCACCCCCGGGTACCTGTCCCGTGCCACCCGGGGCGGCGGCGATGAAGAGGAGAGTGCCGAAGCCTGGTTTCGGCCAGTGCGACCGGTTGTTTCGCGGCCGTGACGCGTGCGACGCGCGGGTTACGGGCACGTGAACCGTGCCCCCGACACTGGGCCGGATGGGTTACCGTGCCGCCGCACTGACCGGTCCGCGACAGAAGTGCCACCGACCGTGACGGCGGCGGCCGTCACGGTCGGTGGAGTGTGCCGCAGGGGTCCGCTCAGACCACCGAGACGAACTCCGGGATGTCCTGAACCACCCGCTCCTGGAGCCGGCTCACCGCGTCCACGCCCTGGAACCGGGCCGCCGCCGCCTCCGTGGTCTTGCGGACCCGGGAGTTCAGCCGCTCCGACCGCACCTTGGTCGCGATGTCCACCGCCTGCTCGGCGTACCTCGCCGCCTCCTCGGCCTCCCGCTGCAGCAGGTGCACGCTGGCCATGCCGATCAGGTTGAAGGCGTACGAGCGCACGTGGTCGTCGTCCTGCCGGAACAGGTCGACCGCGCGCTCCATCACCGGCGCCGACAGCGAGGCGTACAGCTGGGCGTTGTCCGAGTGGTACGCGAGGTCGCGGTAGGAGTGGGCGTTCTCCGCGTTCAGCTCGGCCGGCGAGAAGAACTTCAGCCAGTCCGGGTCGCCGTCGCCGTCGCGGATGTCGGTGAAGGTGTCCTCGGACAGCCGGATCGCCCGGGCGCAGCGGTTCACCTCGCCGATGGTGGCGTAGGCGCGCGCCTCCATCGCGTACAGCAGGGACTGCTGGCGGGGGGTGGCTGTGTCACGGCTGCCGTACTGCGCCAGGTGGATCAGCTCCAGGGCGTCCTCGCCCCGGTTGAGGTGGATCATCTGGCGGCTCATGTCGGTGAGGATCAGCGCGCCGAACGGGCGGTCGCCGGCCTCCTTGGCCGCGTGCAGCGCCAGCACGTAGTACTTCTGCGCGCTCGGGTGCATCCCGACGTCGTAGGACATCCAGCCGGCCAGGTGGGCGAGTTCGGCGGTGAGCCGGAACAGCCGCTTGGTGGTGTCCTCGCTGTACGTCTCCTGGAGCAGGTCGGTGACCTCGTGGAGCTGGCCGACCACGGCCTTGCGGCGCAGCCCGCCGCCGTTCTGGGCGTCCCACTGGCGGAACATGACCGTGGTCTGCTCCAGCAGTTCCAGCTCGGGCTCGGAGAGCCGGCCGGTGAACGCCTCGCCGCCGTTGGCCGCGGTGAGGATCGGGGTGGGGACGCCGGTCGGGCCGGGGGCGAGCCAGCGCTGCATCGGCTCGATCAGCGCGGCGCCGGCGGTCAGCGCGAGGGAGGTGCCGAGGAAGCCCCGGCGGTTGAGCATCAGGTCGCTGCGGGAGTAGTCACTGACCAGCTGGACGGTCTGCGGGGCGCTCCACGGCAGGTCGACGCCGCCGCCGACGGTGGAGACCGGGATGGCGGCGCGCAGGCCGAGGTCCTCGACCGAGACCACCGAGCCGAAGCGCTCCGAGAACAGCTCCGACATGATCTTGGGGATCGGCTCGCGCGGCTGCTCCCCGTCGAGCCAGCGGCGCACCCGGGAGGTGTCGGTGGACACGTGGTGGGCGCCGATCTGCCGGGCCCGGCGGTTGACCTGCCGGGCCAACTCGCCCTTGGACCAGCCGCTGCGGGCGAACCACGTGGTCAGCTTCTCGTTGGGTTGCTTCTCTGCCATGGGAACGTCCCCATCCCGCCCGGCCCCTGCGGGGCCCCCGATCGTGACCGCCCGACGGTTGCGGGCTCTTGCCAGACGTGCCGTGCCTGCGGTGTCAGTACCGCTCGTCGTACTGGTGTGCCATCGTCGCGGACGGTCCGTCAGATCCCCAACTCCCGTTCCCCGACGGCTCGGAGCAGGTGATCCGACGACGTCCGTGTGCTGAACGTAGTGCCCCGTGAGCCACCCGTGGGAGCGTCCCTGGCGAAACGCCACCTTTCGCCACCCCCAGGAGTGAACCGAAGCCCGGAGGCAGGCGCTTGACTGGGTAGTCGCGACGGTCCGGCATATGCGGGCCGCCAAGTCCCCCGGCCAACCCCGGCAGACCCGGCAGACCCCGCAATCCATCGCTGCCCCAGGCGAGTTCGCCGCCCACTCGGGGCGGCAACCGTCCCGCGCACACGACGATCCGGCATCGGCGCCGCCCCCACAAGGCGGCGCCCGAGGCGCACCGCCGCAACAGGCGCACGCCAAGCGCTGCGCGCCGCCACCGCACCACGCACCACGCAACGGACAATCAACACACAGTCACCATCCCGTAACCATCGGCAACGAGAACCTGTTGGGGGAGGCATGGACAACCTGTTCGGCGAACTTCGACTGGGGCACCTGCGGTTGGCACCGCTGGGCGCGCGCCGCCGCACCAAGGTCACCGCGTCCCAGGCCGCCGCGGAGTACACCGGCCGCTGGGGCTGGACCGTCGCCACCGGCGAACCGGCCACCGGCACCCCGGACACCGGCGCCGCCGCCCCGACCCGCTGTCCCTGCGGCTCCCGGTGCTGCGCCGCCCCCGGCCTGCATCCCGTACCGGGCACCGCCGACCGGGCCGGCGCCACCGGCGCCGAGGGCTCGGTGCTGTTCCCCACCGGCCGCGCCTTCGACGTACTGGACGTGCCCGAGCCCGCCGGCCTCCAGGCCCTGGTCCGGCTGGAGCGGATGGGCACCCAGGTCGGCCCGGTGCTCGCCCCGCCGACCGGCCGGCTGCAGTTCCTGGTCGCCGCCGGCACCGCCCGCCGACTGCCCGACCTGCTGTACCGGATGGGCTGGGACGACGCCGCGCTCGACCTGGCCTGCCACGGCGAGGGCAGCTACGTCGCCGCCCCGCCCACCGTCCTCGGCGGACTCGGCCCGGTCCGCTGGCTGCGCCGCCCGACCCGCGACAACGCCGGCTGCCCGCCCGAGGCCCGGCTGCTGCTCGGCACCCTCGCGTACGCCTGCCACCGCAGCCGCGAGCGCACCGCCGAGCCCGCCTGGATCGCCTCGTGACCCACTGACTCGCCCGCTCGCCTCCTGGCCCGCCCGGGGCGGGGCGCACCCCCGGCCGCAAGCCCTCCGGGTACGCGAAAGGGCCCGCCCCCGGAGGAGCGGACCCCGACCGACGGGGAGATCCCGGTCAGTCCCCGATCAGCGCGTCCACGAACGCACCGGGCTCGAACGGCGCCAGGTCGTCCGCACCCTCGCCCAGACCGATCAGCTTGACCGGCACGCCCAGCTCGCGCTGGACCGCGACCACGATGCCGCCCTTGGCGGTGCCGTCCAGCTTGGTCAGCACGATGCCGGTGATGTCCACCACCTCGGCGAACACCCGGGCCTGGATCAGACCGTTCTGACCGGTGGTGGCGTCCAGCACCAGGAGCACCTCGTCCACCGGGCCGTGCTTCTCGACGACCCGCTTGACCTTGCCCAGCTCGTCCATCAGGCCGGTCTTGGTGTGCAGTCGGCCGGCGGTGTCGATCAGCACGGTGTCGACGCCCTCGGCGATGCCCTCCTTGACCGCGTCGAACGCGATCGAGGCCGGGTCGCCGCCCTCCGGGCCGCGCACGGTGCGCGCGCCGACCCGCTCGCCCCAGGTCTGGAGCTGGTCCGCGGCGGCGGCACGGAAGGTGTCGGCCGCGCCGAGCACCACCGTGCGGCCGTCGGCGACCAGGACCCGGGCCAGCTTGCCGGTGGTGGTGGTCTTGCCGACGCCGTTGACGCCGACGACCAGGACCACGGCCGGGCCCTCCTCGTGCTTGGTGGAGCGGACGGTGCGGTCGGCGTCCTTGCCGACCAGCTCGACCAGCTCCTCGCGCAGCAGGCCGCGCAGCTCGTCGGGGGTGCGGGTACCGAGCACCTTCACCCGGGTGCGCAGCCGCTCGACCAGCTCCTGGGTCGGGGCGACGCCGACGTCCGCGGTGAGCAGGGTCTCCTCGATCTCCTCCCAGGTGTCCTCGTCCAGGTGCTCGCGGGAGAGCAGCGAGAGCAGGCCCTTGCCGAGCGAGTTCTGCGAGCGGGAGAGCCGGGAGCGCAGCCGGACCAGCCGGCCGGCGGTGGGCTCGGGGACCTCGACGGCGGGCGCCGCCTCGGCCTCGGCCGGGGCCTCGACCACCTCCTCCTCGGCGGCCTCGGGAAGCGGCACCTCCTCGACGGTGCGGCGGGGCTCCTCGGTCGGCGGCGCGGCCTCCTCGCCGACCTGGGGCTCCTGCGGGGTGGTCTTCGGCGCCGTGATGACCGGCGCCTGCGACTTCGGGGGCAGTTGCTGGCGTCGTCTGCCGGAAACGACGAGGCCCGCGATCGCGCCGACGGCGACCACGGCGATGACTACGGCAAGGATCACGTATTCCATATCCCGTCCAGTATCCGTGACGGGAGCCGTTCCGGACCGCAGCCCGGCTAGACCGTCACCGTACGGACGCCTTCCGGCCGCCGATCGCGCCGCTCCTCGCGCAGCCGCTGGCTGATCACCCGGGAGATCCCGTCGCCCTGCATGGTCACCCCGTACAGGGCGTCGGCGGATTCCATGGTCAGCTTCTGGTGGGTGATCACGATCAGCTGGGAGCTCTCCCGCAGCTCCTCCATGATCCCGACCAGCCGGCGCAGATTGGTCTCGTCCAGCGCCGCCTCCACCTCGTCCATCACATAGAACGGGCTGGGCCGGGCCTTGAAGATCGCCACCAGCAGCGCCACCGCGGTCAGCGAGCGCTCGCCGCCGGAGAGCAGCGACAGCCGCTTGACCTTCTTGCCGGGCGGACGGGCCTCCACCTCGACGCCGGTGGTGAGCATGTTGTCCGGGTCGGTCAGCACCAGCCGCCCCTCGCCGCCCGGGAAGAGCCGGGCGAAGACACCCTCGAACTGGGCGGCCGTGTCGTGGTAGGCGGAGGTGAACAGCTGCTCGACCCGCTGGTCCACGTCCCGGACGATGTCCAGCAGGTCCCGCCGACTGCGCTTGAGGTCGTCCAGCTGCTCGCCGAGGAACTTGTGGCGCTCCTCCAGGGCGGCGAACTCCTCCAGCGCCAGCGGGTTGACCTTGCCCAGCTGCTGGTACGCCTTCTCGGCGGCCCGGAGCCGCTTCTCCTGCTCGGCCCGGACGTACGGGTACGGCTCCCCCGGCTCCTGCCCCTCCTCCGCCGTGGACGGCGGCACCGGCCGGTCCGGCCCGTACGAGGCCAGCAGCTCGCCGCCGTCGATGCCGAACTCCTCCAGCGCGCGGGCCTCCAGCTGCTCGATCCGCAGCCGCTTCTCGGCCCGCAGCACCTCGTCCCGGTGCCCGGCGTCGACCAGCTTGTCCAGCTCCTCCTTGAGCCCGCGCCCGTGCTCGCGGTGCTCCCGGAGCTCGTGCTCCCGCTCGGCGAGCGCCTGTTCGGCGGCCGCGCGCCCGGCGTCCGCCCGGGCCAGCGACACCTCCAGGCAGGCGAGCAGCTGCCGGGCGCCCGCCGCGACGGCGTTCGCCACCCGGGCGTCGTGCTCGGCGCGCCGGCGGCGCTCGGCGGCCCGGGCGCGCGCCTCGCGCTCGGCGCGGGCGGCCCGGTCCAGCTGGTCGGCCCGGCCGGTCAGGGCGCGGACCCGCTCCTCGTGGGTGCGCACCGCGAGCCGGGCCTCCAGTTCGGCCTGCCGGGCGGCGGAGGCGGCCTCGGTGAGCCGCTGCTGCTCGGCCCGGTCCGGCTCGTCCTCCCCCGCGTCCGCCGACTCCTCGGCGGCGGCCAGTCGTTCGGCCAGTTCCTGGGCGGTGGCGAGCAGTTCGGCCAGGCCCTGTTCGGCCCGCGCGGCGGCGGCCGAGAGCCGTTCGGCCTCGCCGGCGGCGGCCCGGGCCTGCCCGCCGAGCCGGCCGAGCGTGCCCGCCACCCGGGCCCGCTCCTGCTCCGTCCGCCGCCGCTGTTCGCCCAGGCGCTCCAGTTCGGCGGCCGACTCCCCGCGCAGTTCGGTGAGTTCGGCCAGCCGCCCGGCCGCCTCGGCGCAGCGCAGGTCGAGTTCCCCGATCGCCCGGGCGGCCTGGTCCACCGCCGCCTGGGTCTCCAGCAGGCTGGGCGCGCCGCCGGAGCCGCCCTGGGCGAAGCCGGCGCCCAGGAGGTCGCCCTCCGCGGTGACGGCGGACAGTTCGGGGCGGTCGGCGACCAGCCGCAACGCCTGGTCCAGGTCGGCGACCACCGCGATCCCGGCCAGCCGGTTGCGCACGGCGGCGAGCAACTCGTCCGGCCCGTCGACCAGTTCGGCGGCCCACCGGGCCTGTTCGGGCAACTCGCCGTCGGCCTGCGGGAGTTCCGCGGCCCCGGCGACCAACAGTGCGGCCCGCCCCGCGTCCTGGGCGCGCAGCAGCCGCAGCGCCCCGGCGGCGGCGCCGGGCGAGTCGACGGCCACCGCGTCGGCGGCCGCCCCGAGCGCCGCGGCGAGCGGCAGCTCGTGGCCGGGTTCGATCCGCAGCAGTGCGGCGGCCGGGCCGAGCAGCCCGGTCAGCCGCTCCCCCGCCGCCAGCAGCGCGCCGGTGCCGTCCTTGCGCCGCAGCCCGAGCGAGAGCGCCTCGTGCCGCGCGGTCAGCCCGGCCCGCTCGCGTTCGGCGGCTCCGGCCGTCTCCCGGGCCCCGGCCAACTCCCGTTCTACCTCGGCCAGTCGGGCCCGGGCCCGCTGGTACCCGTCCTCGACCCGGGCCTCGTCCCCGGCCGAGCCGTCCACCTGTTGCTGGAGCTCGTCCAGTTCGCCCTGGGCAGCCTCGGCACGCAGCAGGGCCTCGTCCCTGGCCTCGGTGAGCCGGCCGATCTCGGCCTGCGCCGCACCGGCTCGGGAGCGGGCGGCGGCGGCCTGCCCCTGGAGTCGGGCCAGGCCCTCCCGGCGGTCGGCGATGGCCCGGGCGGCGTCCCGCAGCCGGCCGTCCTCGACGGCCAGCGCGCGTTCCAGCTCGCCCTTGCGCTCGACCGCCTCGGCCAGCGCGTACTGGGCCTCCTCCAGTGCCTCGGCGAGCACGGCCTCCTCCTCGCGGACCCGCTCGGCCTCCCGTTCCAGCTCCTCCGGGTGCCGGCCGCGCCGTTCCTCGGCGGTGCCCCCGGCGACGGCGTGCCGGGCCCGGGCCTCGGCCAGCCCGATCGTGCCGCGGGTGCGCTCGGCGAGCGCGGAGAGCCGGTACCAGGTCTGCCGGGCGGCCTCCAGGCTCGGCCCGAGCTGCTGGACCTGCGCCTCCAGGACGCGTTCGCGCTGCACGGCGCGGGCCAGTTCCTGTTCGACGGTGGTGCGGCGCAGCCGCAGGGCCAGCTCGTCGGCGACCTCGGCCTCGACGGCCCGGCGCAGGGTCAGCAGGTCGTCGGCGAGCAGCCGCAGCCGGGCGTCGCGCAGGTCGGCCTGGATGCCGGCGGCGCGCCGGGCCACCCTGGCCTGCCGGCCGAGCGGTCCGAGCTGGCGGCGCAGTTCGGCGACCAGGTCCTGGACGCGGTTGAGGTTGGCCTGCATCGCGTCCAGCTTCCGCAGCGCCTTCTCCTTGCGCTTGCGGTGCTTGAGGACCCCGGCCGCCTCCTCGATGAAGGCGCGTCGGCCCATCGGGTCGGCGTGCAGGACGGAGTCGAGCCGACCCTGCCCGACGATGACGTGCATCTCCCGGCCGATGCCGGAGTCGGAGAGCAGCTCTTGGATGTCCAGCAGGCGGCAGGTCTCGCCGTTGAGCGCGTACTCGCTGCCGCCGTTGCGGAACATGGTCCGGGTGATCGTCACCTCGGAGTAGTCGATCGGCAGGGCGCCGTCGGCGTTGTCGATGGTGAGGCTGACCTCGGCCCGGCCGAGCGGGGCGCGCCCGCTGGTCCCGGCGAAGATGACGTCCTCCATCTTGCCGCCGCGCAGCGTCTTGGCACCCTGCTCGCCCATCACCCAGGACAGCGCGTCCACCACGTTGGACTTGCCGGAGCCGTTCGGGCCGACCACGCAGGTGATGCCCGGTTCGAAGCGCAGGGTGGTGCTGGAGGCGAAGGACTTGAATCCGCGCAGCGTCAGACTCTTCAGGTGCACGCGGCCGGTCTCCTCATCCACTCACGAGGGAACCGACTGTATCCGGAGTCCGACACGACGAAGGGACGCCACATCCGGGCGTCCCTTGCAAAGCTGCGTCCCTTTCGGGGCGGCTCAGTGCACAGCGGCGTCGATCTGGGAGGGCCGGGACGGGCTCAGGTCAGAGCCGGCTCCCGCTGGTCCAGATCGATGCTGTTGAGCAGCGAGTGCTCGTCAGCGACAGCGGTGAGCGCGTCGTTCTCAGCCTGCATCCGAAGGAGCTCCGACTCAAGATCCTGGACGCGCTGCTGAAGCCGTCGCATCTCGGAGAGCATTCGCGGGTCGGGGCCGCCGACGTACCCGAGAAGCGCCTTTGCCATGATGAATGGTCCTCCACGCTGAGTGACCGAACCGGAACGGTACAGGTCTAGGGGGAAGGGGGACGCACGCGCGGCGCGCTCCGGAAGTGCTGGCTGGGCACTACGGCACAACCGCCGTGAGCTGGGCTCACGAGAGCATGCGCCTGCCGGGGAACGCGATCGTGTGCGCGGGCTTCAAGCGTCTCACCAAAGACGGAAAGGGTCAACACGATCACCGCACGCTACCGCGCCCCTGTCACCTGCCCGGCGGTGTCGTCACGCCTGGGGGTCTCGGGCCCGGGTCCACCACGTGCTCGTGGATCATCGTTCGATGCGGAGTCAACCACGAGTCTGCCCGAATGGCAACCGTATGACACCGACGGTTGCCGATCATTTCCGGGCCGCGACCGCGGCGCCCTCCGGGGCGGTGGCTCAGCGGATCTCGAAACCCTCGTAACCTGCGCCGACGGCGGTCCAGATCTCGGTCACACCGCTCACCGCGCCGGGCGTGTCGGGGCCGCGCAGCAGGTCCAGCAGCAGCTCGCAGTCGGCGGCCGGGCCCTCGGCCACCACCTGCACCCGGCCGTCGCCGAGGTTGCCGGCGTACCCGGTCAGCCCGATCTCCAGCGCCCGTGCCCTGGTCCACCAGCGGAACCCGACCTCCTGGACCTTCCCCCGGACCCAGGCGGTCACCCGGACCGGTTCATCACTGTGGGCATCACGACCGTGCATGCCCCCGACCCTAACCGGCCGCCGGGCGGGTCACCGCTCCACCGGGCCCTCGACCGTCCAGCGGCGGGGTGGGGACGAGGGCGGGGGTGTCGGCGGTCACAGCGCCGGCCCGCCGCAGCGGGTCCCGTCCCCAGCGCCGGCCCGGGACGGCGAACGGCCCCGCCGGTCGGAACCGGCGGGGCCGTGGAGCCGTGGGTCATGCCCGGGTCAGCGGGTCACCAGTCGTCGCCACCGCCACCGAAGCCACCGCCGCCGAAGTCGGAGTCGCTGAAGCCGCCGAAGTCCGAGGCGTTGAAGTCGGCGCCGGTGAAGTCACCGCCCTCGTACTGGTCCTGGTAGCCGCCGTGGCCGCCTTCCATCATCGGCGCCGCCGCGTAGGCCGGGCTGCTCATCATCGAACCGAGCACGGTGCCGACCAGCAGGCCGGGCAGCAGGCCGCCGCCGAAGCTGCTGTAGTACCCGCCCGCGTAGGGCGCGTAGGCCGGGCCGGCGTTCCAGTACGGCTGGGGGCCGTGCTCGGTGTCGACGGTGCGCACCGCCGGGTCGAGGCCGGCCGCGACCCGGTCCGCGTCGGCCTGGCAGACCGGGACGCTGCGGGCGGAGCCGCCGGCCGGGGCCCAGTCGACGTCCTTGACGGACGGGCCGTGCCGCGGGTCCATGAAGCACGGGGGACGGCGCTCGGGCAGCGGGCGCTTCTCTCGCCGGGCCGCCAGGGTGGCCAGCTGGAACCGGCCGTCCTCGATCGCCTCGGTGACCTGCTTGACGTCCTCGGGCTTCTTGGCCTCGTCCATCAGCCGCTTGGACTTCTCGTACGAGTCCAGGGCGTGGCTGTAGTCGGCGCGCTGGGCGTCGTCGGCGTCGCTCGCGCGCGGGTCGAAGTCGAGCCGCTCCAGCTCGACGCCGAAGGCGGTGATGTCCTCGTCGACGACGCGGCGCAGCTGCTCCAGCTCGGCCCGGGCCTGCTCCTCCTTGCGCTTCTTGGCGCGGCGGAAGAGGAAGAAGACACCGGCGCCGGCCAGCGCCACCAGCAGGACCGGGATGATCACCCAGGCGATCGAGGTGCTGTGGTTGACCCCGGTGCCCTTGGTCTGCGGGGCGGCCTGGTCGACGAAGTCGTTCAGGGTCGCGTTGATGTCGCCCTTGTCGGCGCGCAGGACGGCGCCCGAGATCCGCGACGCGGCGCCGGGGGCCATCGCACCGCGGTCCGCGTCCGCCTTGAACCCGTCGGCGCCGAGCCAGACGGCGTAGACGCCGTCGATGCCGACCAGGGTGCGCAGGTCCGAGAGGATGGTGTTCTTGTTGGCGTTCTCGGGGACGACCGCGACGAAGATCGGCTTGTCGGCCTTCTCGATCTTCTTGGTCAGCGCGTCCGCCTGCGCCTGGCTGAAGCGGTCCTGCATCGCCGGGGCGACGTAGACCTGGCCCTTCTTCAGGGTGGCCGCGGCATCGCTCAGACCGCCGGCGGCCGAGGCCGCCGGGGCGAACATCAACAGCAGCCCGAGCAGCGCCGCCACCAGGGCAAGTGGCCCGGCGCCCCGGGAACGTCGTGCAAGGGTTCTCATGTCCCCGACGCTACCGTGACCGGCGGCAGAGCACGGCATACCCTTCGCATACTGGTTATGACAGGATTCCCCGCCGTCCGCCGGGGCGGCTCCCCTTCTCGCGGATGACATTTCCCCGAGTCGACCCTGAGACGGGTGGGACGCGGGAACCACATGAGGCGGCCGGACGTACGTCCCGGCAGGCCCGGGGCGGCGCGGGGGGCCGGTCCGGCGCGGTTCGAGGGGGCGTCCCGACCGTACCGCGCGAACGGGCACACTGGTCCCGGACCGCTCGTCCCATTACTTCTTCTTGACCCAACTCCCGATCGGAGCACTCGGTGATCATCGGCCTCGTCACGGCCGTGGCGGCATCCGCCTGCTACGGCACCGGCTCGGTCCTGCAGGCCGTCGGATCCCGCCGCTCGGCCCGGGAGGAGGCAGCGAAGGGCGCCGCCGGCTCGACCACCGAGCACGGCGGGCCGAGCCTGTCCTCCACCGCCAAGGCCGCCGTCACCTGGGAGTTCATCACCGGCACGGTGCTGGACCTGATCGGCTTCGGGCTCGGTGCCCTGGCCGCGCGGCTGCTGCCGCTGTTCCTCTCCCAGACCATCATCAGTGCCAACCTGGTGATCACCGCGGTGCTCAGCATCAAGCTGCTGGGCATCCGGCTCAAGCAGCTGGAGTGGGCCTCGATCGGCGTGCTCTGCTCGGCCCTGGTGCTGCTGGCCGTCTCGGCCGGACCCGAGGGCGGCCACCACGCGTCGACGGCCTTCCACTGGGGGCTGCTGATCGTCACCACCGTGCTGCTGGCCGGCGGCAGCCTGCTGGTGCGCCGGATGGGCTCCAAGGGCGCGATCGTCGCCGGTCTGCTGTCCGGCCTCGGCTTCGGCGCGCTGGGCGTCGGCGTGCGCATCCTGAACGGCGTGGAACCCTTCGACCTGGTCCGGCTGGTCTCCGACCCGGCGCTGTACGCGATCCTGATCGGCGGCCTCGGCGGCATGTACGTGCACACCGTGGCCCTGCAGATCGGCTCGGTGAACGGCGCCACCGCCGCCCTGGTGGTCGGCGAGACGGTGCTGCCCGGCGCGATCGGCGTGCTCTGGCTCGGCGACTCCTCCAAGGCCGGCCTCGGCTGGCTCGGCGTGGTCGGCTTCCTGCTCGCGGTGGTCTCCGCGGTCGGCGTCGCCTACTTCGGCCAGGACACCCACGGCAGCCCCGGCGGGACGCCCGCCGATCAGCCGGAACTCGCCCACAAGTAGCGGCGGTCAGCCCCCGCTGCGGGTCCGCGGCACACGCTGGCAGCGGGGGCAGAAGTAGCTGGAGCGGTTCATCCAGGCGGCCCGCCGGATCGCGGTGCCGCAGCGGCGGCAGGGCTCGTGCTCGCGGCCGTAGGCGTCGAGGTCCCGGGAGAAGTAGCCGCTCTCGCCGTTCACGTTGACGTACAGGCTGTCGAAGCTGGTGCCGCCCACGGCCAGCGCCGCCGTCATCACGTCCCGGGCGTTGGCCAGCAACAGCTCAGCCTGCGGGCGGGTGAGGGCCGCGGTGGGGCGGTCGTAGTGGAGCTTGGAACGCCAGAGCGCCTCGTCGGCGTAGATGTTGCCGACGCCGCTGATCAGGGTCTGGTCGAGCAGGGCGCGCTTGACCGTGGTGCGCTTGGCGCGCAGCGCGGCGACGAAGGCCGCGTCGTCGAACCGGGGGTCGAGCGGGTCGCGGGCGATGTGCGCGATGGAGAGCGGGGTGCCCTCGGCGTCCTCCTCGGCCTCCTCGACGGCCAGGCCGCCGAAGGTCCGCTGGTCGACGAAGCGCAGCTCGCGCCCGCCGTCGGCGAAGCGCAGCCGGACCCGCAAGTGGGTCTCGTCCGCCGCCGTCGGGTCCTGGACGAGGAGTTGGCCGCTCATCCCGAGGTGGCCGATCAGCGAGAATCCCGCTCCCGGGCCGCTCAGCGGAACCCAGAGGTACTTTCCGCGGCGCTGCGCGGCGCCGAGGACGGTGCCGGTCAGCCGGTCCGCGAAGTCGGCCGCGCCGCCCGGCTGGCGGCGCACCGCGCGCGGGTGCAGCACCTGGACGTGCTCGACGGTCCGCCCGGCGACCCAGTTCGCCAGACCTCGGCGGACGACCTCGACCTCGGGGAGTTCGGGCACGGAAGCAGGCCTCCTGCATCGATGGGATCAGCAGGACGCAAGGCTACTGCGGTCAGCCCCCGCCCCGCCCCGCTCGGCGGGCACTCCGCGCAGCGGGCACCTTCCGGCTGGTCGCCCGCTGCACTCGCGCCTACGCCCCGGCGGGAAGCCGGTCGGCGTACTTCTCCTTGATCGCGCGCCAGGCGCTCTCGGCAGCCTTCTGCTCGGCTTCCTTCTTCGAGCGGCCGACGCCGCTGCCGAAGTCCTCGCCGGCCACCCGGGCCGCCGCGGTGAAGGTCTTCTCGTGGTCCGGACCGGACTCCATGACGACGTACTCGGGCACGCCGATGCCCACCGAGGCGGTGAGCTCCTGGAGGCTGGTCTTCCAGTCCAGGCCCGCGCCCAGCTGAGAGGACTCCTCGATCAGCGGGTCGAACAGGCGGTGGACGAATTCGGTGGCCGCGTCCAGGCCCTGGTCCAGGTAGACGGCGCCGATCACGGCCTCGACGGTGTCGGCGAGGATCGACGACTTGTCGCGTCCGCCGGTCCCCTCCTCGCCCTTGCCGAGGCGGATGAAGGTGCCGAGCTCCAGGCCCCGGCCGACGTCCGCGAGCGCGCGGGAGTTGACCACCGCGGCGCGCAGCTTGGCGAGCGTGCCCTCCGGGACGTCCGGGTGGACGCGGTAGAGGGTGTCGGTCACCACCAGGCCCAGCACCGAGTCGCCGAGGAATTCCAGGCGCTCGTTGGTGGGCAGACCCCCGTTCTCGTACGCGTACGAGCGGTGGGTCAGGGCGCGTACCAGAAGGGCGCGCTCGAGCGTGTACCCGAGGCGCCCTTCCAGGACGTCGTATTCGGTCGAAGCCGGCCCACCGGCCTTGCCGCTGCCCGAAGAACCCTTCGAGGCAGAGGACGCCTTGCGGGTGGAGTTACCGTCCGACATCGATCCGTGCACCCCGCCGATCAGACCGAGAGGACCTGGCGGCGGTTGTACGTGCCGCAGCTGGGGCACGCGATGTGGCCGAGCTTCGGCTCGTGGCAGCGGTCGCACGCCACGAGAGCCGGAACAACGGCCTTCCAGTTGGACCGACGGTGGCGCGTGTTGCTGCGCGACATCTTCCGCTTCGGAACAGCCACGGCTACTTCTCCTGGTTCTCGGCGGCACCCTCACGGGTGTCGCTGTTCTTGATCCCGTCACCCTCGTCGCCGGGGGCGGCGGAGAGTCCCTGCAGAGCCGCCCACCGGGGGTCGGCGGCGTCGTGGTGGTGCGCCGGGTCGTCGCTCAGGCGCGCTCCGCACTCGGAGCACAGGCCCAGGCAGTCGTCCTGGCACACCGGCTGCAGCGGCAGTGCGAGCACCACCGCGTCACGCAGCACCGGCTGGAGGTCGAACAGGTCGCCCTCCAGGCGGTAAGTCTCTTCTTCCGAGTCCTCGTCGAGGTCCTCGGCCCCGGTGGTCCGGGCGCGGTGACGCTCCTCGGACTCCGGGTAGTAGAACAGCTCCTGGAAGTCCACGTCGATGTCGAAGTCGACGGGCTCCAGGCACCGGACGCACTCGCCCTCGACGTGGGCGTCGGCGGTGCCGGTGACCAGCACGCCCTCGACCACGGACTCCAGGCGGAGTTCCAGCTCGATCGGGCTCTTCTCCGGGACGCCGATCACGTCGATGATCCCGAAGCCCTCGGGGGCCTCCAGGGTCCGGCTCACCTTGCGCATCGAGCCCGGGCGACGGCCGAGCTCGTGCGTGTCGAACACGAGGGGGTCGCGGTGGTCGAGGCGGTTCAAGGTGTCCTGACTTCCATAGGGATCAGCGCTGTGTTCCCCATCACGAGTCGGCGTTGCGAGGGCAAGCCGACAGCCGGACATGGGGATGCCGGAGTGGTCAGACTACCGGAGTCTCCCGCCAGGCCCAACTTCGGTCCCGTCAGGAGACTCCGCGGACCCCGCGGGCGGCCGCTCAGCGGCCGCCGAGCTCCCGCAGCCTGGTCATGTCGATCATGCTGGTGTCGAAGAAGCTGGTCTCGTCCAGGTTCTGCTGCTGCTGGTGCGGCACGGCCGGGGGCAGCGCGGGCTGCTGCGGGTAGGCGTAGCCGTCGTACGGCTGGGCCGCGTAGCCGTCCTGCTGCTGCGGATAGCCGTAGGCGCCCTGCTGCTGGCCCTGGTGCGGCTGGCCCTCGTAGTGGGGCTGCTGCTGGGGGTAGCCGCCCTGCTGCTGGCCCCACTGGGCGTGGTACGGGTCGCCCTGGCCGGCCGGGTCGAAGCCCCCGCCGTACACCTCGGCGTACTGCCCGGCCTGGAGCTGGCCGGTGTGGTGCTGGTCGCCCTGGTGCTGCTGGTGGTGCGGGTCGGCCTGCTGCTGGTGGTGCTGGTCGGTCTGGTGCTGGCCGGTCTGGTGCTGGGCTACCGCCGCGTACTGGTCGGCGCCGGGGGCCTGCCAGCCCCCCGCGGCCGGGGTCTGCTCCGGCCAGGTCTGCTGCTGCGGGACGTCCTCGCGGTACCAGGCGAGTTCGGTGCCGTCGGCGTCCTCGGCGAAGCCGGCGGCCACCGCCTCGGCGCGCTCCTTGGCCTGCTGGGCCTCGTCGGCGGCGGCCAGGTAGGCGCCCAGCTCGTCGATCGGCTTCTTGCCGAGCAGCTTGTCGCGGCCCTTGCCGACCGCCTCCAGGGTCGCGCTGAGCACGTTCTCCAGGGTGGCGAGCTTCACATCGACGTACTCGTCGACCTCGGGGCTCGGGCTGAGCTGCTGCGGCCGGAACTCCTCGCCGTCGCTCTCGCCCTCGGTCTCGAAGCCGCCGGCGTCGCCGCGCAGCTTGGTCCGGCCGCGGCCGACCGCGCCGAGCGTCTTGGTCAGCACGACCTCGAAGTTGGCGAGCTTGCTGTCCACGTAGTCATCGGCCTCGGCGCGCTTGGCTTCGACGTCGGCGCGGGCCTCGGCCAGCAGCCGGTCGGCCTCGGACTGGGCCCGGCGGACCACCTCGGTGTCGGAGATCAGCGAACCGCGCTCGGAGTGCGCGCCCTGGATGATCCGGTCCGCCTCGGCCTGGGCGTCGGCCACCACCAGCTCGTGGTCGGCCATCACCGACTGGGCCTGGGCGAGTTCGGCGGGCAGGGCCGCCTTGAGGTCGTTGAGCAGGCCGATCAGCTCGGCCCGGTTCACCACGCAGGAGGCCGACATCGGCATCGAGCGGGCGTTCTCCACCGCCGCCACGATCTCGTCGACCTTGTTCTGCACGTCCACGGGGGCTTCGTCTTTCCGTGTGCCGCCGACGGTCCGGCGGAGGCAGGCCCGGCGCGGTGAAACCTCACCGCAGGGCAGGACTACAGACTGTACGACCCTCGCGCGGTGAGCTCACAACGCCTGCGCCGAACCGGCCTCCACCACCCCGGACAAGCCGTGACGAACCGGCAGAAAGGGACCCGGCCCGCCGTCCGGCCCTACTGCGCGGCCCTACGCTCCGCGATCCGCTCGACCAGGCGGTCGTGCACCGTCGGCGGCAGCAGGTGGGAGACGTCGCCGCCGTAGGCCGCGACCTCCTTGACCAGCGTCGAGGAGAGGAAGCTGTACGTCGGCGAGGTCGGCACGAACAGCGTCTCCACGCCGGTCAGCCCGTTGTTCATCTGGGCCATCTGCAGCTCGTAGTCGAAGTCGCTGACCGCGCGCAGGCCCTTGATGATCGCGGGGATGCCGCGCTCCCGGCAGAAGTCCACCAGCAGGCCGTGGTGCGACTCGACCACCACGTTCCCGAGCGGGGCGGTGACCTCCTCGATCAGGCCGATCCGCTCCTCGGTGGTGAACATGCCCTGCTTGTTCGGGTTGATCGCGACCACGACATGCACCACGTCGTACAGCTTCGAGGCCCGCTCGATGATGTCGAGGTGACCGTTGGTGATCGGGTCGAACGAACCCGGGCAGACGGCTCGGCGCATGGCGTGTGTGCTCCCTCGTGGGGTGACGGCTGCTGCGGGCCGCGGCCCGCTACTCGTGATCGCTGGCCCCGGCGGCGGCGCGACCGTACCAGAGCGTGCCCTCGCCGTAGCGGCGGGAGCGCAGCACCTCGAAGCCCTCGGGCCAGCCGAACTCGCCGCCACGGGTGCTGCGCTCCACGGTGACGAGTGCGTCCTCCGCGAGCCAGCCCCCAGCCGACAGTGTGATCAGCATCTCGCGCACCTCGTCGTCCGTCACCACGTACGGCGGGTCGAGGAAGACCAGGTCGTACGGGGACTGCGGGGGCGGCCCGGCGATCACCTTCTCGGCCCTGGCGGCCCGCACCTCCGCGCCCGGCAGGCCGATCGTGCGGACGTTCTCCCGGATCACCCGGACCGCCTGGGCGTCCGCCTCGACCAGCAGGACGTGCTCGGCGCCGCGCGAGAGCGCCTCCAGGCCGACCGCGCCCGATCCGCCGAACAGGTCCAGCATCCGAGCCCCGTGCAGGGTGCCGCGGAACGCCTCCAGGGTGGAGAACATCGCCTCGCGGGCCTTGTCGGAGGTCGGCCGGGTGCCCCGGCCGGGCGGTACGGCCAGTCGGCGGCCGCCGGCCGCCCCGGCGATCACGCGGGTCATGGTGGTGGAAGGTCCTTTCGTCGCTGCCCGACCACGCTATCCCGCCCCACGCCGAAGGGGGACGCGCGGTAGGGCCCCGCCGACGGGTCGGCGGGGCCCGGGGGCAGTGCGGCTAGCTCGCCTCGGAGCCCGCGCCCTGGCTCGGGACCGCCGCGCCGAGCAGCGCCGGCGAGGCGTAGCGGGACCAGGACAGGCAGCCGTCGGGCGGGCAGAACTCGGGGCGGCGCGGGTCGTGCCCGAGCTCGCGCAGCTTGGTCCGGACGGAGTCGGGCGTGCGGCCGAAGCGGGCGGCGATCCGGGCGACGGTCTCGCCGTCGTGGAAGCGCCGGACCAGCTCCTCCTCGTGCTGCGGCACCCACGGGGCGCCGTGGCCGGGGTACAGCTCGCGCAGCACGTCACGGTCGGGGATGGGCTCGGCGACATCGGCGACGATCGCCAGCGCCCGCAGCGCGCGGTTGAGCGCGATCCGCAGCGAGGCGACGTCCTCGACCGGCAGGCGGAGCTTGCCCGAGGCGAGCGGTGCGGCGGCCGCCCCCTCGCGCCAGCCGGTGAGGGTCAGGGTGACCTCGCGGTCGTCGTCGCTGGCGAGTTCGATCCGGAAGACCTTGTCGCCCAGCGGGAGCTCGTTGAGATGACGGAATGCCATGGCAGGACCCCCAAGTGTCGTGCCAGGAACGCACCTTGGGGGTGCGCCCTGAACAACTACATTCTCTCCCGGGGGTCTGACAATCCGGGCTGTCCGCAGGCGCGCTCAGCCCTTCTCCATGTAGGCCGCGCGGTCCTCGTCGATCAGGCTCTCCAGCGCGGTGCGCAGCTCCGGGTGGGCGGCCAGTTCCGGGTCCTCGGCGACCAGTCGGGTGGCCTCGGTCCGGGCGGTCAGGATGACCTCCTCGTCCTCCAGCACCGACAGCACCTTGAGCGAGGACTTCACCCCGGACTGCGCCTGGCCCAGCACATCGCCCTCGCGGCGCTGTTCGAGGTCGATCCGGGACAGCTCGAAGCCGTCCAGGGTGCCGGCCACCGCGTCCAGCCTGGCCCGGGCCGCGCTGCCGCCGGGCATCTCGCTGACCAGCAGGCACAGGCCCGCCGCGCTGCCCCGGCCGACCCGGCCGCGCAGCTGGTGGAGCTGGGAGACGCCGAAGCGGTCGGCGTCCATGATGACCATCGCGGTGGAGTTGGGGACGTTGACGCCGACCTCGATGACCGTGGTGGCGACCAGCACGTCCACCTCCCCGGCGGCGAACCGGCGCATCACGTCGTCCTTGGCCTCGGGGGCGAGCCGACCGTGCAGGATCTCCACCCGCAGTCCGGCCAGCGGGCCCTTCACCAGCTTCTCGGCGGTCTCCACCACCGAGAGCGGGGGCCGCCGTTCGTCGCTCCCGGCACCGGCGTCGGCGTCGCCGACCTCCTCGAAGTCCTCCTCGGCCGCCTTGCGCCGCTTCTTCGCGGCCTTCGGGTCGGCGGCCGGCTCCTCGTCCCCGATCCGGGGGCAGACCACGTACGCCTGGTGGCCCTTGCCGACCTCCTCGCGAACCCGCTCCCAGGCCCGGGTGAGGAAGTTGGGCTTCTCCAGCGCGGGGACGACATGGGTGGAGATCGGCGAGCGGCCGGCCGGGAGCTGGTCCAGGACGGAGGTCTCCAAGTCCCCGAAGACGGTCATCGCGACGGTGCGCGGGATCGGGGTGGCGGTCATCACCAGCAGGTGCGGCGGCTGCTCGCCCTTGGCGCGCAGCGCGTCCCGCTGCTCGACGCCGAAGCGGTGCTGCTCGTCCACCACGACCAGGCCGAGGTCCTGGAACTGGACCTTGTCCTCGATCAGCGCGTGGGTGCCGATGGCGAGCCCGGCGTCCCCGCAGGCCATGTCCAGCATCGCCTGGCGGCGGGCGGCGGTGCCCATCGAGCCGGTCAGCAGCACCACCCGGGTGGCGTGCTCGGATCCGCCCAGCATCCCGCCCTCGGCGAGGTCGCCCATCATCTCGACGATCGAGCGGTGGTGCTGCTGGGCCAGCACCTCGGTGGGCGCGAGCAGTACGGCCTGGCCGCCGGCGTCCACCACGGCGAGCATGGCCCGCAGCGCCACCAGGGTCTTCCCGGAGCCGACCTCGCCCTGGAGCAGCCGGTGCATCGGGTGCTCGGTGGCCAGGTCGGCGGCGATCTCGGCGGACACCTTCCGCTGGCCCTCGGTGAGGGTGAACGGCAGCCGGGCGTCGAAGGCGTCCAGCAGCCCGCCGGTACGGGCCACCCGCGGCTTGGCCGGCAGCGCGGAGTCGGCGGCCCGGCGCTGGGCGAGGGCGACCTGGAGGACGAAGGCCTCGTCCCAGCGCAGCCGGCTCTGGGCGCGCTCGCGGTCGGCCTGGCCGCGCGGGCGGTGGATCAGCTCCAGCGCCTCGGGCAGCGGGATCAGGTCGTGGCGCTCGCGCAGTTCGGCGGGCAGCGGTTCGCCGACGTCGCCGAGGTGCTTGGTGAGCGCGGTCTCGATGCAGATGGACAGCTTCCAGCTGGGCATCTGGGCGCTGGCGCCGTACACCGGGATGAGCCGGCCGGCGAACTGCTTCGCCGCGTCGGAGCCCGCGTCCTCGTCGAGCAGCTGGTAGTCCGGCGAGACCAGCTGGCGGCTGCGGTTGAAGACGCCGACCTTGCCCGCGAACAGGCCCTGGGCGCCGGCCTTGAGCTCCTTCTGCCGCCAGCCCTGGTTGAAGAAGACCAGCGAGAGCCGGCTGCGGCCGTCGGTGACGACCACCTCCAGCCGGTCGCCCTTGCGGCCGCGGAACGGGATCAGGGTGACCTTCTCGATCCGGGCCAGCACGGTGACGTGCTCGTCGACCTCCAGCTCGTCCAGGCTGGTGAGCTGGCCGCGCTCGACGTACCGGCGCGGGTAGTGGTGCAGCAGGTCCCCGACCGTGCGCAGCTTGAGGCTGTCGGCGAGCACCTTCGCGGTGCGGTCGCCGACGAGTTTGGTCAGTGGTTCATCGAGAGCGCCCATCAGGCCCTTGTTTACACCAAGGCACCGACGAACCGGGCTGGTACTCGCCCGCTCGCCTCCGGGGCGGGTGGGCGCTACTCCACCCCGATGAGCAGCGGGGTGAACTCCTGGCCGCCGTGGAAGACCACCGAGTCCACCTCCGGCCGCTGCTGGCGGACGTGCGCCACCAGCCGGTCGGCGAGCGCCCGGTCGGCGCCCTCGCCGAGGATCAGGGTGACGAGTTCGCCGCCCGCGCCGAGCATCCGGTCGAGCACGCTCTCGCCGACCTCGGCCAGTCCGGCGCCGATCACCGCGACGTCCCCGTCGATCAGCCCGAGCACGTCGCCGGCCTGGCAGACCCCGGCCATGGTCCAGGACTCCCCTTCGGCGACGGCGAGTTCGGCGTACCGGGTGGCACCGGCGGCGGAGGTCATGGCGACCACGTCCTCGTCGAAGCGGCGGCCGCCCTCGTGCACCGCGAGGGCGGCGAGGCCCTGCACCGGGGAGCGGGTGGGGAGCACGGCGATCCGCACCCCCTCCTCGCGCAACTGGTCGGCGGCGGCCCCGGCGGCGGCGCGCAGTTCGGGGTCGTTGAGCAGCAGCACCACCTCGCGGGCGGCCGAGCCGCGGACGGCGTCGGCGAGTTCGGCGCTGGCCGGGCGGCGGTCCGGGTCGGCGTGCAGGACGACGGCGCCGGCCTGCTCGCACAGCTCGGCCAGCCCGTCGCCGGACACCACGGAGAGCACCGCCCGGGCCCGCTCCTCGCGCTCGCCGCGCTCGGCGGCGGTCCCGGCCCGGGCGGCGGCCTCGGCGAAGTGGGTGATCCGGATCTGGTGCGGGCGCCCGGCCCGGACCCCGGCCTCCACCGCGGCGCCCGCGTCGTCCACGTGGACGTGCACGTTCCACAGGCCGTCGCCGCCGCCGATCACCAGCGAGTCGCCGAGCCCGCCGAGCCGCTCGCGCAGCGCGGGCAGCGCCTCGTCCGGCGCGTCCAGCAGGTAGATGACCTCGAAGGCGGGGTGGCCCGGGCCGGGCGGGCGCAGGTGCACCTCGCAGCTCTCCACCGCCCGGACGTCCCCGCGCAGCGCGACCGGCCCCATCGGCTGCTGCCCGGCGACGGCGTCGGCGAGCGCACCGAGGACGGCCACCAAGCCGCGCCCGCCGGCGTCCACCACCCCGTTCTCGGCCAGCACGGCGAGCTGCTCGGGGGTGTGCCGCAGCGCGTCCCGGGCGGCCCGGTGGGCGGTGTCGGCGACCTGGGCGAGGCCGTCCCCGGCCCGCACCGCCTCGCGGGCGGCGACCCGGGCGACGGTGAGCAGGGTGCCCTCGACGGGCTCCGCGACGGCCTGGTAGGCGGAGTCGGCGGCGCGCAGCAGGGCGGCCCGCAGCTGTTCGGCGCCGCCGCCCTCGGCGAGCGTCTCGGCGGTGCCGCGCAGCCACTGGGCGAGGATCACCCCGGAGTTGCCGCGGGCGCCGATCAGCGCGCCGCGGGCCATCGCCCGGACGGCGTCGGCCAGCCCGGGCGCCGGGCCGGCGGCGGGGTCGGCGAAGCGGCTCTCCACCTCGGCGGCGGCGGACTCGACGGTCAGGTAGAGGTTGGTGCCGGTGTCACCGTCCGGGACGGGGTACACGTTGAGCGCGTCGATCTCCTCACGCGCCTGGCCGAGCGCGCGCAGGGCGAGCTGGCACCAGGTGCGCACGGCCGGGGCGTCGAGCGTGTGCAGCACCAGGTCTCCTCCGGAACGGGACGCCGACCTGGCCCGGGGGCGGCGGCGAGGGGTGATACCGGCAGATTATCGGGGCCCGGGGAGGGCCGCCGGGGCTGCCGACCGGAGCGATCACTCGGCCGGTCATGGTAGTTTCGTGGGACGGAAGCAAGCGTTGTATGCTCTTCCGGTTGCCTGGAACCGTCCAGGCTCACCCCCTTGTCCGGTCCGGTTCACGCGAGTGTTCTGGTGGGTGAGTGGGTTTTCGAAAGTATCTGATCTGAAGTCTTGGAGTGACTCCTGTGGCTGCCAACTGCGACGTCTGCGGCAAGGGGCCGGGCTTCGGCAACAGCATCTCCCACTCTCACCGCCGTACCCCCCGTCGTTGGAACCCCAACATCCAGACGGTGCGCGCTGTGATTGGGCGTACGCCGAAGCGGCTCAACGTCTGCACCTCGTGCATCAAGGCCGGTAAGGTCTCGCGCTGACGCGCAGACCGGCATGCCGGTCCTCCAGTGAGTCGGCTCATCCCCGGATGGGCCGGCTTCGCTGTTTCCGGGACCGGTCGGGCTTTCCGCACGCACCGGTGATGGGCGGGTTCCCCAGGGAACCCGCCCATCACCGCGTTCCGGGCCGGGCGGGGCTCAGCGCCAGCGCCAGGCGTGGTCGACCGGTCCGATCCCGGCGCCCAGTGCGAAGCCCCCGGCGATCGCGCCGGTGACGTACTCCTTGGCCGTGCCCACCGCCTCGGGCACCGACTCGCCCTTGGCCAGGCCGGCCGCGATCGAGCTGGCCAGGGTGCAGCCGGTGCCGTGGGTGTGCCGGTTGTCGTAGCGCGGCGCGCGGTACCAGTGCGCCTCGCCGGGCCCGCCGTACAGCAGGTCGGCGGCCTCGCCCTCCAGGTGGCCGCCCTTGACCAGCACCCAGCGCGGCCCGAGGTCGAGCAGCGCCTCGGCCGCGGCCAGCATCTGCGACTCGTCCTCGACGGTCCGACCGGTGAGCTGCGTCACCTCGTGCAGGTTGGGGGTGACCACGGTGGCGACCGGCAGCAGCCGCTCCCGGACGGTGGCGACCGCCTCGGCGGCCAGCAGCGCGTCCCCGTGCTTGGAGACCCCGACCGGGTCGACCACCACCGGGGCGGCCACCCCGGCGAGCAGTTCGGCGACCGTCTCGACCAGTTCGGTCGAGGCGAGCATGCCGGTCTTCACGGCCTGCACCCCGATGTCGTCCACCACGCTGCGGAACTGGGCCCGGACGGCTTCGGCGGGCAGTTCCCAGTAGCCCTGGACGCCGAGCGAGTTCTGCGCGGTGACGGCGGTGATCACGCTCATGCCGTGGACGCCGAGGGCGAGCATCGCCTTGAGGTCGGCCTGGATGCCGGCGCCGCCGCCGGAGTCGGAGCCGGCGACGGTGAGGACGCGGGGAGGTGCGGTCGAAGACATGGCCCCCAACCTACCCGCGCGCGGTCAGGGCGCCGCGTTCAGAGCACCGCTTCCGATTCCGCCCAGCGGTCCTCCGGCACCGTCTTCAGCCTGGTCACCGCGTCGCCGATCGGCACCAGCTCGATGCCGGTCCGGCGCAGCGCGGTGAAGTGCCCGAACGCGCCCAGGTGGACGGCCTCCACCGCGTGCCAGCCGAAGCGGGTGGCGAGCACCCGGTCCCGGGCGGTCGGGGTGCCGCCGCGCTGGGTGTGGCCGAGGATGACCGGGCGGGCCTCCTTGCCGAGCAGGTTCTCCAGCTCGTGGGCGAGCCGGTTGCCGATCCCGCCGAAGGTCCGGTGGCCGTACTGGTCGACCTCGCCGTGGTCGAAGCGCATGGTGCCGGGCATCGGGGCGGCGCCCTCGGCGACGGCGATGATGGCGAACTTCTTGCCGCGGGCGAAGCGGTCCTCGACCATCCGGGCCACCGCCTCGATGTCGAAGGGCTTCTCCGGGAGGAGGATGCCGTGGGCGCCGCCGGCCATGCCCGCAGTGAGGGTGATCCAGCCGGTGTGACGGCCCATCAACTCCACGACCATGACGCGCTGGTGGGACTCCGCGGTGGTCTTCAGCCGGTCGATCGCCTCGGTCGCCACGTGCACCGCGGTGTCGAAGCCGAAGGTGACGTCGGTGGCGCCGATGTCGTTGTCGATGGTCTTGGGCACCCCGACCACCGGCAGTCCGGCGTCGCTGAACAGCTTGGCGGCGGTGAGCGTCCCCTCGCCGCCGATCGCGATCAGCGCGTCGATGCCGATGTCCCGGGCCAGCGTCTTGGCGTTCTCCACCGCCCAGGCGATCCGCTCGCGCCGCACCCGGGCCGAGCCCAGGATGGTGCCGCCGAGGGTGAGCAGACCGGTGACGTCGTCGTGCGAGACCGGCCGGGTGCGGCCCTCGATCAGGCCGAGGAAGCCGTCCTCGATGCCCACGATCTCGTCGCCGTGGACGTCCGTACCCCGGTGCACCACCGAGCGGATCACCGCGTTGAGACCGGGGCAGTCGCCGCCGCTGGTCAGGACACCGATGCGCATCTGTGGGGTGCTCCCGCTCGCCGTGGTTCGGCCCGCCCGCGCACGGCGGCGGGCGGGCTCGGATGCCGCAAGCCTACGCAAAACGCACCCGCGAATCCCGTCCGCCGCACGTCCGGAGCGTTACGCGCCGTACCGGCGTCCACGCCCCATCAGCCGTACTCCGTAGCTCACTCGGCGAAGTGGTCCCAGCCGCCGACCCGGTCCCAGGGCGCCCCGTCCACCGTCACCCGGCCGCTGCGCGAACCCCGCGGGCGACCGGTCACCTCGCCCACCACCCGCCAGCGGGACGGGAGTTGGACCCCGCGCGGGAAGGTCGCCACGATCGCGTGGTCCTCCCCGCCGGACAGCACCCAGACCAACGGGTCCACCCCGACGGCCTGGCCGATGTCGGCCATCTGCGCCGGGACGTCGAAGTCGGCGGCCTTGAGGTCGATGTCCACCTCGCTGGCCCGGGCCACGTGGCCGAGGTCGGCGACCAGCCCGTCGCTCACGTCGATCATCGAGGTCGCGCCCAACTCGGCCGCGGCCGGGCCCGCGTGGTACGGCGGCTCGGGCCGGCGGTGCGCCTCGACGAAGGCCCGCGGCGAGCGGAAGCCGCGCTGCAGCACCGTCAGTCCGGCCGCGGACCAGCCGAGCCAGCCGCACACCGCGATCACGTCGCCGACCTGGGCGCCGGAGCGCGTCACCGCCGCGCGCCCCTGGAGGTCGCCGAGCGCCGTGATCGCCAGCATGACGGTGTCGCCGCGCACCACGTCGCCGCCGACCACCGTCGCCCCGGCGACCTGGCACTCGTCGCGCAGCCCATCCATCAGCTCGGTGGCCCAGGTGGTCGGCAGGTCGGCGGGGGTGACCAGCCCGAGCAGTATCGCGGTCGGCACCGCGCCCATCGCGGCCACGTCGGCGAGGTTCTGGGCGGCGGCCTTGCGGCCCACGTCGTAGGCGGTGGACCAGTCCCGGCGGAAGTGCCGGTTCTCGATCAGGACGTCCGTGGTGGCCACCACCCGACCGTCCGGGGCCTTCACCACCGCGGCGTCGTCCCCGGGGCCGAGGTCGACCGCGTCGGTGAGCGGTACCCGCGCGGTCAGCTCCCTGATGAGGCCGAACTCGCCGAGCTCGCCCACGGTCCCCTGCATCTGCCGTCCTCTCGCCTTACCTTCCCGGATGGCGCCGCCATCCGGAACCCGGTCCCCGTCGCTCCCCCGCGCGCAGCGTACGCCCTTCCGGGGGTGCCGAAGTCTCCCCTCCCCGGCCCGCTGCGCGGTAGCGTGGTGATCAGCCTGCCGGTGAGCCCGCATCCACCCCTGCGCCAGACCGGGCGAACACGGCGGCGATCCCCGTAGAGCAGCCGCCGGGAGGCCCCCGTGGTACACGCATACATCCTGATCCAGACCGGCGTCGGCAAGGCCAGCGCCGTGGCCGACACGATCGGCAAGATCCCCGGAGTGCTCACCGCCGAGGACGTCACGGGCCCGTACGACGTGATCGTCAAGGCCGAGGCCGAGACCATGGACGACCTGGGCCGCATGGTGGTCGCCAACATCCAGAAGGTGGAGGGCATCACCCGCACCCTCACCTGTCCGGTGGTGCACCTCTGAGCCCGGCTACCATCGGCGGGTGGCCAGAGAACTCCGCATCCCCGAGGCGCTGACCGCGCTTCCCGCGCCGGTCCGCTGGCTGGCCGCGCCCGTCGCCCTGGCCTGCACCGCGGTGGTGCTGATCGGCAGTTGGAGTTCGGCCGACGACCCCGCGGTGGAGGTCCCGCAGCCGAGCGGGAAGGCCGCGGACTACTGCCGGGCGCTGGGCGCCGCGCTGCCCCGGGATCTGCTCGGCCGGACCCGCCGGGACCCTTCGCCGGCCTCGCCGTACGTGGCCGCCTGGGGCGACTCGCCCCGGGTGGTGCTGCGCTGCGGCATCGACCGGCCGGACGAGCTGGACGGCGAGCACGCCAAGGACTGGTCGCCGACCGTCGACGACGTCACCTGGTGGTCGCAGAAGCTCACCGACGGCGGCTACCGCTTCGTGACGACCATGCGCGCCGCCTACGTCGAGGTGACCGTCCCGGCCGGCGCCGCGCAGAACCCCTTCGACCCGGCGGCCGCCCTGACCGACGCGGTGAAGGCGAACGTCCCGGGCTGAACACGCACACGGGGCGGGCCGGAGGCTTCCGGCCCGCCCCTGTCGCGTGTCCGGTCCTGTCGCGTGTCCGGTCCTGTCGCGTGTCCGGTCCTGTCGCGTGTCCGGTCCCGCTACCGCAGCCCGGTCGAGCGGCGCAGCGCGGTCTGCAGCAGCCGGTCGATCAGCTCCGCGTACGAGACCCCGCCGGCCTCCCACATCTTCGGGTAGGCGGAGATCGGGGTGAAGCCCGGCATGGTGTTGATCTCGTTGATCATCCAGCTGCCGTCCTCCAGCAGGAAGAAGTCGACCCGGGCCAGGCCCTCGCAGCCGAAGGCCTCGAACGCGGCCACCGCCTGGCGCCGGATCTCCGCGACCTCCTCGGCGGTCAGCTCGGCCGGGATCCGCACCTCGGAGGAGTCGATGTACTTGGCCTCGAAGTCGTAGAAGTCGAAACCCTCGCCGACCAGCACCTCGGCCGGGACACTGGCCCGCGGGCCGTCCTCGAACTCCAGCACGCCGCACTCGATCTCGCGGCCGGACACGCCCGCCTCGATGATCAGCTTGGGGTCGTGCCGGCGGGCCTCCTCGATCGCGGCGTCCAGCTCGGCCAGGTCCCGGACCTTGGTGATGCCGATGCTGGAGCCGGCCCGGCAGGGCTTCACGAACACCGGCAGGCCGAGTTCGGCGACCCGCTCGCGCACCGCGGCGCGGCCCTGCTCGGTCTCCCAGTCGCGCGGCCGCACGATCGTGTAGTGGCCGACGCCCAGACCGTGCGAGGCCAGGATCCGCTTGGCGAACTCCTTGTCCATGCCGGCCGCGCTGGCCAGCACGCCGTTGCCGACGTACGGGACGCCGGAGAGCTCCAGCAGGCCCTGGAGGGTGCCGTCCTCGCCCCACGGGCCGTGCAGCAGCGGGAACACCACGTCGACCTCGCCGAGGACCTTGGGGGCGCTTCCCGGCTCGCTCAGCAGCACCTCCCGGCTGCCCGGGGAGACCGGCAGCGTGACCTGCCCGTCGACGTCCTCGGCGACGTGGGCCACGTCCGGCAGCCTGCCGTCGGTGATGGCCATCCGGGCCGGCTCGTCGCTGGTCAGCGCCCAGTGGCCCTCGTGGGTGATACCGATCGGCAGCACGTCGTACTTGTCACGGTCGATCGCCCGGAGAACGCTGCCCGCGGTGGAGACCGAGATCGCGTGCTCGGAGCTGCGCCCGCCGAAGACCAGCGCCACGCGCGGCTTCGGGGCGGACGGGTTCGGGGAGGTCTGTTCGATGCTCATATCGTCTTTGAGACTACCGTGCGAGGTGTTTCCGGGAAGTCAACGCAGGTCCGGAGAGTCCGCGCCCGGCACCTCGCCCCCCCGGGCGTGGCACCGCGCACGGCGCCGGACCGGCCGTGCCTCACTCAGCGGCGCTCCGCCTTGGCCGCGCGGGACATCAGCACCTGCAGCGCCTCCTGGGTGGGCCGCCCGTTGTGCACCACGTCCACCACGGCCTCGACGATCGGCATGTCGACCCCGCTGCGCCGGGCCAGGTCCAGCACCGACTCGCAGGACTTGACGCCCTCCGCGGTCTGCCGGGTGGCCGCGATGGTCTCGGCCAGCGACATGCCCCGGCCCAGGTTCATCCCGAAGGTGTTGTTGCGCGACAGCGGCGAGGAGCAGGTGGCGACCAGGTCGCCCATCCCGGCCAGTCCCGCGAAGGTGTGCGGGTCGGCGCCCAGCACCTCGCCGAGCCGGGTGGTCTCGGCCAGCCCACGGGTGATCAGGGTCGCCTTGGTGTTGTCGCCGAGCCCCATCCCGGCCGCCATGCCGACCGCCAGGCCGATCACGTTCTTGACCGCACCGCCGAGTTCGCAGCCGATCACGTCGGTGTTGGTGTACGGGCGGAAGTACGGCGTGTGGCAGGCGGCCTGGAGCCGCTTGGCGACCGCCTCGTCGGTGCAGGCGACCACGCTGGCGGCGGGCTGCCGGTTGGCGATCTCCTTGGCCAGGTTGGGTCCGCTGACCACGGCGACCCGCTCCGGGCCGACCTTGGTGACCTCGTCGATGACCTCGCTCATCCGCTTCGCGGTGCCGAGCTCGATGCCCTTCATCAGGCTGACCAGCACGGTCTGCGGCTCGATCAGCGGCGCCCAGGCGGCCAGGTTGTCGCGCAGCGTCTGCGAGGGCACCACCAGCACCGCGAAGTCGGCGCCGGCCAGCGCCTCGGCGGCGTCGGTGGTGGCCCGGACGCCGTCCGGCAGCCGGACGCCCGGCAGGTAGTCCGGGTTCTCGTGGGTGGTGTTGACGGCGCCCACCAGCTCCTGGCGGCGGGCCCACAGCACGACCTCGCAGCCCGCGTCGGCCAGCACCATCGCGAAGGCGGTGCCCCAGGAGCCCGTCCCCATCACTGCGCAGCGGGTCACCGGCCCGTCCCCTCTTCGTCGTTGCCGTTCCGGCCGCCCTTGGCGCGGCGGCGTTCGGCCACCGCGGCGGCGGCCCGCTCGCGGGCGGCCTTGCGCATGTCGTAGCGCTCGGCCGGCGGCTCCTCGCCGCGGATCCCGGCCAGCACGTCGGTGATCGCCGCCATGATGTCCTCGGTCGCGTCGTTGAGCACCTGGGCGGTGAGCTCCATGCCCGCGTACTTGCTGAGGTCCACCGCCGGCCCGGCCGCCACGGTCACCCGGTGCCGCGGGAACAGGTTGAACCTGCCCTTGCCGTAACCGGCCCGGCCGTACGGCGGGATGATCTCGTGGGCGCCCCAGTGCGCGACCGGGATGACCGGCGCACCGGTCATCAGCGCGACCCGGGCGACCCCGTTCTTGCCGGTCATCGGCCACAGGTCCGGGTCCCGGGTGAGCGTTCCCTCCGGGTAGAACTGCACGCACTGCCCGTTGTTGACGGCGTCGATCGCGGCCCGGAAGGCCTGCGCGGCGTCGGTGGACTCCCGGAACACCGGGATCTGGCCGGTCTTGCGCAGCATGAACCCGATGAAGGGGATCGAGAACAGCGAGGACTTGCCGAGGATCCGCGGCGGACGCCCGCTGTTGTACTGCCAGTGCGCGTAGATCACCGGGTCGATGATCGAGTTGTGGTTAACGGCGGCGATGAAGCCGCCCTTCTCGGGAATGTGCTCCCAGCCCCGCCAGTCGGGCTTCACCAGCGCGGTCGTCACCGGCTTCACCAGCACGGCCGCGAAGCGGTACCAGATGCCGTAGTCGGCGTTGCCGAACTTGGCGTACGAGCGGCGAGCCACCCCAGCTCCTTCTCATCCGATGCGGCACGTGGGGTGCCGCGGTCATAGCCTCCCGGTGCCGCGCACGGCTGCGACCGGGGCCCGGCGCACGGGCGCGGAACAGTGTCGCCCGCCTGCTCACCGGCTGTCGAGCGGCCGCGCCAACCCGCCGGGCGGGCGTGATCAAACGCACGTCCGCACAGCTCGGACGGCCTGGCGAGGGCTCCGGGACCGGCGTCACAATGACGCCGATGACCCAGGACACCGTACGCCCCAGCGGGCCCGCCGCGCCCGCCGCACCCGCCGCCGACTGGTCGCTGGTGCTGCCGCTCAAGCCGCTCGCCCTCGCGAAGAGCCGACTGGCCCCGTACGCGGGCCCGCACCGGGCCGCGCTGGCCCTGTCCTTCGCCCTCGACACGGTCACCGCCGCGCTGGCCACCCCGGGCGTCGCGCGCGTCCTGGTGGTCACCCCGGACGCCGCCGCCGGCGCCCGGCTGGCCGAGCTCGGCGCCGTGGTGGTCGCCGACGAGCCCGGCGGCGGGCTCAACCGGGCGCTGGCGCACGGCGCCTCGGCCGCCCTGGCGCTCGCCCCGCGGACCCCGCTGGCCGCCCTCTCGGCGGACCTGCCGGCCCTGCGCCCGGCCGAACTCGCCCGGGTGCTGGGCGCGGTGCCGGCGGACGGCCGGGCCTTCCTGCCGGACTCCCCCGGCCTGGGCACCACCCTGCTCGCCAGCGGCCCCGGCCGGCCGCTCGCCCCCGCGTTCGGGGACGGCTCACGGGCCCGGCACGCGGCCGGCGGGGCGCTCGAACTGCGCCTGGCGGACGTGGAGTCGGTGCGACGGGACGTCGACACCGGCGCCGACCTCGGCGAGGCCGCGACGCTCGGCCTCGGCCCGTACACCAGTGCGCTGTTCGCCCGCCTGGACCGCTCCTGACCAGCGGGCCCGGCGGGCCCGCTCGCTATGCTGCTGGCATGCAGGCCACCGCGTTCACCTTCGACCCCGCCACCCGAGCCGGCTCCGTGCTGCTCGACGACGGGACCCCGGTGCCGTTCGACGCGGCCGCGTTCGACGCCGGCGGCCTGCTGTTGCTGCGGCCCGGCCAGCGGGTGCGGATCCGCACCGAGGGTGCCGGCGAGGCCTGCCGGGTGGTCTTCGTGACCCTGCAGACCTTCCCCGACCCGGCCGACGGAAGCTGAGCGGCGTCAACGCCCGCTGACCGTCCCGCCGGTCCGCCCGCACCGTCCGCCCCGGATCTCCACAAACCTTCCCGGAACTCCGGCGCTCCCGTGCTTTTCCGCGCCCGGGCAACGGCTGCCGGGGATTCCTGACTAAGCGCCCGGAAATCGAAAGAGCCGCGGCCACCCGGTCTCCGCAATTCGCGGAAGGGGGGGTGCCGCGGCTCTGAGCCGAAGGCCGTCCGAGGACAGTCGCGCGGGACTTACTTGGCGGAGGTCTTGCGCGCAGTGGTCTTGCGGGTGGCGGTCTTCTTCGCCGGCGCCGTCTTCTTGGCCGTGGCGGTCGCCTTCTTGGCGGTGGCCGTGGTCTTCTTGGCGGCAGCCGTGGTGGTCGCCTTCTTGGCGGCGGCCGTCTTCTTGGTCGCGGCGGACTTGGTCGCAGCGGCCTTGGTCGCAGCAGCCTTGGTCGCGGTCGCCGTGGTCTTCTTGGCGGCGGCGGCCGTGGTGGCCTTCTTGGTGGCGGTCGCCTTCTTCGCGGCGGTGGCCGTGGTCTTCTTGGCGGCGGCGGCCGTGGTGGCCTTCTTGGCGGCGGCCTTCTTGGCGGCGGCCGGGGCGGCGGCGGCAGCGGTGGCGGCGCGCTTGGTGGCGGCACGCTTGGCGGCCGGGGTCGCGGCGACACCGGTCTTGCCCGGGGTGAGGGAGCCCTTGGGGGCCTTCTTCACCGAGGGGCCTTCCTTCGGCAGCTTCTTGCTGCCGCTGACCAGGTCCTTGAAGCCCTGGCCCGGGCGGAAGCGGGGGACCGAGGTCTTCTTGACCTTGACCCGCTCGCCGGTCTGCGGGTTCCGGGCGAAGCGCGCGGAGCGCTCCACCTTCTCGAAGGTGCCGAAACCGGTGACCGAAACCCGGTCACCGGCCACAACGGCACGGACCATGGTGTCGAGCACTGCGTCGACAGCCTCTGCGGCAGCCTTGCGACCGCCCAGCTGCTCGGCCACCGCTTCGACAAGCTGAGCCTTGTTCACGTCTTCCCCTTCGGAAACGGGCGCCGGATGATTCCATCCGTTCTTTTCGCACGTTAGGTATGTATCTGCGGACTTTCAATTACCAAACGCGCGAATCACCCTAGTGTCGCAATGGATTTGCGCGTCCGCGACCTCAGGCGCGGGGCGGGTGCCCCTCGTCGAGGTCATGTACAAAGCGACTCAACCGCCTTGCCGCCTCCGGAAGATCGCGCTTGGCGGTCTCCGTGACGATGAGCAGTTGACGGGTGAGAGCGGTCTTTGCATCGACAGACACGTTCAGCGCATGCACGCGGGCGTGAGCTTGCTTCAACCGCTCGGCCACAAGCGCGTAGAGCGCTGCGACTTCCTGGTCGTCCGGCGCCTCAGCTGGTGTTGCGGAGGTGACGTCCGGCCGATCGTCAATTCGGCGTTCGGATCCCCGGCCCGTGGACTCCTCGGACGCGGGTTCGCCGCCCGCGTACGGAGGTTCATGGTGCCGGTGCATGTACTGATTGTGCCATCTACCCGCAGTTGTACTTGCGCGGGGCCCTCTTCCGCAAAGCCGAATGGGCAATCCGGGGAGGCCCCGGCGCTAACTCGTGCTCCGGAACGCCGGATGGCCCGGCCCCCCCGAGGGGGAGCGCGGGCCATCCGGTGGATCGTCAGAATGCTTGTTCTGAGGGGAACTCAGGAGACCGGCAGAGTACGGGGCTTGAACGCCGGGCGGGTCGCCTCGTAGGCGGCGATGTCGGCCTCGTTCTGCAGGGTGATGCTGATGTCGTCCAGGCCGTTGAGCAGCCGCCACCGGACGTTGTCGTCCAGTTCGAAGGGCTCGTGGACGCCTTCGGCCCGGACTTCCCGCTTCTCCAGATCAACGGTGATCTCGGCCGAAGGGTCACTCTCGGTGAGCGACCAGAGGCGCTCCACGGCCTCCTGCGGCAGCACGACGGTCAGCAGTCCGTTCTTCAGCGAGTTGCCGCGGAAGATGTCGGCGAAGCGCGAGGAGATGACCGCGTGGAAGCCGTAGTTCTGCAGCGCCCAGACGGCGTGCTCGCGGGAGGAGCCGGTGCCGAACTCGGGGCCGGCCACCAGGACGCTGGCGCCCCGGCGCTCGGGCCGATTGAGGACGAACGACTCGTCCTTGCGCCAGGCTTCGAACAGGCCGTCCTCGAAACCGGATCGGGTGACCTTCTTGAGCCAATGGGCCGGGATGATCTGGTCGGTGTCCACGTTGCTGCGGCGCAGCGGGACGGCCCGGCCGGTGTGGGTGGTGAACTTCTCCATGGCTCAGGCCTCCACGGCGATGTCGGCGGACAGGTCGGACGGTGCGGCCAGTCGGCCCAGGACGGCGGTCGCGGCGGCGACCTGCGGGGAGACCAGGTGGGTGCGCCCGCCCTTGCCCTGGCGGCCCTCGAAGTTGCGGTTCGAGGTGGAGGCGCAGCGCTCCCCCGGGGCGAGCTGGTCGGGGTTCATGCCCAGGCACATCGAGCAGCCGGCGTGCCGCCATTCGGCCCCGGCGGCGGTGAACACCTTGTCCAGGCCCTCCTCGACGGCCTGCAGGGCGACCCGGACGGAGCCGGGGACGACCAGCATCCGCACCCGGTCGGCGACCTTGCGGCCCTCCAGGACGGCGGCGGCGGCGCGCAGGTCCTCGATCCGGCCGTTGGTGCAGGAGCCGACGAACACGGCGTCGACGGCGACCTCGCGCAGCGGGGTGCCCGCCTCAAGGCCCATGTAGGCGAGGGCGTTCTCGGCGGCCGCGCGCTCCTGCGGGTCGGCGAAGTCCGCCGGGTCCGGGACGGCGGAGCCGAGCGGGGCGCCCTGGCCGGGGTTGGTGCCCCAGGTGACGAACGGGGTGAGGGTGCTCGCGTCGATGAACACCTCGTGGTCGAAGACCGCGTCCTCGTCGGTGGCCAGGGTCCGCCAGTACTCGACGGCGGCTTCCCAGTCCTCGCCCTGCGGGGCGTGCGGGCGGCCTTCGAGGTACGCGAAGGTGGTGTCGTCCGGGGCGATCATGCCGGCCCGGGCACCCGCCTCGATCGACATGTTGCAGACGGTCATCCGGGCCTCCATGGACAGGCTCCGGATCGCCGAACCGCGGTACTCCAGGACGTAGCCCTGGCCGCCGCCGGTGCCGATCTTCGCGATGACGGCCAGGATCAGGTCCTTGGCCGTGACGCCCTCGGGCAGTTCGCCCTCGACGGTGACCGCCATGGTCCGGAACGGCGCCAGCGGCAGGGTCTGGGTGGCCAGCACGTGCTCGACCTGGCTGGTGCCGATGCCGAACGCCAGCGCGCCGAAGGCGCCGTGGGTGGAGGTGTGGGAGTCGCCGCAGACCACGGTGGTGCCGGGCTGGGTCAGGCCGAGCTGGGGGCCGACCACGTGCACCACGCCCTGCTCGACGTCGCCGAGCGAGTGGATCCGTACGCCGAACTCGGCCGCGTTGCGGCGCAGCGTCTCCAGCTGCACCCGGGAGACCGGGTCGGCGATCGGCTTGTCGATGTCCAGGGTCGGGGTGTTGTGGTCCTCGGTGGCGATCGTCAGATCGGTGCGGCGGACCGTACGGCCGGCCAGTCGCAGCCCGTCGAAGGCCTGCGGGCTGGTCACCTCGTGGAGCAGGTGCAGGTCGATGAACAGGAGGTCGGGCTCGCCCTCCGCGCGCCGCACGACGTGGTCGTCCCAGACCTTCTCTGCGAGTGTCCGTCCCATCGGATTCCCTCCAGCCGGCCGCGTTGCCGGCCTTCTCGTGTCGTCGAGGTCACTGCTCATCCGCCCGTGGGGAGCGCGTTCGCGAGACCTGCACGCCGGATCGCTGTCCACGATGCGGACACTCTGACGAGGCCCCATCCTGGATGTCTCCCGGGCTGCTGCATCCAGAGTGGCGCTTTTCCGGGAAGATTGAACTTGCGTCTCGCGGAATGAGACTGCAGTCTTAGGGCATGGACAACTCTAGCGGCGTCGGCGTTCTCGACAAGGCCGCTCTGGTGCTCAGCGCACTGGAGTCGGGCCCCGCCACGTTGGCGGGGCTGGTCGCCGCCACCGGTCTGGCGCGCCCCACGGCCCACAGACTCGCCGTCGCACTCGAACACCACCGTCTGGTCACCAGGGACATGCAGGGGCGGTTCATCCTCGGCCCCCGTCTCTCCGAACTCTCCGCCGCGGCGGGCGAGGACCGGCTGCTCGCCACCGCGGGCCCGGTCCTGACCCACCTGCGCGACGTCACCGGCGAGAGCGCACAGCTCTACCGCCGCCAGGGCGAGATGCGGATCTGCGTCGCCGCCGCCGAGCGGCTGTCCGGCCTGCGGGACACCGTCCCGGTCGGCAGCACCCTGCCGATGAAGGCCGGCTCGGCCGCCCAGGTCCTGCTGGCCTGGGAGGAGCCCGAGCGGCTCCACCGCGGCCTCCAGGGCGCCCGGTTCACCGCCACCGCGCTGAGCGGCGTGCGGCGCCGCGGCTGGGCCCAGTCGATCGGCGAGCGGGAGCCGGGCGTCGCCTCCGTCTCCGCTCCCGTGCGCGGCCCCTCCAACCGGGTGGTGGCCGCCGTCTCCGTCTCCGGCCCGATCGAGCGCCTGACCCGCCACCCGGGCCGGCTGCACGCCCAGGCCATCATCGAGGCCGCGAACCGGCTCACCGAGGCCCTGCGCCGCAGCTGATCCGGCGGGATCCCCCACCCACCCCCACTCCCCCCACCCCCACCGAAATCGAAAGGGCCCCGCTCGGATCGAGCGGGGCCCTTCGAATGCCCGGGTGGCGGAAAAACAAAAAGACCCCGCCGGGCGGGGCCTTTCCAATTTCTGGCTGGGGTACCAGGACTCGAACCTAGACTAAATGAACCAGAATCACTCGTGCTGCCAATTACACCATACCCCAACGCAAAGCAAGGGCCGATGGGAATGCCCTCGAAAGGAACACAGCCACCGGCTTCCTGCTCTGAAGTACCCCCGACCGGATTCGAACCGGCGCTACTGCCGTGAGAGGGCAGCGTGCTAGGCCGCTACACAACGGGGGCATCCTGGCGATCCCTTGCGGAATCAGTACCCCCGACCGGATTCGAACCGGCGCTACTGCCGTGAGAGGGCAGCGTGCTAGGCCGCTACACAACGGGGGCATCCTGGCGATCCCTTGCGGAA
>NZ_JBEOSP010000033.1:0-8727 GCF_040303105.1 Kitasatospora sp. NPDC096128 | reverse complement strand
GGAATCAGTACCCCCGACCGGATTCGAACCGGCGCTACTGCCGTGAGAGGGCAGCGTGCTAGGCCGCTACACAACGGGGGCTTGGATCTTCATTTGTACTGCGGGGTGATCGTTGCCGATCATACTGCGCTGGGGTACCAGGACTCGAACCTAGACTAAATGAACCAGAATCACTCGTGCTGCCAATTACACCATACCCCACCAGAGTTGAACCCCCTGCGGGGCCCTCTCAGGCGTTGCGCCTCTCGGTCGGTCCCGTTCCGAGGGGCTTTCGCTCCCTCGTCCGTTCCCTCCCGGGCGGCGCAGAAAGAACATTACCCGACGTCCGCCCAGGCTCCAAAATCGATAACCGCAGGCAGCGACCGGGAGGCCGTCCGGTGACCTCCGGGTGCGCCGCGGGCCCGGCACGGAGCCGGGCCCGCGGGCTGCTCAGGAGGCGCTTGCGCGGCCCGTTCAGGCGGCCGGCAGGGCGTCCAGGGCCGAGCGGAGCCGGCGCAGCGTCTCGGGGCGGCCGAGCAGCTCCATCGACTCGAACAGCGGCGGCGAGACCCGGCGGCCCGTGACGGCCACCCGCAGCGGCGTGAAGGCGAACTTGGGCTTGATGCCCAGGCCCTCCACCAGCGCCTCGCGCAGCGCGGCCTGGATCGGCTCCGGGGTGAAGTCCGCGAGCTCCTCCAGCGCCTTGACGCTGGCCTCCAGCACCGGACGGGCGTCCGCGGTCAGCACCTTGGCGGCGTCGTCCTGGTCCACCGCGAAGTCGGCCGGGTCGACGAACAGGAAGCCGGCCATGTTGACGATCTCGCTCAGCACGACCATCCGCTCCTGGGTGAGCGGCGCGATCCGGGCGAGCAGGTCCAGCTGCTCGGCGGACGGCTCGGCCGGCAGCAGGCCGGGGCCCTGCAGGAACGGCACCAGGCGGCGGACGAAGTCCTCCGGGGCGAGCCGGCGAACGTGCTCGGCGTTGATCGCCTCGCACTTCTTCAGGTCGAAGCGCGCCGGGTTGGAGTTCACCTTGGCCACGTCGAAGGCGGCGACCATCTCGTCCATGTCGAACAGGTCGCGGTCCTCGGCCAGCGACCAGCCCAGCAGGGACAGGTAGTTGAGCAGGCCCTCGCGGATGAAGCCGCGCTCGCGGTACAGGTTGAGCGAGGACTGCGGGTCGCGCTTGGAGAGCTTCTTGTTGCCCTCGCCCATCACGTACGGCAGGTGGCCGAAGCGCGGGGTGGCGCCGTCGCCGACGCCGATCTCGGCGAGCGCCGCGTACAACGCGATCTGCCGCGGGGTGGAGGACAGCAGGTCCTCGCCGCGCAGCACGTGGGTGATGCCCATCAGGGCGTCGTCCACCGGGTTGACCAGGGTGTACAGCGGGGCGCCGTTGGCCCGGACGATGCCGTAGTCCGGCACGTTCTCCGGCTCGAAGGTGAGCGTGCCGCGCACCAGGTCGTCGAAGGAGATGGTCCGGTCGGGCATCCGGAAGCGCAGGATCGGCTCGCGCTTCTCCAGCTTGTAGACGGCGACCTGGTCGTCCGTCAGGTCGCGGCAGTGGCCGTCGTAGCCGGAGGGCTTGCCGGCCGCGCGGGCGGCCTCGCGGCGGGCGTCCAGCTCCTCGGTGCTGCAGTAGCAGTGGTACGCGTGGCCGGCCTCCTGGAGGCGGCGGGCGACGTCGGCGTAGATGTCCATCCGCTGCGACTGGCGGTAGGGCGCGTGCGGGCCGCCGACCTCCGGGCCCTCGTCCCAGTCCAGGCCCAGCCAGCTCATGGCCTCGAGCAGCTGGCCGTACGACTCCTCGGAGTCGCGGGCGGAGTCGGTGTCCTCGATCCGGAAGACCAGCTTGCCGCCGGTGTGGCGGGCGTAGGCCCAGTTGAACAGGGCCGTGCGGACCATGCCCACGTGGGGGTTGCCGGTCGGGGACGGACAGAAGCGAACCCGGACGGCCGGGTCAGTGTTAGCCACGCTTGATCACCTTGTTGGTGAGAGTGCCGATGCCTTCGATGGAGACGGCGACCTCGTCGCCGACGTTGAGCGGGCCCACCCCTGCGGGCGTGCCGGTGAGGATGACGTCGCCGGGCAGCAGCGTCATGGCCTCGGAGATGTGGACGACCAGCTCGGCGACCGAGCGGATCATCAGGGAGGTGCGGCCGGTCTGGCGGAGCTCACCGTTGACCGTGCAGGTGACGGCGAGGTCGGCCGGGTCGAGGTCGGTCTCGATCCACGGGCCGAGCGGGCAGGCGGTGTCGAAGCCCTTGGCCCGGGCCCACTGGCCCTCGCGCTGCTGGACGTCCCGGGCGGTGACGTCGTTGGCGCAGGTGTAGCCGAGGATCACCTCGGGCACCCGGTCCAGTGGCACCTCGCGGCACATCCGGCCGATCACCACGGCGAGTTCGGCCTCGTGGTGGACGTCCGAGGAGAACGGCGGGTACGCGATGTTCTCGGTCGGGCCGATCACCGAGGTGGACGGCTTGAAGAAGGTGAGCGGGACGTCCGGGACGTTGTTGCCCAGCTCGGCCGCGTGCGCCGCGTAGTTGCGGCCGACCGCCACGATCTTGTTGGGAAGCATCGGGCTGAGCAGCCGGACGTCCTGGAAGCGGTAGCTCTCGCCGGTGGGCTGGGGTTGGCCGAACGGGTGACCGGCCAGCTCGTGCACGACCAGCGAGTCGGGTCGGGACGGATCCCCCTCGACCACGCCGAAGGAAACGCTGCCGGCGGCAGGGCTCCCTTCCCGGACGGAAAACCTGGCAATGCGCACGGCTGGGCTACCCCTCGCTTCGTCGGCCGCCCGGGGCGCCCCCGGGCGCTGCTGGGCTCCTCGCCCGTCACGGACGCGGCCCCGTCAATCGTCGCCCAGGCTATCGCGTGGGGCCTCCCGGGACCGCTTTGCCCCTGTTCAGCACGGTTCGAGCGGGAACGCGCGAGGGCGCCGCGAACCCGTTCGGTTCGCGGCGCCCTCGGCGCCGGGCCCGGATCAGTCCCGGGGGGTGATGACCGGGGCCACCATCAGCTGGGTGCGGCGCGGGTTGGCGGTGACGGCCGGCAGCTCGGTGCCGTAGGTGACGACGTCCTCGGGCTTGCGGGCGCCCGGGATCTTGCTGAAGTCCTCGACCGAGGCCAGCGTGGTCCGGCGCGGGTTCGCCGTGGAGCGGCAGGACAGCGTGGACTTGGTGGCCTTCTTCGCCAGGGACATCGAGAGCACCTCGTGGTCGTGGCCGGGGGATCACCAGGGATCCGCACCGGCCTGCGTGTTTCCGATTGATTCGGAGGGGTTCTGGGCAGGCTGATCGGGGCCGTGCTCCGGAGACAGCCAAGGTTACGAGATCTCTTTCCATACGGGCCGTGACCAAAGCTACACATTCACCTGTGATTTTGCTCACAAATTGACGCACAAATCACGAATATCCGACATATCGCCGCATCGGAATAATCCGGCATTCCGTACACATCGGGCATTCCAGCAGGTCTGCGACTCTTTTCGATCTCCGGCCACGTTGGCATGTATCCGGCGAGTGTCCGAAAAAGGCGGTATTCCGGTCCGGTTACCGCACAGTCAGTGAGATCCCGCATGCGGTCGGTAGTACCCGGCCGCGGGTTCCAGCGGCCCTTGTTGGGATTCCCTCGCTGTGCTGGAATGCCACGGACCGTGGGTAGGGAGCAGTCCACCCCGGCGACCCGCTCTCCCGGACCGGCCGGGGTGCGGAAGGAAACTCGACACCGTCCAGGCCGTGGCGACGCGGCGGGACGCCCGGTCCAGAGGTTGCGACGCCAGTGCAGGGACGTTTCAAAAGGGGTAGCGGCGCCGCGGGAAACCCGGAGTCGCGCGAGCCTGTGGCAGCCCCTCAACAGGCGGCGGCCCCCGGCGGCCCGGCCGACCCCGTGACGCCCGAGGCCCCCGCCCGGCCGGAGGACGACGGGCAGGAGCGGAAGTCCGCCCGGGACAAACTCCGGACCTCCCTGACCAGGCGCCGCGCCACCGGTCTGAGCCGGCTCGCGATGCGCAACTGGCGCATCCGCACCCGACTGATCGCCCTGCTGGCGCTGCCGGTCATGGTCTCGCTGGTCCTCGGCGGCCTGCGCATCCAGACCTCGATGCAGAACTCCCAGCAGCTCGCCCAGATGGCCAACCTGTCCGATCTGGCCAAGAAGGCGACCAACCTCGCGGACGCCCTGCAGACCGAGCGCGACATCAGCGCCGGCTACATCACCAACCGTCCGAGCGACCCGCTGGACGACGAGATCGTCGCCGCCCGCAAGTCCACCGACGACCTCAGCCGGACCTTCACGGCCTCCTCCGACAAGTTCGAGAACCTCCAACTCTCCGGCGGCAAGGCCCTGCTGTTCCAGATCCGCAAGGACCTGAACTCGATCTCGGACGCGCGCAACACGCCGTACCAGAACAACCAGAACATCCAGGCCACGATCACCGCCTACGACGTGATCATCCGCGACCTCCTGGGCATCACCCAGGACATCGCGCTCGCCTCGAACAACCAGGACCTGCTCGTCGCCACCCGCGCGCTGCAGCAGTTCTCGCTCGCCAAGGACGCGACCTCGCAGCAGCGCGCGCTGATCAGCGCCGGTCTGGGCAACCCCAAGGCCCCCGACCTGAGCGCGAGCGACGAGTCCTTCGGCATCCGCCTGCGGACCACGTACGACAACGCGCTCACCAGCTTCAACAACATCTACACCTCGCACGACCTCGACAACCTGCGCAGCCAGCTGAGCTACAACAACGTGATCGCCGAGGCGGACCGCTACTCGCGCTCGATCCTGCAGCCCGGCGGCATCCACCAGACCGAGGCGGTCTCGTACAAGGACTGGTACGAGAAGGCCACCACCAAGATCACGGCCGAGCGCCGGATCGAGTCCAAGCTGATCGAGGACCTCGACGGAAAGGCCCAGGACCTCCAGTCCCAGGCCGACACCGAGGCCCTGATCATCGGTGCCGCCGTCGCCCTGACCCTGATCATCGCCCTCGGCGGAGCCGGTCTGATCGCCCGCTCGATGGTGCGCTCGCTGACCCGTCTGCAGACCGCGGCCGAGGACGTCGCCGAGCGCCGCCTGCCCGAGCTGGTCAAGACGCTCTCCGAGAGCGACCCGCACGACGTCGACACCACGGTCGAGCCGGTCGCCGTCGACTCGACCGACGAGATCGGCCACGTGGCCCACGCGTTCGACATGGTGCACAGCGAGGCCGTCCGCCTCGCCGCCGAGCAGGCCCTCCTGCGAGGCAACATCAACGCGATGTTCACCAACCTCTCGCGCCGCAGCCAGGGCCTCATCCAGCGCCAGCTGTCGCTCATCTCCGAGCTGGAGAGCCGCGAGGCCGACCCGGACCAGCTGGCCAACCTGTTCAAGCTCGACCACCTCGCGACCCGCATGCGCCGCAACGGCGAAAACCTCCTCGTCCTCGCCGGTGAGGACCCGGGCCGCCGTTGGACCCGCCCCGTCCCGCTGGTCGACGTGCTCCGCGCCGCCGCCTCCGAGGTGGAGCAGTACGAGCGCATCGAACTCGCCGCCGTGCCGTCGGCCGAGGTCGCCGGCCGCGTCGTCAACGACCTCGTCCACCTGCTCGCCGAGCTGCTGGAGAACGCCACCTCGTTCTCCAGCCCGCAGACCCGCGTCCGGGTCACCGGCCACGCCCTGCCGGACGGCCGGGTGCTGGTCGAGATCCACGACACCGGCATCGGCCTCAGCCCGGACGACCTCGCCGAGATCAACGAGCGCCTGGCCAACCCGCCGACGGTGGACGTCTCGGTCTCCCGCCGCATGGGCCTCTTCGTGGTCGGCCGCCTGTCCCTGCGACACGGCATCCGGATCCAGCTGCGCCCGAGCGACTCCGGCGGCACCACCGCGCTGGTCATGCTCCCGGTCGACGTCACCAACTCCGCCGAGCGCCGCGGCCCCGGCGGCCGTCCCGGCCCCGGCGGCCAGCCCAAGCAGCAGCGCGGGGTCGCCCCGACGCCGCGCCAGCAGCGCCAGGTGCCGCCCGTCCGCCAGAGCGGTCCGGCCGCGCTCGGCCAGGGCCCGGCCGGCGGTGCCCCGCAGGGCGGCCGGCCGCAGCTCGGCCAGGGCGGTCCGTCCGCCCCCGCCCCCGCCGCGCCGACCGGCCCGGGTGCGCCCGGCGGCCGGGCCGGCGGGCCGACCGGCCTGCCGACCCGTCAGGTCGGCCAGTCGCTGCGCGAGAACCCGGCTCAGCCCGGCCAGCAGGGGCAGCAGCAGGGCCCGGGTCAGCCGGGCCGGCGCGGCCAGGGCCGACCGGCCCCCGCGCCGCAGGCACCCGCCCAGCAGGGTCCCGGCCAGCAGGCCCCCGCCCCGCAGGGCCAGCCGCAGCAGTCGCCGCAGGGCGGTCTGTCGCAGCGCACCCCCGGCCGCCAGGGCCCGCCGCAGGGCGGCCCGAACGGCCTGCCGCGCCGCGGCCAGGGCCGTCCCGGCCAGGAACGTCCGCGCCCCGGCGGCGAGTTCGACGGTGCCCCGGGCGCTCCCGCGCCGCGGACCGGCGAGCAGCCGCAGCACGGCCGTCCCGGCGGGCCCGGCGCCCCGCAGCAGGGTGCCCGCCCGGGCAACCGTCCGCAGGACGGCCTGCCGCAGCGCACCCCCGGCCGCCAGGGCCCCGGTGCCCCCGGTCAGCAGGGTCCGCAGGGCCAGCCCGGTCCGCAGGGCCCGCGCCGTCCGCAGCGCCCCGGCCCGGACGCGCCGCAGCAGGGCCGCCAGCCCCAGCTGCCCCCGCAGCAGCCGGCCCAGCCGCTGCCGTCGGCCGAGCCGGCGCCGGTGGAGAGCACCCAGCAGTTCGCCCGGCCGCGCTTCGAGGCCAGCCAGATCGACCCGCGTGACCCGCTGGGCCTCGGCCTGGTGGAGCCGGTGCTGCCGAACGTGCCGAGCCCGGGCCAGCCGCAGCCCCAGCAGGCCCCGCAGCAGCAGGCCCCTCAGCAGCAGCTGCCGCAGCAGCCGCAGCGCCAGGAGCCGATGGCCCTGCCGACCGGCCCGTCCGAGGCCACCGGCGAGCAGCCCTGGTACCCGCAGCAGGCCGACGGCCAGCCGCAGGGCCAGCCCCGGGGGTACCAGCCGCGCCGCCCCGGCACCTCCGCGCCGGACCTCCAGCAGCCGGGCCGGCCGCAGCGCGCCCCGCAGCAGCAGCCCCGCCAGGAGCGCCCCCAGGCCCCGCAGGGCCAGGCGCCCCAGCAGCAGACCCCGCAGCAGCAGCCGTACGGTCAGCCGCAGCAGGACCGGCCGCAGCCGCCGCAGCAGGGCGTCGGTGACGCGCCGTGGCGCCCGTCCGCGAACGACGAGCGCTGGCGCCGCGCCGAGCAGGTCCGCGAGCCGTCGACCAGCGGGGTCACCACGTCCGGCCTCCCCCGGCGGACCCCGCAGGCCAACCTGGTCTCCGGCACCGCCGAGTCCGCGCCGCTGACCGGTCCCCAGGTCTCCCGCGCCCCCGAGGAGGTCCGCGGCCGCCTGACCAACCTGCGCCGCGGCATCCAGCAGGGCCGGCGGGCCGGGGCCGAGCAGGCCGCCCACCAGCCGGGCTCCCAGCATGGTGCCCAGCAGCCCGGATTCGATAGTTTCGGTGGCCGGAGCGACGGCAACGGCGCAGATCACCAGGAGCGTTGAGTTGAACCAGATGAGCCAGGCCGCACAGAACCTGAACTGGCTGATCACCAACTTCGTGGACAACACCCCCGGGGTGTCCCACACCGTGGTGGTCTCCGCGGACGGCCTCCTGCTGTGCATGTCGGAAGGCTTCCCGCGCGACCGCGCCGACCAGCTCGCCGCGGTCGCCTCCGGCCTCACCTCCCTCACCTCCGGCGCCAGCCGGATCTTCGAAGGCGGCGAGGTCAACCAGACCGTCGTCGAGATGGAGCGCGGCTTCCTCTTCCTCATGGCCATCAGCGACGGCTCCGCCCTCGCCGTCCTCGCCTCCCCCGACTCGGACATCGGCCTGGTCGGCTACGAGATGGCCCTGCTCGTCGACCGGGCAGGAGCCGTCCTCACCCCCGCACTCCGCGCGGAACTCCAGGGCAGTCTCCTGCACTGACCGGAACCCACGCGGATCTCCCACCGTTCCACCCCGCACCGGGTCCGACCCGACCGGACCCGGCGCCTCACCCTCAGCTACCCTCAGGCAGCTGATCCCGCCTCAGCTGGCACCGCCCCAGCTGGAACCGGCTGCCCAAGGCCGCAGCACAAGGAGGACCCATGACCCCGCCCTCGACACCCGCCGGCCCGTACGGCAACGGGTACGGCAGCGGCTACGGCGGGCAGCAGTCCGACGGCTACGAGCAGCAGCCGCTGGTCCGCCCCTACGCGATGACCGGCGGCCGGACCCGCCCCCGGTACCAGCTCGCGATCGAGGCCCTGATCTCGACCACGGGCTCGGCGGAGCGCACCACCGGGCTGCTGCCCGAACACGCCCGGATCGTCGGCCTCTGCCGTGAGGTCAAGTCCATCGCGGAGATCTCCGCACTGGCCGGTGTGCCGCTCGGTGTGGCGCGCATCCTCGTGGCCGACCTGGCCGAGGCCGGTCTCGTCGCCATCCACCAGCCCGCCGCCGCGGGCGAGTCGGGCGGAACGCCCGATGTCACGCTGCTCGAAAGGGTCCTCAGTGGACTTCGCAAGCTCTAACGGACCCGCCCGCGCCACGACCTCCGCGAAGATCGTCATCGCGGGCGGCTTCGGTGTCGGCAAGACCACGCTCGTCGGCGCCGTCTCCGAGATCAACCCCCTGCGCACCGAAGC
>NZ_JBEOSP010000032.1:0-105876 GCF_040303105.1 Kitasatospora sp. NPDC096128 | reverse complement strand
CGTCCCGGAGGAGCCCGACGAGGACCGGCCCGGCGACGGCCCGCGCAGCGAGGACGGCCGCCCCAAGCGCTTCGCCTACCCGCCTCAGCTGCCGGCCGTCCGACGCGTCCCACCTCCCGCCGACACCGGGGGAGTTGAGGCCAATGGCCGCCAGTCGTACGGAACGTGCGGGACGTGCGGGATTCGGCCCGCGGGCCGCCGCCACGCTCGGCGGCGTCGTGCTGTTCCGGCTCGGGCAGAGCCTGCCGCTGCCCGGCGTCGACCCGGTGGTCCTGCGGCGGGCCGCCGACCGCGTCCTGCCGGGCGACCAACTGCGCGGCCTGGTCGACCTGGTGACCGGGGGCGGGCTGTACCGGCTGGCGGTGCTCCCGTTCGGCGTCCTGGTGGTCTTCCTCGCCCGACCGCTCGTACTGGCCCTCACCCGGCTGCACCCCCGGCTCGCCGCGCTGCGCCCCGAGCACCTGGACGGCAGCCGCGCCGGGATGCGGCGGCTCGAAGCCCGGGCCACCCTGGCCCTCGGCCTGCTCGGCGGCCTGGCGCTCGGCCTCGCCGCCGACTCCGGCCGGCTGCTGCCGACCCCGGCGGCCGGGGACGGCGTGCTGCGGCTGCACGGCGCGCCCGCCGTCGCGGTGATCACCGGCTGCACCGCGGCCGGCGCGATGGCGGTGCTCCGGCTCGCCCGGTGGATGAGCCGGCGCGGCCTCGGCGACGGGGTGTCGGTGCTGCTGCTGGCCCAGGTGCTGGCCGTCCTGCCCGGCCAACTGTGGTCGGTGGAGGGGGAGTCCGGCCCGGGCGGCTACGCGCTGGTGCTCGCGGCGGTGCTGTTCGCCCTGGTGGCGACCAGCGCGCTGGTGATCGCCGGGCGCAAGGGCGAGCGGCGCGTCCCGGTCCAGTACGCGCGGCGGATGATGGGGGCGCGGTCGGGCCGGGAGCCGGGCTACCTGCCGTTGGTGCTCAGCCACCGCGGGTTCATCCCGGCGGTGGCCGCGGCCCTGTTGCTCGCGCCCTTCCCGCTGTCCCGGCTGCCGTACCTCGCACTCCTGTTCACGCTCACTGCCGTGGGCGCCGGGCTGGCCGTGGCGGCCGGGCGGTCCGTGGCGGCCGACGCGGACGCGCTGAAGCGTGCCGGGGGGTTCGTGCCCGGGATCCGGCCCGGCCGCCCGACCGTCGAGTTCCTGGACCACCTGCGCGGTCGGCTCGCCGTGGCGGAGGTGCTCGGCACCGGCCTGGCCGCCGTGCTGCCCACGCTCGCGCTGACCGCCGTCGACGCGGCCGACGGGTACGCGTTCAGCGGCGCGAGCCTGCTGGTGGCGGCCGGTACGGCGCTCGGCACGGTCGGCGGGTTCATGGCGGACGTCCAGCGGACGGTGGCGCTGCGCCGCTACGCCGAGTAGCTGACGTGATGTCAACCGGAGGTGTTCGAGCGCCTATCATCGCGCCATGGCCACCGCTGAGCTGATCCGCATCGTGTCCCGCTCCTCGCCCATGGCGCTCGCCCAGGTCGACCGGGTCCGCACCGAACTCGCCGTACTGCACCCGGGGTTGCGCACCGAGGTGGTGCCGGTCACCACCTCGGGCGACCGCTGGACCGGGGACCTCGCCGCCCTCGGCGGCAAGGGCGCGTTCACCAAGGAGGTGGACGCCGCGCTGCTCGCCGGGGAGGCCGACGTCGCCGTGCACTGCCTCAAGGACGTGCCCGCCGACCGCCCGCTGCCCGCCGGCACCGTCTTCGCCGCCTACCTGCGCCGCGACGACATCCGCGACGCGCTCGTCCACCCCGGCGGCCTGACCCTGGCCGAACTCCCGCCCGGCACCCGGATCGGCACCTCCTCCGTCCGCCGGATCGCCCAACTCGCAGCCTCCCACCCGCATCTGGAGTGCGTGCCGATCCGCGGCAACGCCAACAGCCGGCTCGCCAAGCTGGCCGCCGGGGACGTCGACGCGCTGCTGCTCGCCGTCTCCGGACTGGAGCGGATCGGCGAGCGGGCCAGGATCACCGAGGTCCTCCCGATCGAGGAGATGTGCCCGCCGATCGGCGCCGGGATCCTCGTGCTGCAGTGCCGCGAGGACGACGCCGCGACCATCGAGGCGGTCACCGGGCTCGGCCACCACGACACCTGGCGCGAGGCGGCGGCCGAGCGGATGTTCCTGCACGTGCTGCAGGGCCACTGCAACAGCCCGATCTCCGGCTTCGCCCGGGCCGAGGCGGACGGCCGGCTCTCGCTGCGCGGCCGGGTCTTCACCCCGGACGGCAAGCGGGTGCTGGACGCCCACGAGTGGGCGGGCGCGCTCACCCCGGAGGACCTCGGCACCTCCGTCGCCCTGGCGCTCAAGCGGCAGGGGGCGCACGAGCTGATCTCCTCGATCCCGCACTGAGGCCCGGCGCGGTCCCGCGTGCCCTGTGGATCTCGCGGCAGGGGTGGCGCCATCTCTTTGCCTTCGTGAACTGGCTCCGAAGACGTACGGCTGAGATGATTCCCCGTGCGGGGAAAAGCAGCTGACGTGTACTCAGCTGCCGTCGGCCCCGCGGACCGTGGAACGCGCACGCCGGGGGTGGACGTGGAGGCGTTGAGACCCACCGACCCGACGACGGTCGGCGGCCGCTACCGGCTGCTGGCCCGGCTCGGCAGCGGTGGGATGGGGGTCGTCTACCTCGGGCGCTCGCCCGGCGGGCGGCTGGTCGCGGTCAAGTGCGTGCACTGGGACCTCGCCACCGACCCCCGCTTCCGGCTCCGCTTCACCCAGGAGATGGAGGCCGCCCGGCGGGTCGGCGGCTTCCACACCGCCCAGGTGGTCGACGCCGATCCGGACGGCGACCCGCCCTGGCTGGTCACCGCCTACATCCCCGGCCCGTCCCTGGAGGCGGCCGTCGCCGCCCACGGCCCGCTGCCCGAACCCGTCCTGCGGGTGCTCGGCGCCGGGCTGGCCGAGGCCCTGGCGGCGATCCACGCGGTCGGGCTGGTCCACCGCGACCTCAAGCCCTCCAACGTCCTGCTCAGCGACGACGGCCCGCGGGTCATCGACTTCGGCATCGCCCGCGCCCTCGACGGCGCCTCGATCACCCGCACCCAGACCGTCATCGGCACTCCCGGCTACATGGCCCCCGAACAGATCGCGGGTGAGCCGCTCAGCCCCGCCTGCGACCTGTTCAGCCTCGGGCGGGTGCTCTGCCACGCCGCCGGCGGCGCCCCGTACGGGCACGGCGGCGACCCGCAGGTGCTGCTCTACCGGATCCTGCACACCGAGCCCGACCTCAGCGAGGTGCCCGAGGCGCTGCGCCCGCTGGTCGCCGCCTGTCTGTCCCGCCGCCCCGAGGACCGGCCCACCCCCGCCCAGCTGGTGGAGCGGCTCGGGCCGCCCGGGTACGACGGGCCGACCGGCTCCTGGCTGCCGGAGGCGCTGCGGGTGCGGCCCGCCGTCCCGGAGGCGCCGCTGGTCGCGCCCGGCCCGGGCCCCGGGGCGGTACCGCCCGGGCGGGTGCCGTCCACCCGGGTGCCGACCCTACTGGGCGCCGGCCCGTACGGCGCCGGCGGCTGGGCGCGCACCGAGCCCTCGGACGCGGTGGCCCGGCGGCGCCGGGCGCGGCGGCTCCGGATCGTGCTGCCGAGCGCGCTGGCGCTGGTCGCGGCCGCGGTGCTGGTGCCGGTGTACCTGCAGCACGACAAGGGCGGCGGCAGCGGGCTGGACAACGGCGGCTTCGTGGTCGCCAAGGACGACGGCGGCCCGCCGGACTGCGTGACCGGCGGCTCCACCGGCGGTTCGGGGGGCTCGGCCGGCTCCGGGGGCGACGCGAGCACCAACCAGGGCCCGCCCGCGGCGGTGCCGAACGGCACCCCGCACGCCTCCGGCCTGCTCACCCCGGCCGACCGGGACACCCTGACGCTGGGCCGCTCGCTGGTGCTCAGCTGGAACAAGGCCGGTGCGGTGACCAAGGTCTACACCCGGCACGGCACCCAGCCCTGGCAGGCCTCCGGCTGGCTCACCTCCGCCGACTGCACCTTCAAGCCCACCGAGGCCGGCGTCTACCAGTGGGCCGTGGTCGGCGCCAACGCCGCCGGCGGCAGCATCGGCAGCGGCTGGAGCGCCACCCGCTACCTCAACGTGCAGACGGAGCAGGACCAGGCGACCACCAACCCGGTCAAGTCCGCCCCCTCGGCCCCCATCCCGGTCTTCCCGAAGGACCAGCAGGTGGTCCCGGTGGGGAAGCCGGTCGAGTTCGACTGGGCGACCGCCGGCACCACCTCCACCGTGAACATCCTGACGCCGGGCGCCACCGACTGGGACCGCCTGCCCTGGCAGACCGCGCTGAGTACCACGTACACGCCGAAACTGCCCGGGGTGTACATCTGGACCGTCTTCACCTCGGGGCCGGGCGACTGCAGAGGCGGGCCGGTCGCCGGCGGGGGCTGCGTCAGCGGGGGGAGCGAGCAGCGGTACCTGGTCGTGCAGTGACGGCGCTCAGCCCGCGGTGCGCGCCCGGGCCACCCGCCGGACCACCGGTCCCAGCGCCAGCCCCGTCGCCGCCCCCAGGACGACCCCCTGCACCCCGTCCCAGACGTCCTGCACGTCACAGGCCCGCCCGATCGACGGCACCGCGTACTGCACCGCCGAGACCGCGAACGGCAGCACCGCCGCGCCCAGCAGCGCCGCCACCGCCCGCCGCCTGGTCCCGGCCAGGGCGGCGGCGAAGCCGACCGGGGCGTAGGTCGCCAGCTTGAGCTCGATGTGCCGCACGTGCAGCAGCTCGTGCGGCGAACGGGGCCGCGCCCCCTCGACGGTGCAGTGCCGCACGGCGTCCGCGGACAGTCGGAACGCCTCTGGCAGCAGCGTCGCCACGACGACCCCGCCGAGGCCGAGCAGCAGCAGGAAGCCCACCACCCAATGGGCCCGCAGCAGCCGCCCCACCTGCCGGTTCAGCAGCGCCGCCGGTACCAGCGAGAGCAGCAGTCCGGGCCAGAACATCGGCATCCCGCCGAGCACCGCACTGATCACGCCTCAAACGGACGCGCCGAACGTCCGTCCGGTTCTGGTGTCGGCCCGGCGGTCTCAGTGCCCTTCCAACAGGGGGAAGAGCCGGGTGACGGCGGCGACCGGGCGGGCCCCGGCGGGCCGGACGGCCGGGTCGGCCTCGCGGTCGCGGTAGCGCGCGAGGATCCGGCGCACCTCCTCGCCGACGGCGGCCATTTCGGCCGGGGTCAGGTGGACGACGGCGCTGAACGCCTCGTCCCGCTGCCACTCGGCGGGGGCCTCGCTGCGCCGGGCGAGCCAGCGCCGGTGGCTCTCGTCCTCCAGGCCCCGGGCCAGTTCGCCGAACTCGTCTTCTCGGGCGGGCGGTTCGGCCTGGGCTTCGGTCCGGGGGAGGCGCCAGGGACGGGCCCGGCCGTCGCCGGCCGGGGCCTCCTCGATCAGCCCGTAGCGGGCGAGCTGTCGCAGGTGGAAGGAGCACAGGCCGGAGCTGAGGCCGAGTCGGGCGGCCGCCTCGGTGGAGGTGAGGGTGCCGAGCTCGGCGAGCAGCTCCAGCAGGGCGGTGCGCACGGCGTGCTCGGCGAGGGCGCCGGATCTGACGAGGTGTTCGGTCACTTTGCAAAGTCTGCTACTTTGCAAAGCTGACAGCAAGTCCATCGAACGAGTCCATTGGACGAGTCCATCGAAGGGGAGCACCCGTGTCCGAGTTGCGCGAGCGTCCGACCGTCCTGCGGATCACCGAGGTGGGGGAGGAGATCCTCGGCCGCACCTGCCGCGCGGCCGGCGAGGAGGACTTCGGCAGCCCGGAACTGGCCCGGCTCGTCGACGACATGTTCGCCACCATGTACGTCGCCGACGGCTGCGGCCTCGCCGCCAACCAGGTGGACGTGGACCTGAGGCTGTTCGTCTACGACTGCACGGACGAGGACGGCGTCCGGCACGTCGGACACGTGCTCAACCCGGTGGTCGAGGACCAGGAGCCCGGCCGCCGACTGATCGAGGACATCGAGGGCTGCCTGTCCGTGCCCGGCGCCAACACCCGCCTCGCCCGCCCCGCCCGCGCGGTGGTGCACGGCGTCGACCAGCACGGCGAACCCGTGACGATCGAGGGCACCGGCTACTTCGCCCGCTGCCTCCAGCACGAGACCGACCACCTGAACGGGGGCCTCTACCTCGACCGGCTCTCCGCCCGCGACCGCAAGCGGATGTTGAAGCAGACCGCCGACCGCCGCGCGAAGGTCTTCGCCGAGCGCGCCGCCAGGGCCGCAAAGGCCGCCGAGGCCGCGATGGCCGCCGAGACCGCCGAGGCCGCGATGGCCGAAATAGGGTGACGCGATGACCGAACCCGCCCACCTCACCGCCGTCCGCGAGTCCTACGACACCGTCGCGGCCGACTACCTCCGCCGCGTCGTCCCGCCCGAGGGCATGGACCCGCTCTCGCGCGCGATGCTCGCCGCCTTCGCCGAGTTCCACCGGGTGCTCGCCCCCGGCGGGCACCTGCTGCTGGGCGGGCACACCGGCGACGAGGAGCCCCGGCCGAGTTCGGCGTACGGGCACCCGGTGACCTGGGCCTCCCACCTCGTCCCGGCCGGACGCCTGGTCGCGCTGCTGGCCGGGGCGGGGTTCACCGTCACCACCCGGCTGGAACAGGCCCGGCCGGAGCGTCCGGAGCGGGGGTACGTCAGCCTCCTGGCGCATGCGTAGATAGCCCTGCCGGGGGAGGGGGTTCGGCCGCGCGGTCGAGGTGGCGGCGGGGTGGCCGGGGCGAGGGTGGACCCATGCTGAAGAACATCCCCGTCGGTGACACCGAACGCCCCGTCCCCCGTTGGGCCCTGCGCTCGGCCAGAGCCCTCCCGCTCATCCTGCTGCCGCACTGCCTGTGGCGGCTGCCGTTCGCCTTCGACTTCTCGATGGGCACGGTCGACCCGAACCGCCCGCCCTACGTCTGGTGGGCCACTCCGTACGTGTTCGGGCTGAGCCTGATCACCGAGGCGCTTGCGCTGCTCACCCTGGGCCTGGTCAGCGGCTGGGGCGAGGTGTTCCCGCGCTGGGTGCCGTTCCTGCGGGGGCGCCGGGTGCCGCCGCTCGGGCCGCTCATCGCGACGCTGCTGGGCGGGCTGGTGCTGTTCGGGCTCTTCGGGCTCCAACCGCTGGCCTGGGCCGGGGTGTTGGATGAGGTCGGGTTCAGCAACGGCTGGTGGGAGGCACTGTGCCGGGTCTGCGTCAGCCCGGCCGCGCTCTGGGGTCCGATCACCATCGCCCTCGGCGTCGCCTACTACCGCCGTCGCACCGCTTGAGCGCCCGGTCGGCGCCTGCCTCAGCGCCTGCGCGGGAAGTCGGACCGGCCGGACTTCCCGCGCAGCCGCGCGTGCGTCAGTGCGTGAGTGCGTCGGCGCGTGAGTGCGTCGGCGCGTCGATGAGCCGGTGCGTCAGTGCGTCCGGTAGTACTCGCCGACCGCGGTGAAGGCCTCCTTCGGCTCCCAGGGCAGGCCGGGGAACCTGACGCCCGGGCGGTCCTCGTACACCTTGACGACACCGTAACTGGCCAGGTCGAGGTCCTCGCGCGGATCGCCGTCCGGGCGGTGGACGAAGTCGTACAGCGCGAAGGTGAACACGAAGGCGGCGTCGACCCCGCCCGCGTCGAAGGCCGCCAGCAGCTCGCGGACGTACCCGGCCTGGGCGGGCTCGTCGCGCTCGTACGCGCCGTCGAGGCGCACCGGGCCGTCGGCGTCCGACTCGACGATCTCCAGGCCGAGCGCGCCCCGGTCGCCCGCGCCCCGGTAGGTGGCGGAGCCGAACTCGGTGATGGCGACCGGCTTGCCCTGGCTGGTCAGGTCGCGGACGCCGTCGGCGAAGCGGTCGGCGATCTCGGCGGAGCGGTACAGGTCGAGGGAGATCAGGTCGAAGGGCGTCCAGTCGACCCGCTCCAGCGGGACGGCGGCGTAGGTGAGCGGCCCGTTGAAGTGCTCGCGGACGGTGGCCACCGCCTCGCCGAGGAAGGCGTTGACCCTGCCGCTGACCGTGCCGAGGTGCTTGCGCACCTCCTCCGGCCGGGCGAGCAGCGCGACCCGCTCGTCCGTGCTGTCGCCGGGCAGGAAGCCCGGGTTCATCAGGCTCAGTTCGGCGCCGGCCACGAACACCACCTCGGCCCCGCTCCGCCGCAGCCGCTCGGCGCGCTCGGCGCAGTCGGCGAACAGCCGCAGCATCTCCTCGGTGGTCAGCTCCAGCGGGTACGGGGAGAACCAGACCTCCAGCCCGAGCGCGGCGGCGTACCCGGCGGCGAGCTCGATCCGGTCCGGGTCGCCGCCCATGATCCGGACGGCGGTGCAGTGCAGCTCGTCGCGGATGATCCGCAGCTCGCGCTCGACGACCTTCGGGTCGAACAGCTTGCGAGAGTACGATCCGTTCCTGATGAATCCGGTGTCGTAGCTTATTCCCTTGGCGCGCATGGTCTCCTGCCTTCGGAGGATCGGAAACTTACGGTACGGCGAGTACCGTAGTTGCCCTCGGGGCGGGATGGCAAGTAAGCATGGGGGCGGTACGGGCGGCAGCGAGGGCGGAGCGGGAGCATGGCCGGGCAGACGCGGCGGCGCGGGGCGGCGCTGGAGGAGGCGATCCTGGCGGCCGCGGTCGCGGAGCTCACCGAGTCCGGGTACGCCGGGCTGACCATGGACCGGGTCGCCGCCCGTGCGGGCACCAACAAGAACGCCATCTACCGGCGCTGGCCGAACCGCCTCGCCCTGGGCGTCGCCGGCTACAAGCAGCTCGCCAAGGCCGCCCCGCTCCCCGACACCGGTGAACTGCGCGGCGATGTACTGGAGTTGCTGCGCCAGGCGAACCGGCACTGGAGCTCCCCGCTCGGCGGCGTGCTGCGCGACCTGCTGGCCGCCGCGGGCGGCGCGGGCGAGGTCCTGGCGCAGCTGCAGGACCAGTCCGGCGACGCCGCGGCCGCGCCCTGGCTCACCGTGCTCGGTCGGGCCGTCGCCCGCGGCGAGGCGGCGCCGGAGGTGCTGCACCCCCGGGTGGCGACGGTGGCGGTGGTGCTGCTGCGCAACGAGTTCGTCGTCCGGGGCGTACCGAGCGCGCCCGACGACGTGCTGGTGGAGATCGTCGACGAGGTATACCTGCCGCTGGTCCGGCGCCGGGGCACGCCCGGGTAGGGCGCCGCCCGGTCGGGGCCTGTCCGGTCGGGGCCTGTCCGGGGGGCGGCCCTCGGTCATTGCCGGACGGTCGTTGCCGGTCAGTCGTTGCCGGCGACCAGGGTGTCGGCGAGGCGGTCGGCGGCGGCCGCGTCCAGCGGGCCGTGGCCGAGCAGGAAGCGGTACCAGAACACCCCGTAGACCTGGTCCACGATCAGGTCCAGGTCGGCGTCGCCGGCCAGTTCGCCGCGCTCGCGGCCGCGGGCGAGGAGCTCGTGCAGCGCGCCGCGCCGGGTGGCGGTGAAGGTCTGCATCAGCTCGGCCAGGTGCGGGTCACGGGCGGCCTCGTGGACGAGGGTGCGCAGTGCGGAGGCGGTGGTGCTCTGCTGGGCGGCGTCGAAGGTGGTCCCGATGAAGGCGCGCAGGTCGGTGCGCAGGGCGCCGGTGTCCGGGTGGTCGCTGACGTCCTGGTCGGCGCGGTCGGTGAGGGCGTTCAGCAGGACGGCGCCCTTGGAGGGCCACCAGCGGTAGACGGTCTGCTTGCCGACGCCGGCCGCGCGGGCGATGGCGTCGATGGTGACGGGCGTGCCGTCGGATTCGGCGAGCAGCTGCAGTGCCGCGTCCAGGATCGCCCGGTGGGCCGCCTCGTTGCGGCGGCGGCCGGTGTGCGGCCGGGCGGCCTGGGGGTCGGTCTCGTTCATGGGTGAGGTCTCTTTCTTCCTGCCCGGTCCTTCTGCTCCCACTTGACAAGACTAGCAGTCTCGACAAGCATCATTACCGAAACCGTTGGTCTCGACAAGTTGCCGAATGCGCCGGAAGGGCCAGAACCATGAGCACTGCAACGAACCTCTTCACCGGACAGCGCGTCGTCGTGATGGGCGGCAGCTCGGGCATCGGCGAGGCGAGCGCCACCGCCTTCGCGGCCGACGGCGCCGAGGTCGTGGTCACCGGCCGTGACCGCGAGCGGCTGGACGCCGCCGTCGCCCGGATCGGCGGCAAGACCACCGGCCACCCGGTGGACGCGACCGACCGGGCCGCCGTCGCGGACTTCTTCGCCGGACTCGGCGCCGTCGACCACCTGGTGGTCGCGGTCAGCGGCGCGGCCGGCAGCGGCCCGTTCGCCCGGCTCGACCTGGCCGACCTCGCCACCGGCTTCAACGCCAAGTTCTGGCCGCAGGTGCAGGTCGTGCAGGCGGCCCTGCCGCACCTGCGCGCGGACGGCTCGATCACCCTGATCACCGCCGCCTCGGCCCGCGCCGCCATCCCCGGTACCGCCGGACTGGCCGCCATCAACGGCGCCCTGGAGGCGATGGTCCCGCCACTGGCCGTCGAGCTCGCCCCGCTGCGGGTCAACGCCGTCTCGCCCGGCGTCATCGACACCCCGTGGTGGGACCGCGTCCCCGCCGAGCAGCGCACCGCCCTCTTCGACGGATTGGCCGCCACCACCCCGGTCGGCCGGGTCGGCCGCCCCGAGGACGTCGCCCGGGCGATCCACATGCTCGCCGCCAACACCTTCGTCACCGGTGTGGTGCTCGACTGCACCGGCGGGGCCAACCTGCCGACCGGCCGCTGACCGCTGACCGCTGACCGCTGACCGCTGACCGCTGACCACCGCATGATGTGACGGCCCGGCCCGGCTCGGGAGCACCCCGGCCGGGCCGTCCCCACAGGTCGGGCCTAGGGTTCGAACATGAACGTACCCGCACTGATCCCGATCCGGCACGAGCCGGACTGGCGCACGGACACCATCGGCCGCTGGCAGGGTGGCCAGTTCCTCGCCTCGGCCGTGTGGGCCGAGGGTCGGCCGTACGCCGTGCTGCACCGCTTCGACCCGGCCGGCCGGCACCTGGAGTCGAGCATCCGGGCGGTCGGCACGGCGGCGGAGGCCCGTCGGCTGCTGGACGAGTGGCTGGACGCCCTGCCCGGCCGCGCATACGGGGACATCGCGATCGCGCAGTTCTCCGTGGAGGCCGACGGCGTGATCTTCGGCCTCGTCCTCGACGAGGACGAGGCCGAAGAGGACGAGGCCGGCGAGGAGGACGAGGGCCCCTGGGTCGAGCTCCGCCCCGACGGCCTCGGCTTCCACGCCCCCTGGGACGGCTGCTACGACACCTGAGCCGTCACCACCTCACCACGTCACCACTCCGCGACCCGGTAGTCCTTGAGGAACACTCCCGACACCGGGCGCCCGGCCTCGCCGCGCACGATCGGGTCGTACACCCGGGCCGCGCCGTCCACGATGTCCAGCGGGGTGCGGAAGCCCCGGGCGGCGATCCGGGTCTTCTTGGGCGCCGGGTTCTCGTCGGTGATCCAGCCGGTGTCGACGGCGCACATGTGCACGCCCTGCGGGGCGAGTTCGGCGGCGCTGGTGCGGGTGAGCATGTTGAGCGCGGCCTTGGCCATGTTGGTGTGGGGGTGGCGCGCGGTCTTGTTGCGGACGGCGAACCGGCCCTCCACCGCCGTGACGTTGATGATGTAGCGGGCGGGGTGCGGGGAGGCGAGCAGCAGCGGCAGCAGCCGGTCGCAGAGCAGCGCCGGGGCCAGCGCGTTGACCAGCTGGGTCTCCAGCAGCTCCGCCGGGTCGAGCGAACCGAGCGTGGCGGACCAGGAGTTGGCGGGCGCGAGGTCGGGCAGCAGTCCGGCCTCGTCGGTGAGGTCCAGCAGGGACCCGGCCCCGGAGGGGAGTTGGCCCGAGATGGCCGCCGGCCGGAATCCGGGCGCGTGGGTGATCGCCCGGCGCTCGGCGCCCGGCAGGGCCGCGGACTCGCCCGCCGCCAGCAGGGCGTAGGACTCCGGCGGGCGGCGCAGGGTCTGCGCCGCGTTGTTGACCAGGATGTCCAGCGGCCGGCCGTCGGCGCGCAACTGCTCGGTCAGACCGAGGACTTGACGCGGGTCGCGGAGGTCGATGCCGACCACGGTCAGTCGCTCCCACCACTGCCCGCTGCCCTCGGCGGCGCGGAAGCGGCGGACGGTGTCCTGGGGGAACCGGCTGGTGACGATCAGCTCGGCGCCGTCCCGCAGCAGCATCAGCGCGAGCTGGAAGCCGATCTTCACCCGTCCGCCGGTGAGCAGTGCCCGCCGCCCGCGCAGGTCGGTGGAGAGGTCGCGGCGGGCGGTGTTGTCGGCCGCGCAGTCCGGGCACAGCATGTGGTAGAAGCCGTCGACCCGGCGGTACTGCTGCTTGCAGACGTAGCACTTGCGCGGGACGAGCAGTTCGCCGACCGGCCCTCCGGCGGGGGCGAGCGGCGCGTCCTCGCGGCGCTGCCGGGCGCCGGTCGCGGTGGCGGCGAGCAGTTCGTCGTCGGCCTGCCGGACGGCCTCCTTGGCCTCCTGGCGGCGGCGCTTGCGGCTCTCCATCACGAAGGAGCTGAGCTGGCGCTCGGCGGCCAGCCGGGTGCGGTCGTGGGAGGGGAGGCCGCGCAGCCGGCCCAGGGTGCGGCTGAAGGCGCCGAGTTCCTCGGGGGTGAGGCCTGCCGCGCAGGCGGCTTCGCTGGTCGCGGTGTTGGTGGTCAGCTGTCTGTGGTCGTCCCGGACCGTCATGTCCGCCCCCTCGTTCCGTACAGGTGGGAGGGACTGTAGTTGACGGTCCGGGAGGATGGGATGCCAATTAATCCGGGCCGTCGGCCCGATGGCACGTCGTACCGTCAGCCCGCGTACCGGCCGAAGATCTTCGCGAACTCGTACGGCTGCTGCGGGATGTTGGTGCACTTGGCCAGTGAGCCGCCGGTGCAGGCGTTGGCGTCCCGGGTGGCGTCCCAGAAGGCGAGCAGGCCGAGGTGGTTCTGCTGGGCGAAGGTCACCAACTGCTGGGCGGCGGCCTGGTTGTAGATCTGGTGGTCGTCGTTCTCGCCGATCATCGGGGTGACCCCGACCATGGCCCACAGCTGGGCGTCGGTCTTCGCCGGGTAGAGCGACTTGAGCTGGCCGAAGGTCGCCTGGGCGGCCTGGACGGCGGCGTTGCCGTAGTCGCTGCCGGAGCGGTAGTAGTCCATCGCCATGATGTTGACCAGGTCGAGGTTCACCCCGGCGTCCCGGGCGGACTTGACGATGGCGACGCCCTCGCTGGTCAGGCCTTCGGGCAGGACGGGCAGGGTGAGCGAGACCTTGAGGCCGGGGTGGGCCTGCTGGAGTTTGGCGAGCGCGGCGGAGCGGCGGTCGTTGGAGGCGGTGTCGGCGATCGCCGCGCCCTCGATGTCGTAGTCGACGTAGCGCAGGTTGTAGGCGTTGACCACCGCGTCGTACTGGTTGAACAGTGAGTCCACCGAGGTGCAGGCGGCGGCGAGTTCGGTGCCACTGGCGCCGCCGAAGGAGAGCTTGACGTCGCCGCCGGCCGCGCGCAGCGCGTCGACCTGGTCCTTGGCCCAACCGCTGCGCGGGTCATAGGCGTTGAACCAGCTGGCCTTGCAGCCGACGCCGGTGACGAAGCCCATGGTGTAGCCCTTGACGGCGCCGGCCTTGGCCATGTCGGGCATGGAGGGGGTGGGCCAGGCGCCCATGTCGATGTACGGGGCGACGGGCAGGGCGACGTTCGGCGGCGGGGTGCTCGGGCCGCCGGTGGGTGTGCCGGTGGGCGATCCGGTGGGTGTTCCGGTCGGCGGGGTGGACGGGCCGCCCCCACCGGGGCCGGTGAGCGTGACGTCGTCGGCGAGGTAGGCGCCCTGCCCGTACCAGCCGTGCAGGTAGACGTTGACGCTGGTGGTGCTCGGCCCGGTGGTGAAACTGGCCGACAGCCGCTGCCAGTCGGCGCCGCCGGGGGTCCACACGGCCGGGTCGGTGACGCCGCTGCCGGTGGCGCCCAGGTAGACGTACTGGCCCTGCACCCAGGCGCTGAGGGTGTAGGTGGTGTCGGGCTGGACGCTCACGGTCTGGCCGCACTGGGCGGTGTCGCTCGCGCTCGCCGCCCCCTTGAGCGCGTAGCTGCCGCTGTGCGTGCCGGAATTGACGATGCTTCCGGTGCCGGCGGAACAGCTCCAGGGGTCGAGCGTGCCGCTCTCGAAGCCGCCGTTGGCGAGCAGGTCGGCGTCGGCCGCGCCGGCGTTCCCGGCGAGGGTGGCGAGGCCGCCGGCCGCGAGCACGGTGGCGGCGGCGAGGCTGAGCAGTTTGGTCCGGCCGGCGGGGCGGCGGAGGGTGGGGGCGTGCTGGGGCGCGCTGGGCATGGGGGTGCCTCTCGGGACGTGGGGCCGCCCGCGCCGCGAAGGGGGGGAGACGCGGGGCGGGCGGCAGCATGGGGGCTGGTCCGGTGCGGGAGGAGCGCGGTGCTGAGGATCAAACTGGACTAGACCAGCTGTGCACGTCAAGCACTTCCCGGCTTCCGGAAGCCTTCCGAGGGCAGGTTTTAGGGAGGGTTTAAGGACGGCCCGGCGGTCGGTCGGTCAGCCGCCGCAGCAGGACTTGCACTCCTTCACCCGGACGTCGTCGAGCACCGGCCCGAAGGGGCCCCGCACGGTGCTCTCGAAGGTCAGCGTGGTCGAGGAGTTGTACGCGACGAAGCTGAACTGCCGTCCGACGTAGCCCATGGCGGCGCGGGTCCTGCCGGTCACGTCGAAGGAGAAGTCCTGGAAGTCCTGTCCGTCGATCAGCACCCGGCCGGTCCGCAGGGCGGGTCCGCCGCCGGGGTTGCCGGCCAGCGCGTAGCTCACCGAGTAGGTGGCGCCGGGGGTCGTGGTGAAGGTCTGGGCGATGGTGCCGCTGTCGGCACCGTTGAGGTCCACCGACTGGTCGCCCTCGGCGGCCTGCCAGAAGCCCGCGCCGATCAGGTCGACGCTGCCCCTGGTGACCTGCCACGGGCCGATGCTCTGGCCGGCCACCGGCTCGGTGAAGCTGTTCGCCGGGATCTTGGGGGACTCGAAGCTGCCGTCGTCGAAGTGGCTGAACGTGCGCTTCCCGCCGGCCGCCTGGGCCGGGGCGGCGAGACTGGTGGTGGCCAGTGCGGTGGCGGCGGTGACGGCCAGGGCGAGCGCGGCGGCGCGGGTGCGCGAGAGCGACATGGGTTCCTCCCCGAGGTGGGTGGTGGCAGGCGACGTCCTCGGTCGCCTCCCGTGGTGGCGGGCCGGGTTGATCGGCCGCGGACAGAGCGTCGGCCGTCGCGGTGAGCCGTGCCAAGACCGGACCGGCGGCGCCCCGTGGCGCGGTGAGCCCGCCGCCGGGCCCCCGCGCGCCGGTTTGGCGGCGGGGACGTCCACCGGGCCCGGGCGGACCGCTCCGGGGGCGAACCACGGGGTCGACGGCCGGGTACGGGGGCCCGGTGGTGAAACCGGAGCCGCGCGCCCCGTTCGCGCCGCGCTGCGGTCCGATGACCGTACCGGGGCGGAGACTTGACCTCGAGTGCACTCCAAGGGGGAAGCTGGACGCGTTGATCCACTGCGGCACCACGGCACCACGGCAGGCCGGAACGCGGCAGGCCGGAACGTGGCAGGCCGCCACCAGAGATCGGAGCACCGTCATGCGCACCGCCTCGTTCGGCACCGACGGCCCCGAGGTCGGCGTCATCGGCCTCGGCTGCATGGGGATGACCCACGCCTACGACGTCCGGAGCCGGGACGACGAGAAGTCCGTCCGGGTGGTCCACCAGGCGCTGGAGCTCGGCGTCACCCTGATCGACACCGCCGACGTCTACGGCCCGTTCAGCAACGAGGAGGTGGTCGGCGCCGCGCTGTCCGGCCGGTACCGCGAGCGCGCCTTCCTCGCCACCAAGGTCGGCATCGTCCCGGGCGGAGGGGGCCAGCACGACCGCGACGGCAGCCCCGGGCACGTGCGCCGCTCGATCGACGACAGCCTGCGCCGGCTCGGCACCGACCACGTCGACCTCTACCAGCTGCACCGGGTCGACCCGGCCGTCCCGATCGAGGAGACCTGGGGCGCGCTCGCCGAGACCGTCCGGGCGGGCAAGGCCCGTCGGATCGGGCTCTCCGAGGTCGGCGTGGAGGAGATCCGGCGGGCCCAGGCGGTGCACCCGGTGGCCTCGGTGCAGTCCGAGCTCTCGCTGTGGACCCGGGACGTGCTGGCCGAGGTGCTGCCGTACACCGAGGAGCAGGGCATCGCCTTCCTCCCCTTCTCGCCGCTCGGCCGGGGCTTCCTGACCGGCAGCATCTCCTCCTTCGACGAGCTGCCCGAGGACGACTTCCGCCGCAACCTGCCGCGCTTCCAGCAGGACGCGCTGAAGGCGAACCTGGCGCTGGTCGCCAAGGTCCGGGAGATCGCCGAGCGGATCGGCGCCACCCCCGCGCGGGTCGCGCTGGCCTGGACGCTGGCGCAGGGCCGGTACGTCTTCCCGATCCCGGGCACCAAGACGCCGCGCTACCTGGAGGACAACGTGGGCGCGGCCGCGCTCGAGCTCTCGGCGGCCGACCTGGCCGAGCTGGACGCCCTGCCGGCCGCGACGGGCGGGCGGTACTGAGCCGTTCCGGAGGGTCCTACCGCTCCATGACCCAGACCAGCTGCCGCCCGGTCTCGCCCGGAGCCCGGACGGCGGCCTCGGCGACCCGGTCCAGCCGGTAGCCGAGCTTGCGCGGGACGGCCGCGCTGGCGCCGTTCGCCTGGTCGCAGCGGATCTCCACCCGGGCGATCCCGGGCAGCGCCAGCGCGGCCTCGGTCAGCGCCCCGGCCGCGGCGGTGGCGATGCCGCGGCCGACGTGCCGGGCCGCGACCCAGTAGCCGATCTCCAGCGCGCCCGGGCCGATCCGCCCGTGCAGCCCGAGGGCGGCGACCACCCGGCCGGGGGCCTCGGCCAGCTCGGCGAGGTACATGAAGTCCGTCCCGGCCTCCCAGGCGGCGGTGCCGGCCCGGGTCAGCTCGGCGGTCCGGGCCCTGCTGGGGGCTTCGCCGGCCCACTCCAGCCAGGGCCGCAGGTGCTCCAGGTTGTCGCGGACGGCCCGGTTCAGCGCCGGTGCGTGGGTGCTGCGGCGGCGGTGCAGCGCGAGGCCGCCGGGCAGCCGCAGCAGCTCGGGCGGCCGCCCGGTGGTCACCTCGGGTGCGGCCCGGACGGGCTCGCAGGACTGCGGCAGTGCGGGGCTCATGGCGGCGATTATGTCCTTGGCCAGGACCTGCCACATCCGGACGGGGGCGCATCCGGGCCCGCCGGTCGGCGGGGGAGCGAGCGGCGCGCCCCGGCGCGTCAGAGCCGGACCATCACCTCGTCGAGCTCCTTGCGCCGCAGGTCCGGCACGCGCGCGCCCTCGGCCGGGTAGCCGACCGGGATCACGTAGGCGGCGCGCTCCTCCGCCGGGCGCCCGCACACCTCGTTGAGGAACCGCATCGGGCTCGGCGTGTGGGTCAGCGTGGCCAGCCCGGCCTGGTGCAGCGAGGCCAGCAGCAGCCCGACCGCGATCCCCACCGACTCCTTGGTGTAGTACGGGCGCGGCGAGTCGGGGCCCTTGTGCACCTCGAAGACCACGATCACGGCCGGCGCGTCCTCCAGGAACGGCTTGTGCCAGTCGGTGCCGATCGGCGCCAGTGCGGCCAGCCACTCCTCGGACGCCCGGTGGCCGTAGAACTCCCGCTCCTCCGCCTCGGCGGCCTCGCGCAGCAGCCGCTTGCGCTCCGGGTCGGTGACCACCACGAAGCGCCAGGGCTGGACGTGGGCCCCGCTGGGCGCGGTGGCCGCGGTGCGGACGGCCCATTCGACCACCCCGTCGGGGATCGGCCGGGTGGAGTAGTCGCGGACGGTCCGGCGCTGCGCCATCACGTCGTGGAAGGCCTTGCTGCGGGCCTCGGCCTGGTGGGCCGGCACCGTCATCGGGGTGAGCGGGACGGTCGGGTACGGCGTCCCTGCCACTGCGCTGTCAACCATGGGCGACAGCACAGCACATGACGGCCGCTCCGGGAAGAGGTAGAGACCAATTCCCGGAGCGGCCGTCATGGCTGCGCGGCCGATCGCAGGCGGGGCGGGCGGGTGTTCCGGCGGCCGGGCCTACAGCTCGTGCACCCGGCCGTCCCGGACCTCGATCCGCCGGTTCACCGAGACCGTGTCCAGCATCCGCCGGTCGTGGGTGACCAGCAGCAGGGTGCCGGTGTACGAGCCGAGCGCGGACTCCAGCTGCTCGATCGCGGGCAGGTCCAGGTGGTTGGTGGGCTCGTCCAGCACCAGCAGGTTGACCCCGCGCGCCTGCAGCAGCGCCAGCGCGGCCCGGGTCCGCTCGCCGGGGGAGAGGGTGCCCGCCGGGCGCCTCACGTGCACCGCCTTGAGGCCGAACTTGGCCAGCAGGGTGCGCACCTCCTCCTCGGTGAGCTCCGGCACGGCGGCCGCGAAGGCGTCCGCCAGCGGCTCGCCACCCGAGAAGAGCCCGCGCGCCTGGTCCACCTCGCCGACCACCACACCGGAGCCCAGCACGGCGCTGCCGGAGTCGAGCGCGAGCCGGCCGAGCAGCGCCGCCAGCAGGGTGGACTTGCCCGCGCCGTTGGCCCCGGTGATCGCGACCCGGTCCGCCCAGTCGATCTGCAGGTCCACCGGGCCGAAGGCGAAGTCGCCGCGCTTGGCGGCGGCCCCGCGCAGGGTGGCCACCACCGAGCCGGAGCGCGGCGCGGCGGCGATCTCCATCCGCAGCTCCCACTCCTTGCGCGGCTCCTCGACCACGTCCAGCCGCTCGATCATCCGCTGGGTCTGCCGGGCCTTGGAGGCCTGCTTCTCGGTGGACTCGGTGCGCTTCGCCTTGGCGTTCTTGTCGTTGTCGCCGCTCTTGCGGCGGGCGTTGCGGACGCCGTGCTCCATCCAGTTGCGCTGCATCTGGGCCCGGGCCTCCAGCGAGGCCTTGGTGTCGGCGTACTCCTCGTAGTCCTCACGGGCGTGCCGACGGGCCACCGCCCGCTCCTCCAGGTACGCCTCGTAGCCGCCGCCGTACAGGTTGACCTGCTGCTGGTGCAGGTCCAGCTCCAGCACCTTGGTGACGGTGCGGGCCAGGAACTCGCGGTCGTGGCTGATCAGCACGGTGCCGGTGCGCAGGCCCTTGACGAAGGCCTCCAGCCGCTCCAGGCCGTCCAGGTCGAGGTCGTTGGTGGGCTCGTCCAGCAGGAACACGTCGTAGCGGGAGAGCAGCAGCGAGGCCAGGCCCGCGCGGGCGGCCTGGCCGCCGGAGAGCGCCGTCATCGGCAGGTCGAGGGAGACCTTCAGGCCGAGCGAGTCGGCCACCTCCTCGGCCCGTTCCTCCAGGTCGGCGCCGCCGAGGTCCAGCCAGCGGTCCAGGCTCGTCGCATAAGCATCGTCGGCGCCCGGGCGGCCCTCGACCAGGCCCTCGGTGGCCTCGTCCAGCTCGGCCTGGGCGGCCGCCACGCCGGTGCGCCGGGCCAGGAAGTCGCGCACCGACTCGCCCTCGCGCCGCTCCGGCTCCTGCGGCAGATGGCCGACGTTGGCGCTCGCCGGGCTGAGCCGCAGCGACCCGCCCTCCGGGGTGTCCAGGCCGGCCAGCAGCCGCAACAGGGTCGACTTGCCGGCGCCGTTCACGCCGACCAGGCCGATCACGTCACCGGGGGCGACGACCAGGTCCAGGCCGGTGAAGAGGGTGCGTTCGCCGTGGCCGGCGGCGAGGTCCTTGACTACGAGTGTGGCGCTCATGATGGAGCCGATTGTAGGAGGAGCGGGCCCCGAGCCGGAAAAGTCCGCGGGCCGGGGCCGCAGGCCGGAAACGCCTGCGGGCCGCGGGCCGGAAACGCCCGGGGGCCGCGGCTGTCGCAGCCGCGGCCCCCGGGATCACTCCTCAGCGCCTCACTTGGCCTTCTTGGAGAAGTAGTCGAACATGTGCGCCGCGACGTCCTCCAGGTAGGGGCCCGCCTCGTAGGTGTTGGCGCCGTTGCCGACGGAGGTGTCGCTGACCAGGGCCGGCTTGCCGTCCTTGGTGGCGTACCAGCCGCCGCCGCTGCTGCCGCCGGTCATGTTGCAGCCGATCATCAGCATCGCCGGGCGGCTCGGGTCACCGGGCTTCGCGGCCGGCTTGCCGCCGTCGCAGTGCTCCAGCTCGACGCCGTCGAACGGCTTGCCCTCCGGGAAGCCGTAGTTGGCGACGGAGGCGATCTGGTCGCGCGGGGCGTTGAACCACAGCGGCACGGAGCCGCCGACGGTCTCCTCCAGCGACTTGCCGTTCGGGTCGGGGTTGGCGACCTTGATGATGCCGAAGTCGTACTGGCTCCACGGGCCGCCCTTCTCCGGGTCGGCCTCCTGGGTCCACTGCGGGGAGACCATGCCGGCGGTCGCGCCCCACTCGCCGTACGGCTCGGCGTCGTCGAGCTTGGACTTCACCTTGTTGCCGTTGCTCAGCACGCCGTTGCTGTTGAAGGCCGGGGCGAAGGTGATGTCGGTGTAGTACTTGTTGCCCTTGCCGCCGTGCAGGCAGTGGCTCGCGGTCCACACCAGGTTGCTCTTGCCCGGGTTGGCCGGGTCGGAGACGACGGTGCCGGAGCACACGTAGTCGTCGTTGCCGTCCTTGAAGAAGATCTTGCCGTTGACGTGCATGTTCTTCGGGAACGGGTGCGCCACGGGCTTCGCGGCGACCACCGAGGGCAGCTGGTCCGGGCCGGTCGGCGGCTGGGCGGCGGTGGGCTGGGCCGGGGCCGCGCTGGTCGGCTGGGCGGTCGGCTGCGCGGTGGGCTGGGAGGGCGCCTGGGGCAGCGGCTTCGGCTTGGCGTTCAGCAGCTTCTGCAGGGTCCAGTAGCCCTTGGTCGCCGGGGTGATCACATTGGCCTGGGCCCACTTGTCCCAGTCCTCGAGCTTCCAGGTCTTCAGCTCTTCGATCGTCGGCAGCTTGATCGGGGCCGCGCCCGGCTTCCCGGAGGCGCTGGCCGCGACCGACGGCGCGGCGGTCTGGGCACCGGCCGGGTCGCTGTTGTCCGGACCGCAGCCGGTGGCGACCACCATGGTCAGCGCGGCGACGGAGGCGCCGAGGACGGCACGGCTCGGCCGGGATATCGGTGACATGAGTTCAAATCCCCCTGTTTGACTTCCGCCATACGGCCCGGTCCTCGGGTACGGCCGCCAGGGGCCGCAGGTATGGCAGGTGAGGAGTCTGCCATGCGGATAAGGAACTCCTTACACGCGGCCCCGGCCGGTACGAGGCTGTCACCGGATCGGCACCGGATCGGCACGGAGGCTTTGCCGTCACCGAATTCACCCCCGGGCTCGGCCCCGGCCGGAGCAGCCGGAGCGAGCGGCCGCGTTAATCGGTTGCACGCGTCCGGCGGGGCTCCTAGCGTGGTTCGCGTCATCCGCCAGACAAGGAGAAGGCCGTTGCTCTACTGAGGTCCCGGGACACCGCCCCCGCCACGCAGGCCCCGCTGCCGCAGCCCTGATTGCTGCCGCAGTTGTCGTCCCTGCCGCGTGGCGTGCGAGTGTGCGACCTCAGTCACGGCCCCGTGGCGCGTCATCGCGCCGTCCCGTCCTCCGGCCGTCCCGGTCCGCACCCGCGGTGTCTCCCCGTGTTGCTCATCACCCCTTCAGCAACCACCCGGGAGGCCTTGCATGGCACAACCCACCACCGCCGTCCTCTGCACCGAGCTCGCGTTCGAGTGGCCCGACGGCAAAACCGTCCTGGACGACTTCCACCTCGCCGTCGGCCCCGGCCGCACCGGACTGATCGGCCTCAACGGGGCCGGCAAGTCCACCCTGCTGAGGCTGATCGCCGGCGAACTCACCCCCACCGGCGGCACCGTCCGGGTCGCGGGCGAACTCGGCTACCTGCCGCAGGGCCTCACCCTCGAAACCGACCTGCGAGTCGACGAGGCGCTCGGCATCCGGGCCGCCCGGGAGGCCCTGCACGCCATCGAGTCGGGCGACACCGACCAGCGGCACTTCGACGCCCTCGGTGACGACTGGGACGTCGAGGAGCGCGCCCGCGCCACCCTCGACCGGCTCGGCCTGCAGCGCCTCGGCCTCGACCGCACCACCGGCGAACTCTCCGGTGGCGAGGCCGTGTTGCTGCGGCTGGCCGCCCTGCTGCTGCGCCGCCCCGACGTGCTGCTGCTCGACGAACCCACCAACAACCTCGACCGGGCCGCCCGCGAGCGGCTCTACGAGACGGTGGCGGGCTGGCAGGGCGTCATGGTGATCGTCAGCCACGACCGCGAACTGCTCCGGCACGTCGACCAGATCGCCGACCTCCGGGACGGCGGGGTCACCTGGTACGGCGGCAACTTCGACGCCTACGAGCGCACCCTCGCGGCCCAGCAGGAGACGGCCGAGCGGCTGCTGCGCAACGCCGAGGCCGACGTCCAGCGCCAGAAGCGGGACTTGGTCGACGCCCGCACCAGGCTGGACCGCAGCGCCAGCTACGGCAAGAAGCGCTCGGTCACCCGCAACGACCCGCACATCTTCGCCGGGATGCTCAAGCGCAAGGGCCAGGAGACGGCGGGCCGGCTCACCGGCATGCACGCCGAGCGCCTGGAAGAGGCCAAGGCCCGGCTCACCGCCGCAGAGGAGGCGGTGCGCGACGACGCCGAGATCCGGATCGACCTGCCGCGCACCGCGGTGCCGGCCGGGCGCACCGTGCTCACCCTGCAGAAGGTCCGGCTGCCCTTCGGTGCCACCGTCGACCTCGACCTGCGCGGCCCCGAGCGGATCGCCCTGGTCGGGCGCAACGGCTCCGGCAAGACCACGCTGCTGCGCACCATCGCGGGCGAACTCTCCCCATTGGAGGGGCAGATCACCACGCCGGAGGGGCTGCGCCACCTGCCGCAGCGGCTCGACCTGCTGGACGACGGACTCACCATCGTGGAGAACGTCAAGCGGTTCGCCCCCGCCGCCGGGGACAACGCGATCCGCGCCCGGCTCGCCCGCTTCCTGTTCCGGGGCGCCCGGGCCGAACAGCAGGTCGGCACGCTGTCCGGCGGCGAGCGGTTCCGGGCGACACTGGCCGCCCTGCTGTTGGCCGACCCGCCGCCGCAGCTGCTGCTGCTCGACGAGCCGACCAACAACCTGGACCTCGCCAGCGTCCGCCAGCTCACCCAGGCGCTGGCCGCCTACCAGGGCGCGCTGATCGTGGTCAGCCACGACCTGCCGTTCCTGCGCGGCCTGGGGCTGACCAGGTGGCTGGAGCTGGACGGCGAACTGAGGGCGGTGGATCCGATGTAGGGCTTACCGCCGCAGGTCACCCCCGGCGTCCCGGGCGAGCACCCGGCGGGCCGTGCTCAGGGCGGAGTCCTTGAGTGCGGCCAGCTCCTCGGGGCTGTAGACCGGGGTCCGGAGGTCCGGTGCGATGCCCGGGCCGTCGAAGGTGCTGCCACTGCGGGTGAGGTACTCCTCGTTCGGTAGGACCACCGCGAAGTCCGGCGAGAGGGGCTTGATCAGGACGTCCGAGAAGACGCCCTGGGTGTTCTCGCCGATCCGGGTCACGTGCGGGGAGCGGCCCATCAGCGCCTGGGTGAAGGTCTCCGCCGCGCTGGCCGAGATCGAGGAGGTGAGCAGGGCCACCGGCCCGGTGAAGTGCTCGCCGTCCGAGGGCTCCACGGGGACGGGCACCGGCCGGGTGAACTTCGCCGGGTCGGCCGGGTCGTTGCGCGCCACCTTCCGGTAGGCGAGGTACGGGCGGTCGGTGAGCCGGGCGGCGATGTGCAGCCCGAGCGCGTCCGAGCCGCCGCCGTTCAGCCGGACGTCGAGCACCAGTGCGGTGAGCCCGTCCGGATCGGCGAACAGGGCGTCCAACGCCTTGTCCAGCTCGGCGACCTGGCTGCGGTAGTCGCCGTCGGTGTAGCCGTCGAAGCTGCCCACCCGCAGGTAGCCGACGTCGTCGGGAAGCCGGCCCACGCCGAGCTTCCCGCCGGCGAAGAGCTGCTCGGGGCCGGTGAGCTGGGCGGCGACGGCCTCTCCGGCCCGGGTGGTCAGCTCCTTGGTGCGCACCGTCGAGCCGGGCCGCCGCCCGCCGAACACCCCGGTCGGCTGCCCGTCGACGATCCGGGCCAGCCCGGTGTGGGCGTCGCCGAGCGGCCGGAGCATGTCGACGAGGACCTCCTGCAACTGCTCGGTGGTCGTCGCCGGGGTGATCCGTCGTCGCTGCTCGTCCCGGACGGCGCGCCAGTCGATCCCCTTGGCGGCGAAGAAGGGGTAGTTCTCCGCGAAGTCCTCCCAGAACCGGTCGAAGACCGCGAGCGGGTCGTTCGGTGCCGGGGTGGTGCACAGCGCCGGCAGCGCGGGGATCCGGTTCAGGTTCTTGGTGCCGACCCCGCCCTCCTCGCGGTCGACCAGCCGGTCGCGGCCCTTCGGGGTGAGGGTCACCGCGTTGGTGCCCATGACGTAGCGGACGGTGCCGTCCGGCCCGGGCGGGCCGGCCTGTGTCGCGGTGATCCAGCCGGGCACGCAGCTGTGCGCGGTCACGTCGTAGGTGGTCAGTCGGCCCCCGTCGATGGCGACCACCGTGCCGTAGCCGTCCATCCGCCAGACGCCCGTCAGCGGACCTCCCGGCCGCCCCTCGGCGGCCGCCGTGCCCGCCGCCGTCCCGGTCACCGTCCCGATCACCGTCGCGAGCGCCACCGTCGTCGCCAGCCCCCTCGTGGTGGCCGCAGCCCTGCCGATCTTCCGGTGCCTCATGTCCGGCCTCCGCCGACCGTGTTCCATCCTCGGCCTCCGTCGAGCTTCCGGCCTCCCCCGCGGAACCCCTCCGCCGCCGTGCTCCCGACGCTACGGGCGCCCGGGCCGCCGGGGCGTCATCCGACGCGCCGCCCCCGTACCCTCCTCCGGGCGTACTCGCACACCAGGCCGAACCGTCTCGGGAGGGATGGACGGCAAACCCTTTTGACGGCGGGTGGAAATCCGTCACGGCCCTGCCAACTGCCGTGCACTGCAGTACCATCGGCGACATGCCTGCGCTCAACATCGAGTACACGGAGCACGAACTCGCCGCGATCCGCGAGGCCGCCGCCGCGGACGGCAAGAGCGTGAAGGCGTACGTCCACGACCTCAGCGTGCGGGAGCAGCAGCGGCGGGTGTTCGTGGACCACGCGGTGGCGTTCTGGAAGGACCACCGGGCGGAGTTCGACACCGCGTTCCCGGAGGACGCCCCCGCGGCGTGAGGCGCCTGAGGCGGGTGGACCCGGTGTGGTGTCCGGGCCGCAGGGGCACGGCCCGGCGGGCGGCGAGGACGTGACGCTGCTGCACGTCGACCTGCGCTGGCTGCTCGACGTGCAGGAACGGGCCTCCCCGGAGGACCTCAGCGTGCGGGACTACTCGGCGCTGCAGGCCGCCGTGGCCCGGCACCGGGTGAACACCGCCCAGCTCGGCCACGACGCGGACCCGGCCTGGTGCGCGGCCACCCTGATGCACACCATCGTGCTGCTGCGCCCGCTCCCGGTGCGCAACAACCTGTACGCCTGCATGACGACGGCCGCGTACATGCACGCGGCCGGGGAGGGCATCGACCCGCCGTACGGCGCGCTGGTCGAGCTGGCCCGGGACGTCGCCGAGGGCCGGGCGGACGTGTACGCGGCGGCCGACCGGATCCGCTCCTGGCGGATCTGAGGCCGGCCGCGACTGCCTACGCCTACGCCTGCTCCTGCTCCTGTGCCTCTGCCTGCGCCTCGGCCCGGGCGGGCCTCAACCTGTCCGCGACCAGCGTTCCCAGCCGGTCCAGCCCGACGACGGCGGCGCCGAGTACCACGAACTCGACCGTCAGCTGGGCGATCTGGCCCCAGACGTAGCCGTAGCCCTTGGTGGTCGGGTCGAAGAAGAAGTACGGGTAGGGCCTCGGGAAGTCGGCGAACAGCGCGTTGCGGCCGAGCACGATCGCCGCGTAGCCGAGCGGGAAGGCCAGCCACAGCGGGAGGTCCTTCCAGGCCGACGCGTTGCGCGGCTTGAGCACCAGCCAGTCGACCAGCACCATCACCGGTGTGACGTAGTGCAGGAAGAAGGAGGACCAGTGCGCCAGCCGGTCCGGCCCGCCGACCAGTCCGGGCAGCGGGCTGGCGCCGTGCTGGAGCAGGATGTGCGAGACCAGTCCGGTGATCAGGATGTACAGCGTGGCGGCCCCGCGCAGCCGGGGTGCGGGCGCGTCCACGGTGTCGCGTTGGAGCATCCAGTACACCGCGCCGATGAAGTAGCCGAGCACGATGACGTTGCTCTGCACGGTGAAGTACACGAGCGACGCGTCCCCGAGGGTCAGTCCGAGACCCGCGGAGAGCACGATGCCCGCGCGCCACCACAGTGCGGGACGGGTCCGGACGGTCATGCGGCCACCAGTTCGTTCCAGGCGATACGGGAGGTATCGGGCAGATGAGCGGAATGTCGCACTCTACTCCGTAGTACCCACCGATGGAACTCGTGAACGAACTCCCGCTGCGGAACCGCCGCGGCTCCGCGTCGGAACCGCTGCGGACCCGTCGCGGAACCCCGGCCCGTCAGCTCGGCAGGACGAACCCCGACTCGTACGCCGCGATCACCGCCTGGGTCCGGTCCCGGGCGCCCAGCTTGGCCAGCACGCTGCCGACGTGGGTCTTCACCGTCTCCTGGCTCACCACCAACTGCCGTGCGATCTCCCCGTTGTTGAGCCCGGTGGCCATCAACCGCAGCACCTGGCCCTCTCGTTCGGTGAGCCGCCCGATCGGCCCCCGGCCCGCGGCGGCCTCCCGTCGGCCGTCCGCGCCGTGCCGCAGCGCGAGTTCGCGCACCGCCGCCGGGAACAGCAGCGAGTCCCCGCGCGCGACCAGCCGCACCGCCTGCACCATCTCCTCCGCCCGCGCCCGCTTCAGCAGGAACCCGGCCGCGCCCGCGCGCAGCGCGTCGTACACATGGTCGTCGTGCTCGAAGGTGGTGACCACCAGGATCCGCGGCGGCTCGGCCATCCCGCCGACCAGCTGCTCGGTGGCCCGGATCCCGTCGATGCCGGGCATCCGGACGTCCATCAGCACCACGTCCGGGCGCAGTTCGCGCACCAGCGGGACGACCTCGGCGCCGTCGGCGGCCTCGCCGACCACGGAGAGGTCCGGTTCGGCGTCGATCACCACCCGCAGGCCCATCCGGACCAGCCGCTCGTCGTCCGCGATCACCACGCGGATGGGCTCGTTCCCCGAGCCGTTGCCGTCGTTCATCCCCCGGTCCCTCCCAGCGGCAGCCACACGGCCAGCCGCCACGTCGTTCCGTCCTCGTCCGGCCCCACGGTGCTTCCGCCGCGCAGGGCCGTCGCCCGTTCCCCGATCCCGCGCAGCCCGCGCCCGCCGCCCGGGCGGCTCGGGCGGGCCGGGCCCAGCGGGTTGGTCAGTTCGATCTCCAGTCGGCCCGTGTCCAGCCCGACCCGCAGTCCCGCCGGGGCCGGCCCGGCGTGCCGCAGCACATTGGTCAGGCCCTCCTGCACGATCCGGTACGCCTCGCGGGAGACCTCGGCGGGCAGCGTGCCCAGGCCGGGCGCCAGCTCGGCGTCCACCGTCACGCCGGTGCGGGCGAGTTGGCGCAGCAGGTCGTCCAGCCCGGCCAGCGTGGGCCCGGCCGGACCGGCGGCGCCGTCCTCCTCCTCGCGCAACAGCCCCAGCACGGTGTCCAGTTCGGCGACGGCCCCGCGCGCGGTCTCCTCGATCGCGCGCAGCGCCTCCTCGGCGAAGTCCGGGTCGGTGCGCAGCACCCGGGCGGCCGCCGAGGCCTGGATGCCGACCGCGCTGAGCGCGTGCCCGACCGAGTCGTGCAGCTCCCGGGCCAGCCGGTTGCGCTGGGCGAGCACGGTGGCCCGCCGTTCGGCGGCGGCCAGCCGCTCCTCCGGGGTCGGGCCCAGCAGCCTCGGTGCCCAGCGGGCCAGCAGTGCGCCGCAGCCGGCGTTGCTGCCGACGATCAGCAGCAGGACGGCCAGGCCCAGCGCGGGGCCGGTGAACACCCAGTCGGGGAAACGATCCGTCCAGTAGCCGGCGAGGTCCTCGGAGCCGAGGAGGCCGAACAACAGCACCACCGAGAAGGGTGCCCCGGCCAGCGTCATCCCGGCGACTACCCCGCCGGCGAACAGGTGCAGCACGAAGAAGAGCGAGGTGCGCCACCGGGCCGCCCAGGACCGGGACGGCCCGGTGGCCAGCTCCTCCGGCCTGGCCACCGCGCACAGTGCCCGGGCGGCCGCGCCCTCCAGTCCCCGTACGGTCGGCACCAGGGCGGTGATCGCGGCCATCGGCAGCGAGGTGAACAACCCCAGGAGTTGCAGCAGGACTTGGCGCGTGTGCCCCTGGTTCGGGTTGAGCGCCCCGAGTGCGACCACCGACAGCAGGTAGTAGGGCATGAGCAGCGCGCCGCCCAGCACCAGATGCACCCAGCGCAGTCGGGCCCGCCGCCCGAACAACGCCTCTCCCGCCCGCCGGATCCGCCCGCCCCCCGTGCTCACCCGGGTGACTCTACGTCAGCGCTGCCGGGCCCGGCTCCCCGTTCGGTCAGGGCCACCGCGCCCGCGGCCAGCGTCAGGACCCCGGCGGTGAACTGCCCGGCCTCCACCAGGGCCAGGAACCCCGGCACGGCCCGCGGCAGGTCCGGCACCGTCGTCGAGGTCCCGAACGCCACCAGCAGGAAGCCGCCCCAGCCGAACAGCGAGCCCGCGCCGGTCCAGGCCACCAGCAGCGGCAGCCGCAGCCGGCGCCGCGGCCCGATCCGGAAGACCAGCACCAGCAGGGCCAGTGCGGTGGCGACCGCCGTCACCGCGGTCGCCGCGTCCATCGTGACCAGTGACCGGTTGTACTCCTCGGCCATCCGCAGCGGCAGCCCCACCCGCCCGCCCGCCGCCCAGTACGCCCGGGCCGCCGCGACCCCCAGTGCGATCAGCGCGGCCACCACGGCGAAGGCCCGCTGCACATTGCGGGTGGGGGAGTCGGGCAGGTCGCCGATCCGGCCGCGCAGCAGGCCCGCCCAGCGTCGGCGGGCGTACAGCGTGAACGCGGTGAACAGGGCGGCGCCCTGCACCCCGAAGCCGCCGTAGACCACGGCGTACACCCACCCCGCCAGGCCGTCGTCGGCCTGCTGCGCCGGTGTCCGGTGCTCCGCGCCGAGCACCAGCGAGCCGAGCAGGTCCAGCGGGACCACCACCATGATCGTCCCGAGCAGCCCGCTCGCCACCCACATCGGGACCGCCACCAGCCCGGCGGGCAGCCGCCGCCCCCACGGCCGGACGAAGGCGAGCGCGAGCAGCAGCGCGATCACGTCCATGCCGAAGGTGAGGAGGTTGAGCGTCCACAGGCCGTCCAGCGCCTTCGCGTCGCGCGCGCCCACGTGGGAGCCGGCCAGCCACAGCAGCTTCAGCGTCAGATAGGGCACCGTGGCGGCCATCGCGATTCCGGCCGCCACCCCCCGCACCACGTCTTCTTTGTGCCTCATGCCCCCTACGCTGCCGCCGCGGCCCGGCTCCCGGCCTCCGCCCCGGGGGCGATCCCGCTCCCTCCTGCGGGGGATCTTCGGGTCCTGCCCGGCCGGGGGCGCGCGGCGGGAGTCGTCGGACCGGCCTCAGGCCATCCGGTGGATCAGCCGGTCCTCGTGGTCCACCCGCCCGTCCGGGTCCGCCACCAGCCCGAGCCGACCGGCCAGTCGGCGGGACGGCAGGTTGTCCGCCCTGATCAGCGCCGTCACCGGAATCCCGGGGAAGCGCGGCAGCGCCTCCGCCATCGCCGCCCGGCACGCCTCGGCCGCGTACCCCTTGCCCCAGGCGGACGGCCGGAACCGGTAGTACAGGTTGAACACCGACTCCCCGTCCAGCGTGTGCAGGAACAGCCCGGCCACCCCGATGATCAGCTCCGGCTCCTCCCGGGTCGACACCATGCAGTACCCCACGCCGTCCCGCGGCCAGTCCGCCACGAACCCGGCGAGCTGCTTCCGCGCCTGCGCGATGTCCCGCTGGGGCCCGTCCGGGTTGTACCGGTTGGTCTCCGGATCCCCGTGGATCGCGAACATCGCCTCGGCGTCCCCCTCCTGCGGCCGGCTCAGCACCAGCCGCTCCGAGACGGCGACGACGGTGCGACCGCCGGTGGTTCGGGTGGCGGGCCGGTCGGTGGCGGGCCGGTCGGTGGGCAGCTCGGCGGGCAGGTCGGTGGCGGTCATGACGGTTCCCCCTGTCGTGCGTAATGGTCCGAATGCACGATAGGCCATTACGCCGACATGTGCCCGTCCGTTGTCGCGCGAGAGCCGGGCCCGTCGCCGCCGAGGTCTTGTTACCGACGGGTCGCTTCCCTATCATCGCGAGTGTTACAGCTTTACTGTCAAACCCCGAAGGGTTCTGCAGCCAGTGCGTGACACGAGCAGTCCGACGGCCGGTGGACGCAGTCCGGGCCCGTTGGCGGGTGTGCGGGTGGTCGAGCTCGCCGGGATCGGTCCGGGGCCGTTCGCGGCCATGCTCCTGGGCGACCTCGGGGCGGACGTGGTGCGGGTGGACCGCCCGGACCCCTCGCCGCTCGGAACGGATCCGGCGTACGACCTCACCAACCGGAACAAGCGGTCGGTGCTGGTCGACCTCAAGTCGCCCGAGGGGCCCGGCCTGGTGCTGGACCTGGTCGAGCGGGCCGATCTGCTGATCGAGGGCTACCGGCCGGGCGTGGCCGAGCGGCTCGGGGTCGGCCCGGAGGCGTGCCTCGCGCGCAATCCGGCCCTGGTGTACGGGCGGATGACCGGGTGGGGCCAGCAGGGTCCGCGGGCCGCCACCGCCGGGCACGACCTCGGGTACGCGGCGGTGGCCGGGGTGCTCGGGCTGGTCGCCGGGCCGGGCGGGGCCGACGCGCCGCCCGGGATCCCGGCCAACCTGCTCGGCGACTACGCGGGCGGCTCGCTCTACCTGGTGGTCGGCCTGCTCGCCGGTCTGCACCACGCCCGCGCCACCGGCGCCGGCCAGGTGGTCGACGCCGCGATCGTGGACGGCGCGGCACACCTCGGCAGCATGCTGTGGGGCCTGCTCGCGGCCGGCCACTGGCAGGACCGCCGGGGCGTCAACCTGCTGGACGGCGGCGCTCCGTTCTACGCGGTCTACCGGGCCGCCGACGGCGGGCACCTCGCGGTGGGCGCCCTGGAGCCCCGGTTCTACGCCGAGTTCGCCCGGCTGCTGGAGCTCGGCCCGGACGCGCCCGGCCAGTACGACCTCGCCCGCTGGCCCGAACTGCGCGCCCTGATCGCCGCCCGGTTCGCGACCCGGAGCCGGGGGGAGTGGGAGGCCGTCTTCGCGGGCTCGGACGCCTGCGTGGAGCCGGTGCTGACGATGCGTCAAGCCGCTGATGAGGAACACCTGTTGGCGCGTGGAACGTACGTCGAGGTGGACGGTGTGACCCAGCCCGCCCCCGCCCCGCGCTTCTCCGCCACCCCCGGGGCGCTGCGCCGCCCGCCGGCCCGGCCGGGCGCGGACACCGCCGAGGTGGCCCGGGACTGGGGCGTTCCGCTGCCCGGCTCCGAGGTCGCCGACGCCGAGGTCACCGACGCCGAGGTCGCCGACGCCGACGCCGACGCCGACGTCGAGGCCGTGGGCTCCGGCACCGGCTCCGGCTCCGGCACCGAATCATCCGACCCCGCGACAGAACAAGGGGAGTAGCGTTGCAGCGCGAGATCTTCACCGAGCAGCACGAGGACTTCCGGGCCACCGTGAAGGCCTTCCTCGCCAAGGAGGTGCTGCCGCACTACGACCGCTGGGAGAAGGCCGGCATCGTCGACCGCTCGGTCTGGCTGGCGGCCGGCCGACAGGGCCTGCTGGGCATCGCCGTGCCGGAGGAGTTCGGCGGCGGTGGCGCCCCCGACTTCCGCTACGCCGCCGTGGTGGCCGAGGAGTTCGCCAGGGCCGGCGCCTCCGGGCTGGCGATCGGGCTGCACAACGACATCATCGGCCCGTACCTCACCTCACTCGCCACCGAGGAGCAGAAGCGGCGCTGGCTGCCGGGCTTCTGCAGTGGCGAACTGATCACCGCGATCGCGATGACCGAGCCCGGGACCGGCTCCGACCTCCAGGGCATCCGCACCCAGGCGGTGGACCGGGGCGACCACTTCCTGCTCAACGGCGCCAAGACCTTCATCTCCAACGGCATCCTGGCCGACCTGGTCATCGTGGTCGCCCGGACCACGCCCGAGGGCGGCTCACACGGGCTGAGCCTGCTCGCCGTCGAGCGCGGCACGCCGGGCTTCGAGCGCGGCCGCAACCTCGACAAGATCGGCCAGAAGGCCCAGGACACCGCGGAGTTGTTCTTCGAGGACGTCCGGGTGCCGAAGGAGAACCTGCTCGGCGAGCTCAACGGCGGCTTCGTCCACCTGATGCAGAACCTCGCCCAGGAGCGGCTCACCATCGCCGCGGCGGCGATCGCCGGCGCCGAGCACCTGGTCGAGATCACCACCGACTACGTCAAGCAGCGCGAGGCCTTCGGCCGTCCGCTGGCCAAGCTCCAGCACGTCCGCTTCGAGATCGCCGAACTGGCCACCGAGTGCGCGATCACCCGGACCTTCGTCGACCGCTGCATCACCGAGCACAACCGCTACGCACTCACCCCGGCCGACGCCTCGATGGCCAAGTGGTGGGCCACCGAACTGCAGAAGCGCACCGCCGACCGCTGCCTCCAACTCCACGGCGGATACGGCTACATGAGCGAATTCCCGGTCGCCCGGGCGTTCACCGACGGCCGGATCCAGACGATCTACGGCGGTACCACCGAGATCATGAAGGAGATCGTCGGCCGCTCCATCCTCGACTGAGCCTCCCCCCGGCGTCCGGCCTCCGCAGGACCCTCAGGAACCCCCCTGCCCCGAAAGGCATCCCCATCGTGACCACCGAAGCGTACGTCTACGACGCGATCCGCACCCCGCGCGGCCGCGGCAAGGCCACCGGCTCGCTGCACGGCACCAAGCCGATCGACCTGGTCGTCGGCCTGATCCACGAGATCCGCCGCCGCTACCCCGAGTTGGACCCGGCCGCGATCGACGACATCGTGCTCGGCGTGGTCAGCCCGATCGGCGACCAGGGCTCCGACATCGCCCGGATCGCCGCCATCGCGGCCGGCCTGCCCGACACGGTGGCCGGCGTCCAGGAGAACCGCTTCTGCGCCTCGGGCCTGGAGGCCGTCAACCTGGCTGCCGCCAAGGTCCGTTCGGGCTGGGAGGACCTGATCCTGGCCGGCGGCGTGGAGTCGATGTCCCGGGTCAAGATGGCCTCCGACGGCGGCGCCTGGTTCGCCGACCCGATGACCTCGTACGAGACGAACTTCGCCCCGCAGGGCATCGGCGCCGACCTCATCGCCACCATCGGGGGCTTCTCCCGCACCGACGTGGACGCCTTCGCCGCCGAGTCCCAGGCGCGCGCCGCCAAGGCCCAGGCGGACGGCCTGTTCGACCGCTCGGTCGTCCCGGTGCGCGACCGCAACGGCCTGGTCGTGCTGGAGCGCGACGAGTTCATCCGCCCCGGCACCACCGTCGAGACCCTGGCCGGCCTCAAGCCGTCCTTCGCCGCGATCGGTGAGGCCGGCGGCTTCGACGCCGTCGCCCTGCAGAAGTACCACTGGGTGGAGGCCATCGACCACGTCCACCACGCGGGCAACTCCTCCGGCATCGTGGACGGCGCCGCCCTCGTCGCGATCGGCAACCGCGAGGTCGGCGAGCGGTACGGGCTGCGCCCGCGCGCCCGGATCGTCTCCGCCGCCGTCTCCGGCTCCGAGCCGACCATCATGCTCACCGGCCCCGCCCCGGCCACCCGCAAGGCGCTCGCCAAGGCCGGGCTCACCGCCGCCGACATCGACCTGGTCGAGATCAACGAGGCCTTCGCGGCGGTCGCCCTGCGCTTCATCGGCGAACTCGGCTTCCGGCACGACCAGGTCAACGTCAACGGCGGTGCGATCGCCCTCGGTCACCCGCTCGGCGCCACCGGCGCGATGCTGCTCGGCACCGTCGTCGACGAGCTGGAGCGGCGCGACCTGCGCTACGGCCTGATCACCCTGTGCGTGGGCGGCGGCATGGGCGTCGCCACCATCGTCGAGCGCGTCTGACCCCCCTTCCTGACTCCCTCCCACTCTCCCCGGTAGACCTGGAGACCCTGAACTCATGAGCGACACCACCACCATCCGCTGGGAGCAGGACCAGGACGGCGTGGTCACCCTCGTCCTCGACGACCCCACCCAGTCCGTCAACACCATGAACGAGGCCTTCACGGCCGACTTCGAGGCCGTGGTCGACCGGCTGGCCGACCTCGGCGACGCGTTGCGCGGCGTGGTGGTCACCTCCGGCAAGAAGACCTTCTTCGCCGGGGGAGACCTGCGCATGCTCTCCGCCGCCCGCCCCGAGGACGCCGAGGCCGTCTTCGAGAAGTCCATGCGGATCAAGCGCTCGCTGCGCAAGCTGGAGACCCTGGGCAAGCCGGTCGTCGCCGCCGTCAACGGCAGTGCGCTCGGCGGCGGCCTGGAGATCGCCCTCGCCTGCCACCACCGGATCGCGCTGGACACCCCCGCCAGCCGGATCGGCCTGCCCGAGGTCACCCTCGGCCTGCTCCCGGGCGGCGGCGGCGTGGTCCGCACGGTGCGGCTGTTCGGCATCACCGACGCCCTGCTGAAGTTCCTGCTGCAGGGCCGCCAGTACCGCCCCGGGCAGGCGCTGGAGCACGGCCTGGTGCACGAACTGGTCGACACGCCCGAGGAGTTGACCGCCCGCGCGAAGGCCTGGATCGAAGCCAACCCGACCGCCGTCCAGCCCTGGGACGTCAAGGGCTACAAGATCCCCGGCGGCACCCCCGCCACCCCCGCCTTCGCCGCCAACCTGCCCGCCTTCCCGGCCAACCTGCGCAAGCAGCTGAACGGCGCGCCCTACCCGGCCCCGCGCAACGTGCTGGCCACCGCGGTGGAGAGCAGCCAGGTCGACGTCGACACCGCGATGGTGATCGAGGCTCGCTACTTCACCGAGCTGGCCTGCGGGCAGACCAGCAAGAACATGATCCAGGCGCTGTTCTTCGACATGCAGGCGGTCAACTCCGGCGCCGGGCGGCCCCAGGGGATCGAGAAGCGGCCGGTCCGCAAGGTCGCGGTGCTCGGCGCCGGGATGATGGGCGCGGGCATCGCCTACGCCTGCGCCAAGGCCGGCATCGACGTCGTGCTCAAGGACGTCAGCGCCGAGGCCGCCGAGCGCGGAAAGGCCTACTCCGAGGGCCTGTTGAACAAGGCCATCGCCCGCGGCCGCTCCACCGAGGCCAAGCGCGACGCCCTGCTCGCCAGGATCACCGCCACCTCCGACACCGCCGACCTGGCGGGCTGCGACGCGGTGATCGAGGCCGTCTTCGAGAACACCGAGCTCAAGCACAAGGTGTTCCAGGAGATCGAGGGCGTGGTCGCCCCCGACGCGCTGCTCTGCTCCAACACTTCCACCCTGCCGATCGGCGTGCTCGCCGAAGGCGTCCAGCGCACCGGCGACTTCATCGGCCTGCACTTCTTCTCGCCGGTCGACAAGATGCGCCTGGTCGAGATCATCCGCGGCCCGCAGACCGGCGACGAGGCGCTCGCCCGCGCCTTCGACCTGGTCCGGCAGATCGACAAGACCCCGATCGTGGTCAACGACTCCCGCGGCTTCTTCACCTCGCGGGTGATCGGCCAGTTCCTCAACGAGGGCGTCGCCATGGTCGGCGAGGGCATCCACCCGGCCTCCGTCGAGCAGGCCGCCGCCCAGGCGGGCTACCCCGCCAAGGTGCTCTCCCTGATGGACGAGCTCACCCTCACCCTGCCCCGCAAGATCCGCGACGAGTACCGGCTCGCGGTCGAGGCCGCCGGCGGCACCTGGACCCCGCACCCGGCGGACGCGGTGGTGGACCGGATGGTCGACGAGTTCGGCCGCCCCGGGCGCAGCGGCGGCGCGGGCTTCTACGAGTACGGCGAGGACGGCAAGCGCGGCCGGCTCTGGCCGGGGCTGCTGGAGCACTTCTCCGTTGCCGGCGACCCCTCCGAGGTCCCGTTCGAGGACCTCAAGGAGCGGATGCTGTTCAGCGAGGCCATCGACTCGGTGCGCTGCCTGGAGGAGGGCGTGCTGACCTCGGTCGCCGACGCCAACGTGGGCTCGATCCTGGGCATCGGCTTCCCGGCCTGGACCGGCGGCGTCTTCCAGTACATCAACGGCTACGAGGGCGGCCCGGCCGGCTTCGCGGCCCGCGCCCGCGAACTCGCCGCCGCGTACGGCGAGCGGTTCGCGCCCCCGGCCCTGCTGGAGCGGATCGCGGCGGAGGGGCGGACCTTCACCGACTGACGTCCGCTGACTGGCCCGGGTGCCGGGTGGGGCCGTGCGCGCGAGGGCGCGACCCCACCCGGCACCTGCTAGTCGCCGGGCTCCTCGCCCGATTCCTCGCTCGCTTCCTCGCCCAGCTCGTCGCCCAGCTCGTCGCCCAATTCCTCGCGCAAGGAGCGTTGGAACGCGGTGACCAGCGCCTGCGCCACCATCGGCTGGATGTGGTCGGTCAGCTCCTTCATCCGGGCCAGCTCCGCCGGATCCGGCTCGCTCTCCCGGTACGGCTTCCACACCGTCTCCCGGAACAACCGCTGCAACTCCCGTGCCGTCGCCCGGCTGTGTTCCACCACCACCGCGCGGGCGGCCAGCAGCGTCTCCAACGGGATCGGCACGTCCAGGATCCGCACGCCCAGCGGCAGCAGGCCCGGATCCGCCCGGAACACCTCGGGGTCGGCCGTGCGCTCCAGCGCGCCCATTGCGACCAGGCGTTCCACCTGCTCCTCCGACAGCCCCCGGCCGGCCCGCCGCTCCAACTGCGCCCGGCCCACCTCCTCGGGCGTCTCCGGCGTCCAGGACGCCACCAGCGCCCGGTGGATCGCCAGGCCCAGCGGGGTGCTGTCCTCCGGCAGCCGGGCCAGGTACCGCTCGATCGCGGCCAGGGTCAGCCCCTGCCGCTGCAACTCCTCGATCAGCCCCAGCCGGTCCAGGTGAGCCGCCCCGTAGAGGCCCACTCGCCGCGGACCCAGCTCCGGCGGCGGCAGCAGCCCCTTCGTACCGTAGAACCGCACCGTCCGCACCGTCACCCCGGCCCGCGCCGCCAACTCGTCCACCGTCAGCCGCACCTCACCCACCCCGGCGCCGTGCTCCCCCATCTACTGCCTCCCGCGCTGGCACACTCCTGCTGTGACAGCAGCAGTGTGACAGTGCGGTGCGATCAGGTCCATCGGATGCGGGCCGGGCGGGGCCGGGAACGGGCGAACCGGCACGCGCCCCGGTGTCCGGGGTCGTGCCGGTTCGGCCGGCCGTGGTCCGATCGTCAGCCGTCAGCCGTCAGCCGTCAGCCGTCAGCCGTCAGCGGGAGGCGGGCTCGGCGAGGGCGGCGTGGTGGCGGCGGGTGACTTCGGGGTGGGCTCGGGTATAGCCCTTCCACTCGTTGAAGCCGAAGTCGGCGAAGAGCGGGTTGGCCGGGTCTTCGGTGGCGCCGGGGGCGTGGTGGGCCAGCGGGAAGTCGAGCGGCTCGATGTGGGCGTCGAGGCGGGGGTTGTAGAAGAACGGGACCGAGTAGCGCTCGCGGGCTCCGGGCGGGCTGACCACGCGGTGGCTGGTCGCCTTGAGGTATCCGTCGGTGGCCACCTCCAGCAGCTCGCCGAGGTTGACCACGAAGGCGCCCTCGAGCGGCGGGACGTCCAGGAAGGTGCCGTCCGGGCGCTCGACCTGGAGACCGCCGACGGTGTCCTGGAGGAGCAGGGTGATGAACCCGTAGTCCTTGTGGGCGCCGACGCCCTGGCCGGAGCCGTCCGGTGCGGTGCCGGGGTAGCGGACCAGCTTGAGCCGCAGGTGGGGGTGGCCCGCGAAGGCCTCGTCGTAGAAGTCGGGGCGGGCGCCGATCGAGGCGAGCAGCTCGTGCAGCAGGCGGCGGGCGACCGCGCCGAGGTGGTCGATCCAGCCGAGCGCGGCGGTGCGCAGCTCGGGCAGCGCGGTCGGCCACTGGTTGGGGCCCTCCAGCCACCAGTACGGGGGCTCGCCGCTGCCGGGGGTGTGCGGGGGCAGCTCGGCGCCGATGTCCAGCTGGTCGCGCCAGTCCTGGCTGCCGCCGGTGCGCTCGTCGCCGGTGCGGGTGTAGCCGCGGTAGTGGGGGGAGTTGAGGTTGCTCACGGAGAGCCGGTCGGCCTCGGGGAGGGAGAAGAAGGCGCGCATGGCTCCGGTGAGCGCGGCCGTCTCCTCCGGGGTGATGCCGTGCCCGATGAGCTGGAAGAAGCCGACGCCGGTGGCGGCGGTGCGGAGCTCGTCGTGCAGCCGGCGGCGGTCCTCGGGGCTGCCGTCGGCGAGCGAGAGGTCGATCACCGGGAGGGCCTCGGGGTGCGCCTCGGGGTGCGCCTCGGAGGTGGAGCCGGTTCCGGATATGGGGGTGTGCTGCTGGGGCATGTGTGACATCCGCTGGTCTCGTCCCGGCTGGTCCCGGTGGTCGACCAGGGGTGGTCGGAGCCGCGCCTGGTGCGGCGGGTGCTCCGGTAGCCGGGAGGTGGTGGCGGCCGTTCGGGGGCTGCCGTGAGGGTGGGTGGCGCGAGGTTCAGCCGGAGCGTCGACAGGACATGCTCGTCACGCGGAGCAGGTCCACGTGGCGGCGGCGAACAAGGATGAGCACCTCACCAGGGTAGAGGACCCGTTCGCCGGCGGGCGAGCCCCCCTACCGCGGAAGGCTGCCCCCCACTTGTCCGAGCCCTGTCAAAGCTGCGCGCCTCCCGGGCTGTCGAGGCGCTCAGTCGTTGTTGAGGTAGGCCAGCACGGCCAGGACCCGGCGGTTGTCGTCGTCGGAGGGCTGGAGGTCGAGCCGGACGAAGATCGACGCGGTGTGCTTGGCGACCGCCCGCTCGGTGATCACCAGTTGCTGGGCGATCGCCGCGTTCGAGCGGCCCTCGGCCATCAGCGCCAGGACCTGCCGTTCGCGCGGGGAGAGGGTGGAGACCGGGCCGGCCGAGGAGTTGTGGGTGAGCAGCCGGGTGATCACCTCCGGGTCCATGGCCGTACCGCCCTGGGCGACCCGCTGGACGGCGTCGAGGAACTGGGAGCCGTCCAGCACGCGGTCCTTGAGCAGGTAGCCGATCCCGCCGGAGCTGCCGGCCAGCAGCTCGCGTGCGTAGAGCTGCTCCACGAACTGCGAGAGCACCAGCACCGGCAGGCCCGGGTGGGCCTGTCGGGCCGCGAGCGCCGCGCGCAGCCCCTCGTCCGTGAAGCTCGGCGGCAGCCGCACGTCGACCACGGCGATGTCGGGCCGGTCCGCGGCGATCGCGGCGAGCAGCTGCTCACCGTCCTCGACCGCTGCGGTGACCTTCATGCCGTTGGCCTCCAGCAGCCGGGTCAGCCCGTCCCGGAGAAGGAAGAGGTCTTCGGCGATGACAACGCGCACGGGATCTCCAGGTTCACGATGGTCGGCCCACCGGACGGACTGCTGATCGCGAGCACCCCGTCGAAGGCGGCCAGTCGGCGTTCGGTTCCGCTGAGGCCGGTGCCCCGGGACGGGTCTGCGCCTCCGCGCCCGTCGTCGGTGACCGATATCCGCAGCAGCCCGTCACTGTGCCCTATCTCGATCCACACGTGCGAGGCCCCGGCGTGTTTCACCACGTTGGCCAGCAGCTCGGTGACCGCGAAGTAGGCGGCCGACTCCACCGGCGCCGGAGCCCGGCCGGGCAGGCCCCCGGTGAAGGTGACCGGCAGCGGCAGGTCCAGTGCGGTCGCCTCCACCGCGTCGGCCAGGCCGCGGTCGGCCAGCACCGGCGGGTGGATGCCCCGGACCAAGTCCCGCAGTTCGCCGAGCGCCTTGACCGAGGACGTTCTGGCCTCGGCCAGTAGCGGCCCGAGGGCGTCCGGGTCGTGCTTCACCTGCTCGGCGACGGTCAGCAGCATGCCCAGTGCCACCAGCCGGGCCTGTGCCCCGTCATGGAGGTCCCGTTCGATTCGGCGCAGCTCGGCCGCCCCGGCGTCGATGGTGTCCGCCCTGGTGCGCGCCAGATGGCTGACCTGGCGGGTGAGTTCGGTCCGCCGGGAGGGTCCGAGCAGGGACCTCGCCGCCCGCTCGTGCACCCGCAGGACGGGCGGCGCCGCCCACAGGAGCGCGAACGGCGCCACCCAGAAGCCCATGCCGTAGACGACCACCAGCGGGAACAGTAGCCCGTTCCGGCCGAAGATCTCCATGGCGATCGGCGTCAGCACCACGATCGCGGCCGTGAACAGCACGGCGAACCCGGTGAGGAACGCCCAGGTGAGGTCCCGCCAGGTCGCCGGGTCGGTCAGCCAGCCGCCCGCCGACAGCCGCTGCCAGGCGCCGACCCCCTCGGCCGGGCGGCGGTACGGCGCCGGGATCGGCCGCCCGGTCCACCGCTCGACGACCCGCCGGCTCTCGGTGGCGATCCAGCGCGCACCGAACAGCCCGAGCACCACCAGTGACGGTGCCAGCCAGAGCGAGACGGACCGGCCGCCGGGCGCGGCGCCGCCGTACAGGTGGGTCGCCGTCACCGCGAGCGCGCCCGGGGCGAACAGCACGGCCCCCACCGCCCGGCCGGAGCCGCCGGTGGCCCAGCAGAGCGCCCAGAGGGCGACCGGCCCCAGCGGCACCGTCAGGATCAGCGGCCCGCCGAGCCCCGAGTGCCCCGACTCCTCGGGGCCGAACAGCGCGGCACCCAGGAGGACCGGCCCCGCCAGCAGCGAGATCAGCCCCGTCACGGCCATTGTCGCCACGTACCACGCGCGCACGCCGTCCGCGCAGGCCCGGCCCATCCTCCGGGGCACCCCGGTGATCACCTCTGCCTTCATGCCGCTCCCCCTCTCGGTCCTGAGCACCCGTCAAGGCGCCCTAAGCCTCGGCCTCGGAGCCCTGCGGGCGTCCGTTCCGATCTGTCGCGGAGTCAGTCTGCCCCGGGTGATCGTCCGACGCTCTAGGCCTGAACACCCAGTTCGGGGTGTATCTGGATACACCCCCTGGACGCCGCCTAGACGGCTGTCAGGGCCCGGCCGCGGATTCGTAGCGTGATGTTCCGTCAGCCGGTCCGGGCTTTCCGGAGCCGGACCCCGAACCGTGGAGGGCCCGTGAACGCGCCGATCATCAGGATCCGCGGCGTCAGCAAGACGTACGACCGATCCGACGCCGCCCGCCCCGCCCTGGCCGGGCTCGACCTCGAGGTGCGGGCCGGCGAGGCGGTGGCCGTGCTCGGCCGCTCGGGCAGTGGCAAGTCCACCCTGCTGAACCTGATCGCCGGCCTCGACCGCCCGAGCGAGGGCGGCGTCGAGGTGGACGGCGTGGCCGTCCACGAGCTCGGCGAGGCCGCGCTGGCCGAGTACCGGCGGGCGCGGATCGGCATGGTGTTCCAGTTCTTCAACCTGCTGGACGACCTGAACGTCGAGGACAACGTGCTGCTCCCGGCCCAGCTCGCCGGGCTGCGCCGGGAGGCGGCCCGGGCCCGGGCCGGGGAGCTGCTGGAGCGGCTCGGGGTGGCCCGGCACGCCAAGGCCTTCCCCGGCCGGCTCTCCGGCGGTGAGCGCCAGCGTGTCGCGGTGGCCCGGGCGCTGATGAACCGTCCGCCGCTGCTGCTGGCCGACGAACCGACCGGGGCGCTGGACACCGCCTCCGCCGCCGACGTCCGAGAGCTGCTCCGCGGGCTCAACGCCGAGGGGCAGACGATCCTGCTGGTCACCCATGACACCGCGCTCGCCGAGGCCTGTGCCGACCGGACGATCGAACTGCTCGACGGCCGCCTGGTCCGGGACACGGCCGACGCGTCGCTGCCCGGTCGCCGGAGCGGGGTGGGCGCATGAGTGCGATGGGCAAGGTGGTCCGGGCGGGGGTGGGCCGCAAGCGGGTGCAGACCCTGGTGATGGTGCTCACCACGATGATGTCCGTGACGGCGTGCATCCTCGCCCTCGGGCTGGTGGTCGCCGCCCAGGGCCCGTACGAACGCGCCTTCACCGACCAGCACGGCGCTCACCTCAACGTGCTGTACGACCGGACGAAGGCGAGCCCCGCCCAACTCGCCGCGGCCGCGCAGGCACCAGGGGTGACGGCCTCGGCGGGCCCGTACCCGGCGGTCACCCTCCAGCCCCGGGTCGGCCAGGACACCAAGATCCCGCCGGCTGGCAGCCTGCTGCCGCCGATGACGCTGGTCGGCCGGGCCCAGGGCGGCCCGATGGACGGCCTGCGGATCACCATGGGCCGTTGGATCGCGGGCCCCGGCGAGGTGGTGTTCCTGAACGGGCACTCCCCGCTGGCGGTGGGCGACACGGCGCAGTTCCCCGACCTGCCCGGGCACCCGACGCTCAAGGTGGTCGGCCTGGCCGACTCGGTCTCCTGGAGCGCGGACGGCTGGGTCGCCCCCGAGCAGGTGGCGGGGCTGACGGCGCCCGGCACCACGCCCGCCGCCCAGTACCTCTACCGCTTCGCCCACGCGGGCAGTGACGCCGAGGTGGACGCCGACCACGCGGCGATCGCCGCCGCGGTGCCGAGCGGTGCGGTCACCAAGGCGACCACCTACCGGCCCGCCCGGGCGGAGGCCAACCGGACGGCGTCGACCTTCGTCCCGTTCGTCACGGCTTTCGGGGTGCTCGGCCTGGCCATGTCGGTGCTGATCATCGGTGTCGTGGTCAGCGGCGCCGTGAGCGCCGCCACCCGGCGGATCGGCATCCTCAAGGCCTTGGGCTTCACCCCGGCCCAGGTGGCGCGCGCCTACGTCGGCCAGGCGTTGATCCCCGCCGGGGTCGGCACCGCGCTCGGCGTGCTCGGAGGCAACCTGCTGTCCGTACCGGTGCTGGGCGTGGCCCACAGAGCTCTGCGCGGCGGTCTGCTCGGCATCCCCGTCTGGGTGGACGTGGTGGTCGCGGTGGCGGCCCTGGGCGCGGTGGCCGGCACCGCGCTGGTGCCGGCGCTGCGGGCGGGACGGCTGCGCACGGTCGAGGCGCTCGCGGTCGGCCGGACGGCACCGGGCGCCAAGCGGGCCACCGCCGAGGGCGCGGCGGGCCGGGCCGGCCTGGCGGGCCTGCTGTCCGCGGCGCAGAACCTGATCGGCCGCCTGCCGGTGCCCCGGGCCCTCAGCCTCGGGCTGGCCTCCCCGTTGAACCGGCCGGGCCGATCGGCCACCACCGCCGCCGCGGTGGTGCTCGGCACGGCCGGAGTCACTCTCTGCGTCGGACTGACGCTCTCACTGGGGTCGATCCAGGACGGCCTGGCGGCCGACCGCGCGGGCAAGGTCCTGGTCCAGGTCCCGATCGACGGCTCCGTACCGGTCGACCACGTGGACGAGGCGGCCGTGGTGAAGGCGATCGAGTCCCGTCCCGGGACCAGGGCCTGGTACAGCAGCGCGCCCGCCACGGCCACCGTGGCCGGGGCCACCGATCGCTACGAACTGGTCGCGTTCGCCGGCGACAGCTCCTGGAGCGGCTTCCAACTGGTCACGGGCCACTGGTTCCACGGCGCCGGCGAGACGGTGGTCAGCGCGGCCTTCCTCCAGGCCAACCAGAAGAAGGTCGGAGACACCGTCACCCTCACCGACCAAGGGCGCACCTCCCCGGCGAAGATCACCGGGGAGGTCATGACCACCCAGGACGTGGTGTTCGTGGACCGCGCCTCGCTGGAGCCGCTCGGGGGAGCGATCCACGCCGAAGCGGTCGCCTTCCACATCGACCTCACCTCGGGCACCGCGGCGTCGTCCTACGCCGACGGACTCGACGCGGTGGTGAAGCCGATGGGTCTGAGCGCCGATCCCGGTGGGGACCGCCTCAACATCGTGGTGCTGGCGATGAACACCCTGGCGGGCACGCTCACCCTGTTGCTCTCGGTGGTCGCGGGGCTCGGGGTGCTCAATACCGTGCTGCTGGACACCCGGGAACGGGTGCACGACCTGGGGGTGTTCAAGGCCCTCGGGATGTCGCCCCGGCAGACCGTCGGCATGGTGCTCACCTCCGTCTGCGGTAGCGGGTTGGTGGCCGGGCTGATCGGGGTCCCGATCGGGATCGGGGTGCACCACCTGGTGATGCCGGCGATGGCCCGCGCCGCCGGGGTCGGGGTGCCGGACGAGGACCTCACGGTGTTCGCCCCGTCGGTGGTGGGGCCGCTGATACTCGGCGGCGTGGCGCTGGCACTGCTCGGTGCCCTCCTGCCGGCCACCTGGGCCGCCCGCACCCGGACGGTCACGGCGCTGCGGACGGAGTGACGGGGAGGGAGAAGGAGTTGCACCCCGGAGTCCCCCCGTGCCCCCGGGACGGGCTCAGCTCCTTCCCACCCCACCGCCCCCGCCGCTCTGCCCCCCCCCGCCGCTCTGCCCTCTGCGGTTCCGCCCCCACGGGTCCGGAGCCTCAGGTCCGAGCCCGGCTCAGGAAAGCCGAGCCGCCGCGTACGCCTCCATGGCAGCGCGCTGGTAGGCGGCCAGTCCCGATGCGATGGCCTCGTACGCGGCCCTCCACTGCCCGTTCTCCGTGCACGAGCGCGCGATGGCGAGGTACTCCTCCAGGGCAACGGTCCGGAGCCCGTTGAGCAGCTGGTACTCCTCGTCGATCATGTGCTGAGCGGGCTCGGCGTCGGCCGGGTGGCCGGAGGCCATCAGCTCCGCCAGGCGGACCATCCGCGCGGTCCGCTCGCGCTGTCCGGCCTCGATCTCGGCCGGGGTCATCCCGGCGGTGGCCTGCCGGGCCGCCTCGGTGTGCTCGGGGAAGTCACGCAGGCTGACGTCGATGTCGGCGGGCTGGATTCCCTCGAACAGGTTCTCGGGTCGGTTGATGCTGATCATGGGTGTGCCGTCCGTCCGGGAGCGTTCCAGGTCGGTGATCGTGCGCGAGACGGTGGTGGCCAGGGCGTCGAGCCGGTCGCGCTCGGCGACCAGTCGGCGGTGGTGGCTTCGGAGGGACTCCAGTTCGTCGACTTGGGCATCGATGATCCGGGAGATCTCGGCCAGCCCCACGCCCAGCGCCCGCAGCACGAGGATCTGCTGCAACTGCAGCAACTGCCCTTCCTCGTAGTAGCGGTGGCCGTTGGATCCGATCCAGGCCGGAGGCAGCAGCCCGATTTCGTCGTAGTGCCGCAGGGTTCGGGCGGTCACGCCCGACATCCGGGCGACGTCCGCGATCGGCCAGGCCACTGGTCGGCTCCTCTCTCGGGGCTCCCGCCCCACGTCCTCGACGTGCACGTTCACTCGACCGGGGCCGGTTCCTCCGGCCCTGGTCAGGACCGTAGAAGCTGCCGCTGCGGCAACCGCAAGCCCGGACTTTACGTCCTGTCCCCGCCTTGCGCCGAAGGCCCCGCCCCCACGCGCCGGTTCACGCCTCGGCCAACCACCCCAGGGACTACCGGTACCGGTACCGGTCCGGGTACGGGCAGAGCCCGGCCGAGGCTCCCCCCGATCAGCGCGCCAGCGTCGGTGGCTGCCGCTTCGCCTCCGGCAGCCCCTCCAGCAGTCCGAGCGACTCCGCGTCCCCGGCTGTCCGTTCGGCCTGGTCCTGGTAGCTCGCCGAGTCGCCGCGCGCGTTCCGTTCCGCACCTGCCGGGTAGGCGTTCCCCGCAGCGCGGTCCATGATTCGTACTCCCTTTCTCCCGAACGGATTTGGCGCAGCCTTGGCCGTGCCTTTGCCTTCCGCTGTACGGGTGCTGACCCGCCGCTCGCGAGAGTGGGCCCACCGGAGAAACGGGCGCCCGGAGAGCGGCCGACCCGCGCACCCGGGGAACGGTCGCCCGGCGGACGAACCGCCGGGCGAGTCCTTGACTCCCTCTCGCAGGAGGCCCGATGAAGTCCACGTTCCGTACCCGCGCCGTGCTCGGCACCGCCGCCGTGGTGGTCGCCGTCGGGACCTTCACCGCCGGGGTCGGGGCGGCCCAGGCGGGGGAGGAGCGGAACCGGCGCGGCAAGGCCTCCGAGCGCGAGATCGCCGCGCTCTTCGACCAGTGGAACGCGGCGCTGCAGACCAGCGATGCCGGGAAGGTCGCCGACCGCTACGCCCCGGACGCGGTGCTGCTGCCCACCGCCTCGCCGGTGATCCGCACCGACCGGGCCGGGATCGTCGACTACTTCGAGCACTTCCTGGCGAAGAAGCCGCGCGGCGAGAAGGTCCGGTCGGTGATAAACGTCCTGGGCGCCACCTCGGCGATCGACGCGGGCCTCTACCGCTTCTACCTCACCGACCCGAAGGCCGGCGAGACCAAGCCGGTCGAGGCCCGCTACAGCTACGAATACGAGAAGCGCGGCGGCAAGTGGCTGATCGTCAACCACCATTCCTCGGTGCTGCCCGCCGTGGGTTGAGCGGTGCCGGTCGGGAGCCGTGGGCGCTGCGCAGCGTGATCCGCACGCAGAGCCCGCCACCGGGCGCGTCCGTGAGGGCCGCGCTGCCGCCGTCGTCGGTCACCAGCAATACGCGCACGGGGCACCCTGTTGACCTGCGCCGTACGCTCGAACACCGCCACCGGCCAGGACCCCGCCCGAGACCTCGCCACCCACCCCGGTCATCGGTCCGCTACCGGCTCCGACCGGCGGTGTGCCCCGGCTGCCAGTCCAGTCCCGGGTTCGGGCGCGGACGGACGGTGTGCAGCAGCGCGGTGCCCGACCAGACCACCACGGTCAGCAGCGCGTAGAACAGCAGCAGCGCCCAGAACGGCGTGGTGGACAGGCTCCGGTCCTCGAACCGGCACCACGCGTCCGGCGGGAGCCAGGAGGCGCCCGTCTCCAGCAGCCGCCCGCCGCCCGACACCAGGCCGCGCTCGCAGCGCTCCCCGTAGTCCAGCGACCGCACGTACAGCAGGCCGTACAACGTGCCCGCCGAGGCGAGGGAGAGGCCGGCACCGATGCCGAGGAGCATCGCCCGTCTTCGCCCGGCCGCCGTACGGATGTTCGTCACCGGGGCAGCGTACCGGCGCGACGGCCCGGTCGCGGGCGGATCCTGCCCCGGACACAACACCGGAACGGGTACGCGCCCCGCCCCGCCCCGTCGGCAGTCGGCCCCGCTCCGCCGACGACCCGCCCCGCCCCGCCGGCAGTCGGGCCCCGCCCCGCCGGTCACCCGAGCAGGCCGCCCAGGTGCCCGTCCTCGGCGAGCAGCCGCCAGGAGCGGCCAGGTGAGGCGAAGGCCTCCGGGTCGACGCCCTCGACCAGCCGGTCCACCACGGTGCTCAGCAGCGACTGCGGGTCGAACACCGCCCAGGTGTCCCGGCCCCGGCCGTGCTCCCAGCGCTCCCACTCGGCGTGCAGCCGCTCGTACGTCCACAGGGCGTAGAGCAGGGCGGTCAGGTCGCGGTTGAGGTAGGCCTCGGGCTGGCCGTCGTCGTACCAGTCGGGCAGTTCGAGCCGGCCGGTGGCGCCGTCGAGGGCGATGGTGAGGTCGGTCGGCCAGTCGCCGAGCGCGAGGTAGTTCCGCTGGTACGGGCGCTCCTCCTCGCCGTCGAAGTACTCGGGGTACGCCTCCGCCATGGTGACCAGCGGTTCCTCGCACACTCCGAACATCGCCCCGCCGAGCGGCAGTCCGATCTCGGTCAGCAGCCGCCGGGTCGGCTCGTGGGTCAGGGCGGCGGGCAGCGCCTCCGGTCGGAACCGGTGGATCCGGCCCGCGCCGCCGTCCTCGTCGGTCAGCGCCGCCAGCTCGGCCACCAGCTCGGTGCCGACCCGGTACGCGGGGCCGCCCGGGCCGCCGGGCAGCGCGCCCCAGCCCAGGGCCCGGACCAGCAGGGCCGTCCCCCAGTGCGCGGGCGTGGGGCCGCCGTCGAACAGCCCGGGGTCGATCTCCCGCATCCGCTGCTCGGCCTGGGCCGTCACCTCGGCCACTACCGCGGGCCCGCGCCGTCCGTCCAGCGCCTCCGGGCGCCGGGCGGCCTCGCCCACCGCCTCCACCTCCCGCACCAGCGCGGCCAGCGCGGGCAGGCCGGAGGCCAGCCGGTCCCGTCGGGGGCCGCCGTTGCCGAGGAACACCTCGCCGGTGGTCCCGTCCAGCAGCACCAGGTCGCCGAGGGCGGCGAAGGGGGTGCAGTAGTCCGTCTCTCCGAGGACGAAGAGCCGTTCCGCCCCGGCAGCCGGGAAGGCCTTCAGCGAGCCTTCATCGAGCACCCGGAAGTCCAGGAACGCCCCGGCCGACGGCAGCCCCTCCCGCACCAGGAACTCCCGGCTCCCCTGGTGCACCACGCCGCCCGGAACTCCGGCCTCCCGCACACTTCCCACCTGCCCCGCCCTTCCCCGTTCCGCCCCTGACCCACCCGACCCTAGCGGGCCGACCCGACAGTGCCACGGGGGTTTCCCTGCCGACGGCAGCCGCCGCCCCGGAGCGGTGCCTACGACACCGCCACCTCGTCCACGCTCACCTCGTCCACGTTCCACCGCTCCGGCAGGTCCGCGTCGCAGAAGACGCAGACGTAGTGCCCCTCCCGGACGATGCCGCACTGCCCGCACCGGGTGCAGCGCCGGAACGCCACCGCCTGGGTGAAGCCGCCCGGGTGCGGCAGCCCCAGCTGGTCGAGGGCGGCGGCGACGGCGGGCCAGGAGACGACGTCCGGGCAGTAGCCGGTGGAGAGGTTGCTGACCGTCCCGACCTCCCAGCCCCCGCCGCCCGACCGCCGGAACCCGATCTCCCCGGCGCTCAGCACCGGCTCCCCGCCCGCGCAGGCCACGTGCTCGCTGCGGCGCGGGGCGAGTCGCAGCGCGCCGCCCAGGTCGACCACGAAGGTGAACGGCTCCGCGAACTCCGCCGCCGCCCGCCCGTCCGCCCAGGAGACGAACCCGGCCGCCGTCCGTACCGGTCGGCCGACCGCCGTCCGCGCTGGTCGCCCGACCGGACCCGGATCGCCGGAGGCCGTCGCCCACTCCCACAGCTCCGGCGGCCCCACGTACCGGTACGCCCGTCCGAAGCCTGCCTCGACCTCCGCGGCGACACCCAGTTCACCCAGCCGCACCCGCCACCACGCCATCTCGACGGCCGTCCCGCTCAGCCCGAACTCCCGCAGCTCGTCCAGCAGTTCACGCGCCGAGCGGAGCGGTGTCCGGCCCCCGTCACGCAGCAGCCGCAGCACCGCCACCGGATCGCCGAGCGGCCCGGCGAGCCGCAGCCGGGCTGGGCCGTGCACGGCCAGCAGCGCCGCCCGGAGGTCCCTCGGCATCGCCTCCGAATCCTCGGAGCCCGAGTGCTCGCACAAGTGCAGGTCGCAGGACGGGCAGTGGAGGTCGGAGTCCCACCACAGCTCCCGCCCGCGGTGCAGGAACTGGCCGGCATTCCGGACGGCGGGACCTCCGCACGGCACGCACCGTGCGGCCGTCCTGACACCTTGATCCGTGCCCGGCACCGCACGGATCTCCGGGAGGCGGGCCGGTTCCGCCTCCGTACTCAAGCGAGCCCACCCGCCTCGCGGGCCGCCCGCTCCACCCGGTCGTGGTGGTCCTGCCACCAAGTCGCGTCTCCGGGAGCCGCGTTGGCGCCGTCGGAGCGCTGGCCGACAGCGCCGTCGATGAGTTCGCGGACCAGGTCGGCGTGGCCGGCGTGCCGGTGGGTCTCGGCGATCAGGTGGACGAGCACCCGGTGCAGGGTCTGCTGCGGGCGGTCGCCGAACGGGAGCCGGCCGACGGCGTCCAGCGGCAGCGCCTCGATGGTGGCGTCCGAGTGCGCCCAGACCCGGCGGTAGCGCCCGATGACCTCCTCGGTGCTCTCCTCGGCCCTGGCCCACAGGTCGCCGTTCGGCTCGTCGGTGCCGATGAACCACAGCGGGGTCGGTTCGGGGAAGGGGCGCCCGAAGGTCTCGCCGAGGTACAGCGCCTCGGCCCCGGTGACGTGTTTGACAAGGCCCAGCAGGTTGGTTCCGGTGGGCGTGAGCGGGCGCCGGAGGTCGTACTCGGAGAGGCCGTCCAGCTTCCACAGCAGGGCGTCGCGGGCGTCTTGGACGTAGATCCGGAGGTCGTGTTTGTCGTCGTTCACCGTCATGGGATCAGTCTGTTGACCGCCGGGAACCTGTCCACCGGTTTTGGGTCCCGGTGGCCCCCGCCTTGGTCCCCGTCCTGGTTCCCGGCGGTCCACCGGGCGTTGCCGCCGGTCAGCGTACGACGTCGAAGACCTGCTTCTGCAGGCCGTTGCTGTAGACCTCGTGCTCGACCAGCCGCAGCTTCTGGGCGTCCTTGTCCGTGGCGCTGAACAGGCGCTTGCCCGCGCCGAGCAGCAGCGGGTAGACGAGCAGGTGGTAGCGGTCGATCAGGCCGGCGTCCGAGAGGCTGTGGTTCAGGGCGGCGCTGCCGTGGAGGAGGATCGGGCCGCCCTCGGTCTCCTTCAGGGCGGCGACCTGGTCGACGGTGCGCAGGATCGTGGTCTCGCCCCAGTTCGGGACCAGGTCGTCCTCGGTGAGGGTGGTGGAGACGACGTACTTCGGCAGCGTCTTGTAGCGGGCGAACTCCGGCATGTCCGGCCACACCGGGCTGAAAGCCTGGTAGCTGACCCGGCCCATCAGCATCGCGGTGGCCTCCTCCTGCTCCCGCCCCTTGATCTCGTAGGCCTCGGGGACGAACTCGACGTTCTTGAAGGTCCATCCGGAGTTGCGGTAGCCGGGTTCGCCGCCGGGGGCCTCGACGACGCCGTCGAGCGAGACGAAGGCGGTGCTGATCAGGGTGCGCATGAGTGGTTCCTCGGTTCTTGTGGGTCTGCGGTTCTCGTGGGCGTGCGGAAATCGGGAGGCCGGGATGCCGGGAAGGTCGCGCTGCCGGGGCCGGGGCCCGGGGGCCGGGACGGACGATGCGTGCGCGTCAGACGAGGAGTCCGGCCAGCCACTGCTGCCAGGCGGCTTCGGCCCCGTCCGTCGCGGGCCCGAAGAGGTGGTGGAACATCAGCACCGTTCCCGCGCCGTGGTGGAAGGTGTAGAGCCCGTCGGCGGTGCGGAGTTCGAAGCGTTCGTCGTCCGCCCAGACCACTTCCCCGTCCAGCGCCGGCAGCCCGGCCGGTTCGGCGTGGGCCCGGGCACCCGCGGTGACCGGCAGCGGCAGTGACAGCGCGCGGGCGAGGAGGCCGCGGATCTCCGGGCCCGGGCGCCCGGCTGCCGGGGCCGCGGCGAAGACGGGGGCGCCGGTGCGGCCGGGGAAGTGGGCGAGGTACTGGCCGAGGGTGTGCAGGTGGAACGGCCAGCCGCGGCGCAGCGCGTCGTACTCGTCCTGCCAGTCGTCGCCGAGCAGGCCGCTGTGGACGACGCGGAGTACGGTGCTGCCGCCGTCCCGCCCTTCGACCAGGTACTCGAAGGCCATGAACCGGCCGTCCTCGGCGGTGGCGGTGCGGGTGGCGAGGCGCTTGCCGGGCTCGTAGGCGGTGACGACCGCCTCGGCGCGGTGGCCGCCGGTCTCCATGGTGGCGGTCCCGCCCTCGCGCGGGTCGAGTTCGTTGCGGCCCATGAACCAGGAGTCGATGCCCGGGCCGGTGGCGATGGCCTCCCAGACCTGTTCCGGGCTCGCCGGGAGGGTCGTCTCCAGTTCGATCTCGAAGGGGTGGGTCATTTCTCGTTCTCCTGATCGGGTTCGGGCGCGGCAGCTGCCACGGCACCCACAGCCCCCGGAGCCGGAGCCGAGGGGATCTGGTGCAGCCCGACGACCACCCGGTGGCTGCGGCCCCCGGGGGCGGACTCGTCGTGGTAGCGGCTGACCAGGGTGGCCACGGCCAGGGACAGCTCCTCGGCGAAGGCCGTCCGGTCGGCGGCGGAGGCGAAGCGGACCTGGGCGTCGATGCCGAAGGTGGCGACCCGCCGCTTGGCCCGGGAAGCGCCGGTGAGCAGGGCCCCGACCTCCTGCACCAGCCGGGAGCCCAGGGCGAGCAGCCAGCGGGCGGAGAGCTGGTCGGGGGAGCGGGAGGGGTCCGGGCTCACGGCGGCCAGGACGCTGGGGGAGATCACGTAGGAGGCGGCGGTGGCGCGGTACACCCGTTCGGTGACGTTGCCCTTGCGCCGTTCCTCGGCGAGTTCGACGAGTCCGTGCCGTTCCAGTTCCTTCAGGTGGTAGTTGACCTTCTGTCGGGGCAGGCCCAGCCGGGTGGCCAGCATGGCGGCCGAGCCGGGGTCGGCGAGGGCGGCGAGGATCCGGGACCGGATCGGGTCCAGGGAGGCCTCGGCTGCGGCGGGTTCTTCGATCACGGCGATGTCCAGCACCGTTCCAGCATCCGACCGACAAAAAAATTTGTCAAGGAAAAAAGGGTTGTCGGTCACCCGATCGGCCCCGGGGATCGCCCGGTCGGCCCCGGGGGCGCGTGTTCGGCGCATCCGACCCGGGATGCCGCCACAGCGATGAGCGGCTGAGGGGGAGGCAGCCCCCCTCAGCCGCTCGGCTCACCGGATCGTCCGGTCGTGCTTCACGGTCGGCCGAGACGGTCGGCCGAAACGGTCGGCCGAGACGATCAGCCGAAGATGTTGTCCCGGTCGGTGGCCATGCGCACCTGGTTCGGGTGCCAGGTGATCCAGTCGGTGTAGTGCGCCAGCGCGCCCCGGGTCGTGGCGTCGTCCTGGTAGTCGTCCACGTCGTGCCCGAGGATGATGCCGTCGACGCCGGTCCGCGACAGCAGGGACGCCATGCAGTTGGTGGAGTTGCCGCTGTCGTTGAGGGTGAACGCCATGACGCCGCCGAGTTGCCGGCCGCCGTGGCCGCCGTCGCCGCGGTCGCGGTAGGAGGTGTCGGTGCTGAACGGCCCGGTCGCGCAGCCGAGCGCGAGGTTCGCCGCGCCCCGGTCGGTGAAGCGGCGCAGCTGCGGGATGTTCGTCGCGTCGAACAGGCTCTGGGTCCTGCTCAGGGAGTCGTTGGCGGCGAACAGGCCCTCCATGCCGTTGCCCGCGACGTCGTTGGCGACCTGGGTCCACTGGGCGTTGCCCTCGTCGCCGCTCATCTCGAAGACGACGGCGATGCCGTTGCTCGTGAGCTGGTGCGCCAGATCGAGCAGTTGGTCGACCGCGAAGCTGCCACCGCTCCAGGCGTTCTTGACGTCGATCCAGACGAAGGTGATGTTCTTGTGGTCGTTCTTCGCGGCGATGATCCTGCCGGCGAGGTCCTGGAACCGGGGTGCGGAGCCGGAGGCCGGAACGTCGCCGTCGTGGGCCCACCAGGCGACGCCGCTGTTCGAGGGCATGCCCCACCAGGCGTCGGCCTCGATCGCGTTGTAGCCGGCGGCCAGTGCCGGGTAGACCTGGCCCGGGTCGTTGAGGTTGTGGGCGATGGCGTAGATGGGGCGGGAGGACACGGAGGCCTGCTGGAAGCTGACGTTCTGGGCGGGGCTGCTGTTGCAGCGGTAGTACTGGACCGCCTGCCCGTTGGCGAAGTTCCTGTTCGGTACGTCCACACAGCCGGGGGAGCCGTAGCTGGACAGTTCCAGGGGGCTGCCCACGGTCTCGTTCGTGAAGATCCAGCGCTGTGCATCGCTGCCGTTGCACGGCCACAGCTGGATCCTGGCGCCGTCGGTGTGGTTGTTGTTCTGCAGGTCCAGGCACTTGCCGGAGGCGGCGTTGTAGAACGCGACGCCTGGACGCCCGTCGGGGTATTCGCGGGAGAGCCACTTCTGGGCGCCGGAGCCGTTGCAGTCGTAGATCTGGACCTGCGCACCATCCGCCGTGGAACTCCCGGCCACCTCAAGGCACTTGTTGTTGCTGAAGGTGATCGTGGATTCCTGGTCGGTGACCGTGGTGACGGCCTGTGCGGGGGGCGACGGAGCTGCGAGTGTGGCGCACACGGCCAGGGCCGGCAGGCCCAGCCAGGTGCCGACGCGTGATCGTCTGTTCATGGGCCCGAATGCTGTCGGCGCCCGGTAAACGCGGGATCAATAAATCAATGAGGGCCCGCTGGATCCCGCGGGAACGCACAGCCTCCGCCGGAGCGGGACCACGGAGCGTGACGGGTGGGGGCGATGAAGTGGACTTGAATCTTTGCGAACGAATGTTCGATCCTGGGGCTGTGCCCGTTTTCGAACCCGCTTTCGAATCCATCGCCGAGCAGCCCGGCCGCCCCGCGCTGCGGCCGGTGGCGCTCCCGGCTGCCGTGCCCGCGCCCGAGGGCGGTCGGTCGGTCGCGGGCCGCGGGCTGGTACCGGTGGCACCCGCCCTGCGCGAGGTGCTGCCGGACGGCGGGCTGCGGCGCGGGACGGCGGTGTCGGTGGCGGGCGGGGACGCCGGACTGCTGCTGGCCCTGGCCGCCGGGGTCCGGGAGGCCGGGGGCGGCTGGGCGGCCGCGGTCGGGCTGCCGGACCTGGGCCTCGCCGCCGCCGAGGGGTACGGGCTGGACCTGCGCCGCCTGCTGGTCGCCGACGACCCGGGGCCGCACTGGCCCGAGGTGGTGTCGGTGCTGGCCGGCGCGGTCGAACTGATCATGCTGCGTCCGGACGGGCCGGTGCCGCCGAAGCTGGCCACCCGACTGGCCGCCGTGCTGCGGCGCAGCGGCTGCGTGCTGCTGGTGGCCGGGCCGTGGCCGGGGGCGGTGCTGCGGCTGGAGGTGCGGTCCGGGCGCTGGTTCGGGCTGGGGGACGGCTACGGGCAGCTCGCCGGGCGCCAGGTGGAGGTGGTGGCCGAGGGGCGGGGCTCGGCGGTGCGCGGCCGGACGGCCCGGCTCTGGCTGCCGGACGAGCACGGCGCGGTGCGCCCGCTCCGGGAGCACCGGGAGCAGCCGCAGCCCCTGGCGGAGCCGACGGGACAGCCGGCCCCCGCGGCGCTCCCGGAGCTCGTGGCGGCGGTGGTGTGACGTGGACGTGGACGTGGCGACGACACCCGACGGCGGCCGGACCCCCAGGGTGCTGGTGGTCTGGTGCCCGGACTGGCCGGTGGTGGCCGTCACCGGCGACGACCCGGTGGCGGTGACCGAGGGTGGCCGGATCCTCGCCTGCTCGGCGGGTGCCCGGGCCGCCGGGGTGCGGCAGGGGCAGCGGCTCAAGCTGGCTCAGCGGCTCTGCCCGGAACTGGAACTGCGCGACCGCGACCCGGAGGCGGAGACCCGCCGCTTCGAACCGGTGGTCGCGGCGGTCGAGGCGTTCACGCCCCGGGTGGAGGTGATCCGCCCGGGCCTGTGCGCCATTCCGGTGAAGGGCCCGGGCCGCTACTTCGGCGGCGAGGAGGCGCTCGCGGCCCTGGTCGGCACGGCGGTGGCGAACGCCCTCGGGCGGCCGCCCGTCCCGGACGCCGTCCCCGGCGCGATGGCGCTGCCCGCCGCGTCCACCGCACCCGCTGTGCCCGCTGTGCCCGCCGCGTCCGCCGTGCCCGCCGCGTCCGCCGCGTCCGCCGTGCCCGCCGCGTCCGCCGTGCCCACTGAGCCCACTGAGCCCACTGAGCCCACTGAGCCCACTGAGCCCGCCGCGTCCGCCGTGCCCGCCGCGTCCGCCGAGCCCGCCGTCGAACCGGCCACACCCACCACCCCCCACGCCCGGATCGGCGTCGCCGACGGCCTGTTCGCCGCCGTGCTCGCCGCCCGCGCCGGGGTGCTGGTGCCCGCCGGTCGCACGGCGGAGTTCCTCGCCCCGTACCCGGTGGCCGCACTGGGCGACGAGGCGCTGGCCGAGCTGCTCGGGCGGCTCGGCCTGCCCACCGTCGGGGCCTTTGCCGCGCTGCCGCCCGAGGCGGTCGCGGACCGCTTCGGCCCGACCGGCGCGGTCGCGCACCGGCTGGCCCGCGGCCTGCAGCCGCGCCCGCTGGTGCCGCGCGACGAGGAGCCGGACCTCGCCGTCGAGCAGCGCTTCGACCCGCCGGAGCCGCTGGCCGAGCCGCTGGTGTTCGTCGCCCGCACGCTGGCCGAGCAGCTGCACCAGCGGCTGTCCGGGGCCGGGCTGACCTGCCGCCGGGTGGCGGTCGAGGTGGCCTGCGCGGACGGCCGGACGGTCTCGCGGCTGTGGCGGCACGAGGGTCGGCTGTCCGCCACGGCGCTGGCCGAGCGGGTCCGCTGGCAGCTCCAGGCCTGGCAGGGCATGGGCACCTTCGCCACCGCTCAAGGCGATCGAGAGGGCTTCGCCCTGCTCCGCCTCGTCCCCGACGGCCTCTCTCCGGACCAGGGCCGCCAGCTCGCCCTGTGGGGCCAGGCCGTCGCGGACGACCGGGTGGAGCGCGCGGTGGCCCGGGTGCAGGCGGTGCTCGGGCATGCCGGGCTGCGCCGGATCGAGTCGGCGGGCGGCCGCGGCCCGGGCGAGCAGCAGGTCCGGGTGCCGTGGGGCGAACCGTACGAGGCGCCGGTCGCTGCGGACGCGCCCTGGCCGGGGCGGCTGGCGGAGCGGGCCGCGGACCTCTGGCCGGCCGTGGTGCTGCGCGAGCCGGCGCCGGTACGGGTGCTGGACGAGGCCGGGCGACCGGTCACGGTGGACGGCCGGGCGGGGGTGTCGGGCCGGCCGGCCCTGGTCGTGGTCCGGGGCCGCGAGGAGCGGGTGGCGGGCTGGACCGGGCCCTGGCCGGCGGTCGAGTACTGGTGGGACCAGTCGCTCGCCCGCCGCCGGGCGCGGTTCCAGATGGTGGTGGACGGCGGTCGGGCGCTGCTGCTCACCGTGGAGGGGGGTGCGTGGTACCTGGAGGCCGGCTACGACTAGCGGCCGTCCGGGACCCGGAGGAAAGGGGGGGAGCAGGACCGGAACGAGAACGACGAAGGCAACCCCCGATGGGCTTCACCAGCCACCCCACCCTCCCCTGGAGCGAACTGCACCGCCGGCTGACCGGCTCCGCGCCGGACCGCACGGTCGTCCCGCTGCGCCGCCCTGCCTCGGAAGCTCCCACCGGGAAAGCCCCCACCGAGAAAACCCCCGCCTCGGAAGCCCCCGCCGAGAAAGCTCCCACCGGGGAAGCCCCCACCGAGAAGGGCGCCCCCGGCGAACCCTGGGCCGAACTGCACGTCCACTCCGCCTTCAGCTTCCTGGACGGCGCCAGCGACCCGGAGGACCTGGTCGCCGAGGCGGCCCGGCTGGGCGTGGAGACCCTGGCGATCACCGACCACGACGGCCTGTACGGCGCCGTCCGGCTCGCCGAGGCGGCCCGGGGGACGGGCGTGGCCACCGCGTTCGGCGCCGAACTGACGATCCGTCACAACAGTGAGGGTGTCGAGCACCTGCTGGTCCTGGCCCGCGACCCGGCCGGCTACCGCCGGCTGTCCGCCGCGATCGCCGCCGCCCAACTGGCCGGTGGTGCCAAGGGCCGCCCGGCGTACGACTTCGCGACGCTCGCCGAGGCGCACGACGGCCACTGGGCGGTGCTCACCGGCTGCCGCCTCGGCCGGGTCCCGGCCGGCCTCGCCACCGGCGAGGCGGAGCGCCGACTCCGCACCCTCACCGAGGCGTTCGGCCGCGAGAACGTGTACGTCGAGCTGATCGACCAGTGGCAGCCCGGCGACGACCGGCGCAACGACGCCCTCGCCGCGCTCGCCGGAGAACTGCGGCTGCCCGTCATCGCCTCCACCAACGCTCACCACGCCGGCCCCGCCCAGGGCCGCCTCGCCCAGAGCCTGGCGGCCCTCCACGAGCGCCGCACGCTCCAGGAGGCGGCCGGCTGGACGCGGGCGTCCGGCACCGCGCACCTGCGCTCGGGCCGGGAGATGGCCGCCCGACTGGCCCGCTTCCCCGGCGTGCAGCGGGCCACCGCCGAACTCGGTCGGGCCTGCGCCTTCGACTTCGCCAGGCTGGACCCGGAACTGCCCGGCTACCCCGTCCCCGACGGGGAGACCGAGATCGGCCACCTGCGCGCCCTGGTCGCGGCCGGCGGCCCGGCCCGGTTCGGCCCCGGCAACGCCGCCGCCCGCCGCCAGCTCGCCAAGGAGCTGGACGTGATCGAGGACCTCGACCTGGCCGGCTACTTCCTGATCGTGCACGACATCGTGGACTTCTGCCGCAGCCAGGACATCTGGTGCCAGGGCCGCGGCTCGGCCGCCAACTCGGCGGTCTGCTACGCCCTCGGGATCACCGCCGTCGACCCGATCCACTACAAGCTGCTGTTCGAACGCTTCCTCTCCACCGCCCGGGACGGCCCGCCCGACATCGACCTGGACATCGAGAACCGCCGCCGCGAGGAGGTCATCCAGTACGTCTACCGCCGCTACGGGCGCGAGCACGCCGCCCAGGTCGCCAACGTGATCACCTACCGCCCCCGGCTGGCGATCCGCGACGCGGCCAGGGTGCTCGGCTACCCGCAGGGCCAGGTGGACGCCTTCAGCCGGCAGGCCGACTTCCGTTCCGCCCCCGGCGCGGACGCCGTCATCCCCGCCGACGTGCTCTCGCTCGCCGCCCAACTCCACGGTCTGCCACGTCACCTGGGCATCCACTCGGGCGGCATGGTGCTCACCAGGGAGCCGATCGGGGAGATCTGCCCGACCGAGTGGGCCCGGATGCCCGGGCGCTCCGTCCTGCAGTGGGACAAGGAGTCCACCGCCGGTGCCGGGCTGGTGAAGATCGACCTGCTCGGCCTCGGCATGCTCGCCGCGCTGCACGACGCCTGCGACCTGATCGAGCGGCACCACGGCCTGCGCTACGACCTGGCCGGCATCCCGGACGACGACAAGGGCGTGTACGCGATGCTGCGCCGGGCCGACACCGTCGGCGTCTTCCAGGTCGAGTCCCGGGCGCAGATGGCCACCCTGCCCAGGCTCAAGCCGGACCACTTCTACGACCTGGTGGTCGAGGTCGCGCTGATCCGCCCCGGCCCGATCCAGGGCGGCTCCGTCCACCCGTACCTGCGCCGGCGCGCCGGGGCGGAGCCGCCCGGCTGCCCGCACCCGCTGATGGAGAACGCCCTCGGCAAGACCCTCGGGGTGCCGCTGTTCCAGGAGCAGATGATGCAACTCGCCATCGACTGCGCCGGGTTCACCCCCGCCGAGGCCGACCGGCTGCGCCAGGCGATGGGTGCCAAGCGCTCCCACGAGCGGGTCGCCCGGCTGCGCGACCGGCTGCTCACCGGGATGGCCGAGCGCGGCATCCCGGCCGAGGTCGCCGAGGACGTCTACGGCAAGATCGAGGCCTTCTCCAACTACGGCTTCCCGGAGAGCCACGCGATCAGCTTCGCCTACCTGGTGTACGCCAGCGCCTGGCTCAAGCACCACTTCCCGGCGGCCTTCACCTGCGCCCTGCTGGCCAACCAGCCGATGGGTTTCTACTCGCCGCTCAGCCTGGTCGCGGACGTCCGGCGGCACGGTGTGCGGGTGCGCGGGGTGGACGTCAATGCCAGCGGGCCCCGCCCCACCCTGGAGCCGTACCGGGGTCCGACCCCGGTGCCGCCGCTGACCGCCGGCCGCCCCCAACCGGCCATCCGGCTCGGCCTGGAGACGGTGCGCGGCATCGGCACCCCGCAGGCCGAGGCGATCGCGGCCGGGCAGCCGTACGACGACCTGGAGGACTTTGCCCGCCGCACCGGCCTGCCCGCACCCGCCCTGGAGGCGCTGGCGACGGCCGGCGCCTTCGACTGCTTCGGACTGACGAGACGTCAGGCACTGTGGGCGGCAGGCGCGTTCGCCGGGATATCGGCCGAACTGCTCCCCGGCACCACGCCCGGCACCGAGGCGCCGGAGCTGCCGGGGATGAGCCCGGTCGAGGAGACCATCGCCGACCTGTGGGCCACCGGCACCTCCGCCACCAGCCACCCGCTCCAGCACCTGCGCGCCCACCTGGACCGCGGCGGCGCACTCAGCGCCGCCCAACTCCCGGACGTGCCACCGGGAACGGCGGTGGTGGTCGGCGGCCTGGTCACCCACCGCCAGCGGCCGCCGACGGCCGGCGGGGTGCTCTTCCTCAGCCTGGAGGACGAGACCGGTCTGATCAACGTGATCTGCAACCGCCCGGTCTGGGAGTCCCAGCGCCGCACCGCCCTGGACCGGGCCGGTCTGCTGGTGCACGGCCACATCGAACGCGACCGCGGCGCCACCAACCTGATCGCCACCCGCCTCACCCCGCTCCGGATCGGCCTCTGACTCTTCGGTCCGCTCAGCGCGGGTAGCCGATCTCCGCGAGGTCCTCGGCCAGTTCCGCCGGGTCCGTCGTTGCGCACCCAGCTCACTTCCTCGCCGGGCGCCCAGTGGCAGTTGAAGGTGTGGTAGCGCGGCCCCCAGTCACCCGGGCTGAGGATCACGTCCAGCACGGCGAGGGCCCGGCAACGGTCGCGCAACTCCGGGGCGGCGGGCAGACGGCCCAGCAGGTCGTTCATACCCACCATTGAACCCCGGCGCTCCGACACTCAGTCGGGGTAGCGCACGAGTCCGCTCAGGTCCAGGTCGAAGTCGAACGGAGCGGGGATCCGCATGCTGTCGCGGAACTTGCGGTCGTGCCGCGCGTGGTAGCGGTCGTGGCTCGGTTCGCAGAACAGCGTGACCGTGCCCTCCCGCGGATCGACGATCAGGTAGAGCGGGACGCGCATCACCGCGTAGTCGCGGAGCTTGTCCACCCAGTCGTTCCCCGCATTGGACGGCGAGACCACCTCGATCGCGATGAGGGCCTCTTCGGCGGGGGTGCTGTTGCCCGGCCGGGCCAGGGAGGCGATCGGAAGATAGGTCAGATCGGGGTTGCGTGACTTCGTCACGTCGGGGGTGGTCAGCGGACTGTAGCCGCTGAAGATGTAGCCGTCCGGGGCGTGCTGCTCGAACTGCCGCTGGACGAGTACGAGGTTCAGCTGGTGGATACCGGTGGGGGTGCCGTGCATGACCAGCGTGTCGCCGGACCATTCGACGCGGACACCGTCGGGGGCCGTGCGCAGCACCTCCTCCACGAAGTCGCGGTGTCGCTCGTAGAAGCTCATGGTGCCCTACCTGGTCTGTGCGTTCGGCCGAATCGCAGTCTATGCACAGACCAGGCGGTGGCCGTTCAGGCGCCGGAGGCCGGTCGCCGCCCCTTGCCGGGCGGGCCGGCGAAGGTCTGGGCGATCGGGAGCCAGGCGGTGGCGGTGGGGCCGGTGGCGGTGAGGGTGAGGTCGTCGCGGTGGCGGCGCTGGGTGACCAGCAGGCAGAAGTCCAGGGCCGGGCCGGTCACCACGTCCGTGGCGTCGGCCGGGCCGAAGGTCCACGAGCCGCCGTCGGGCGCGGTCAGTTCGAGTCGGACCGGGGTCTCCGGCGCGGGCAGGCCGTGTGCGGCGAAGGCGAAGCCGAGGGTGCGCAGGCCCAGGTGGGCGATGTGCCGCAGCCGGGCGGTGGGTTCCCGGGTCACGCCGAGCGCGTCGGCGACGTCCTGGCCGTGCGCCCAGGTCTCCATCAGCCGGGCTGTGACCATCGAGGCGGGCTTCATCGGCGGGCCGAACCAGGGCAGCCGGACGTCGGCGGGGGCGGCGGTCAGAGCGGCCAGCACCTCCTCCCGGCCGGCCCGCCAGCGGGCGAGCAGGGCGGCGGGTTCGGCGGCCGCCCCATCCCGGGCCCCTTCCTCGACCGGGTCGGCCCCGGCGGCCAGCAGCTCGGTGAAGTGGCCGCCGAGCGAGGCGGTGAAGCCCTCGGGGTCGCGGGTGGCCAGCGCCGTCCAGTCGTCGGTCCAGGCCAGGTGGGCGATCTGGTGGGCGACCGTCCAGCCCTCGGCCGGGGTGGGCCCGGCCCAGCCCGCGGCCGGCAGCTCGGCCACCAGCGCGTCCAGGACGGCGCTCTCGGCCCGCAGGTCGGCCAGCAGGCCGAACAGGACGTCGCCCGGGGCGCCCGGGGCGCCCGGGGCGGCCGGGGGGTTCGGTTCGGTCATCGACTCTTTCCTCCGGTCAGGGCAGCTGCTACTCGTCGGTAGCCCGCGGCCGCACCCTACGCCCCGCCCGGCGCCGGCGCCCGCCACTCCGCGGAACACGCACGTCAGGACTCTCGCCTCCGGCCGCACCGCATGTGACAATTCCGCGGTGACCACGGCCGCGGACCCCCTCACTTCCGTGCCGAACGGCGCCCCCGACGACCCCGGACTCGCCGCCCGCGCCGCCGAGCTGGTGCGGCGCGCCGTGCTCGGCGACCTCGCCCGCCGGGTGGTGGCCGAGTGCGGCGCCGATGTCGGCCTGGTCGGCGTGCCCGAGCCGCTGCCCGGCAGCCGCCCCGGCACCGAGGGCATGGTGCTGCGCCACTGGGCGGGCACCCGGGCGGACCTGCTGCACGACGTGCCCGTCCCGGCCGGACTCGGCCTGGGCGGCCGGGCGCTCGCCGAGCGTGCGCCCACCTGGGTGCCCGACTACCGTGCGGCCACGACCATTTCGCACCACTACGACGCGGCCGTGGCCGCCGAGGACCTGTACGCGATGCTCACCGTCCCGCTGCTGGACGGCGACACCGTGCACGGCGTCGTGTACGCCTCGCTGCGCACCGTCGTGCCGTTCGGGGACGTCCGGATCTCGGCCGTCGGCAAGCTGGCGGCGACGGCCACCCGGGCGCTCGCGGGAGCCGCCGCCTGGAGCCGGCAACAGCCGGACCGTCCGGACCGTCCGGACCGTCCGGACCGTCCGGACCGTCCGGACCGTCCGGGGGATCCGGAGGGGCCCCGACCGGTCACCCCGGCACGGCCGTTGACCCGGCGCGAGCACGAGGTGCTGCGCTGGGCGGCGACCGGCCGGACCAACCCGGAGATCGCCGCCCACCTGGGCCTGACCTGCAACACCGTGACCGGCTATCTCAAGTCCGCGATGCACAAGCTCGGGGTCCGCAACCGGACCGAACTCGCCCTCGCGGCCCGCGCCTCGGGCCTCGTCGGCTGACTCGGCCCTAGGCGGTTGACTCGGGCCTCGTCGGCTGACCGTGGAGGTCGGCAGAGGTCAGTTGACCTGGCGCTCCCGCCCGCTCCAGTAGGGCTCGCGCAGCCGGAACTTCTGCAGCTTCCCGGTGGCCGTGCGCGGCAGCTCGGCCCGGAACTCCACCGAGGTGGGCGACTTGTAGCCGGCCAGCCGCTGCTTGCAGTGCGCGATCAACTCCGCCTCGGTGACGGCCGCCCGGCCCTCCCTGAGCACCACCAGCGCCTTGACCGTCTCGCCCCACTTCTCGTGCGGCACCCCGATCACCGCGACCTCGGCGACCGCCGGGTGGCCGTACAGGCAGTCCTCCACCTCGATCGAGGAGACGTTCTCCCCGCCGCTGATGATGACGTCCTTCTTCCGGTCCGAGATGGTCAGTTGGCCGTCGGTGAGGACGCCGCCGTCGCCGGTGTGGAACCATTCGTCCCGCAGCGCCTCGGCGGTGGCCTCCGGCTGCTGCCAGTAGCCGTCCAGCACGGTGTTGGAGCGCACCAGCACCTCGCCGGAGGGGTCCACTCGCAGCTGGGTGCCGAGCGCGGGGGCGCCGGCCTGCACCAGCTTCTCGGCCCGTTCGGCGGCCGGCAGGGCGTCCCACTCGGCGCGTGAGCGGTTGACGGTGACGATCGGCGCGGTCTCGGTCAGGCCGTAGAGCTGCATGAACTCCCAGCCCAGCTGCTCCTCGACCTGCTGCACCACCGAGGTCGGCGGCGGCGCGCCGGCCACGATCATCCGCACCTTGTCCCGGCCGGGCACCGGGCCGTCCCAGTCGGCGGCCGCGTCCAGCACCATCTGCACCACGGCGGGCGCACCGGACAGGAAGGTCACCCCGTGCCGCTCGACCCGGCGCAGGATCTCGGCGCCGTCCACCTTGCGCAGCACGATGTGCCGGGCGCCGAGCCCGGTGAGCGAGAACGGCAGGCCCCAGCCGTTGGCGTGGAACATCGGCAGGGTGTGCAGGTACACGTCCCGGTCGTTCGCGCCGTAGTGCAGGCCCATCAGTGTCGCGTTCAGCCACACGTTGCGGTGGGTGAGCTGAACGCCCTTGGGGCGAGCGGTGGTTCCGCTGGTGTAGTTGATGGTCGCGGTGTCGTTCTCGGAGACCGCGTACCGGCGGGGCGCGCGGGCGAAGTCGTACAGCAGGGCGTCGCTGTCCGCGCCGAGCACGAACTTGTGCTTGGCCACCACCCCGTCCAGGGCGTCGGCGAGTTCGGGGTCGACCAGCAGCACGGAGGCGCCGCTCTGCTCGACGATGTACGCGACCTCCTCGGCCCGCAGCCGGAAGTTCACCGGCACCAGCACCCGGCCGTACCCGCTCACCCCGAAGAAGGAGGTGAGCAGTCGGGCCGAGTTGTGCGAGACGACCGCGACCCGCTCGCCCGGTCCGACCCCGAGCCGGTCCAGCCCGGCGGCCTGGGCCCGGGCGAGTTCGGCGATCCGCCGGTAGCTCAGCTCGCCCCAGGATTCGGCCGGTTGCACCGGCTCGTCGACGATGCCGACCCGGTCGCCGTAGACCAGCTCGGCCCGGTCGAGGAAGTCCATCACGGAGAGTGGAATCTGCATGCGCCCACTGTCCTATCCCGCGCGCCCGCTGCACACCCCCGATCGGGGGTGTCACCCGTTCGAACGCGGGCGCGCGGCCGTCGTTCGCAGCCGCTCGGCCGTCGTCAGCGCCGCGAGCAGCCGGTCCCGGGCCTCGGTCTGGGCGGCGATCCGGCGTTCCAGCGCCGCCAGCCGGTCCCGGACGACCCCCAGCACCCGCTCGGACGGCGGCCTGGACAGCACGTCCCCGTCCAGGCAGCTGAGCAGGGGCCGGAGGTCCTCCATGGTGAGCCCGGCGGCGACCAGGGCGCGGATGTTGCGGACCCGCGGGACCGCCGAATCCGGGTACTCCCGGTAGCCGTTGGCCGCCCGCTCGGAGTCGATCAGCCCGGCCTGTTCGTAGTGCCGCAGCGCCCGGGCCGTACTGCCCGTCCGCCGTGCCAGTTCCCCGATCCGCACCGCCGCCCCGCCCGTCCGTCCCTCAGGCCACCAACGCGCCCCCGTCCACGGACAAGACTACGCCGGTCACGAACGACGCCTGCGGCGAGGCGAGTTGGGTGATCGCCCAGGCCACCTCGGCGGGCCGGCCGATCCGGCGCAGCGGGGTGATCCCCACCTGCCACTCGCGGATCGCCGCCGACTGCTCGGGGCTGAAGCCGGAGTGCTCGCCGATCGGGGTGTCGATCGCTCCGGGGGCCACCGCGACCACCCGGATGCCGCGCGGGGCCAGCTCGACCGCCCAGCTGCGGGTGATCGTCTCCAGGGCCGCCTTGCCCGCCGCGTACACCGAGTTGTTCGGCCAGCCGCGCTGTCCGATGGCCGTGCTGACGTTGACCACCACACCCCGGTGGGCGGCCAGGGCGGGCACCGCGGCCTGCCCGAGCAGCACCGGGGCGATCAGGTTGGTGGCCAGCAGCGTTTCGATGCCGGGCCGGTCGAACTCGCCGAGGGCGTGCCCGCTCCGCACGATGCCGGCGTTGTTCACCAGTACGTCGAGCCGCCCGTACCGCTCCAGGGCCGTTCCGACGATCGTCTCCGGGGCGTCCGGTCCGGTGACGTCCGCGACCAGCGGCTCGATCAGCCCAGGGTGCGCAGCCGCCGTCTCCGCCAGCGGCCCGGGGCGCCGCCCGACCGCCACCACCCGGGCGCCCCCGGCCGCGAAGGCCCGCGCGGTCTCCCGCCCGATCCCCGTCCCGGCCCCGGTGACCACCACGACCCGACCCGCTCCCGCTGCTTCGTTCTCTTCGCTCATGGGAGAAGCCTCCGACCCTGCCGCCAGCGTCAAGGTCAAGCCGCAACCGTCGAGCAGTGGGTGTTCGTCCGTCAGGAAGATCGCGAGGAAGTCGCGAAGCGGTTCCGAACCCAGGGGGAGAGCACCCATGAGCCACCATCGACCCGACCCGGCGTCGACCGCCTTCCCGAGGGCGGACGGCCTGCTGCTGCGCCCCTTCGAGGACGCGGACGCACCGGCCCTGATCGAGGCCTACCGGGACGAGACGCTGCGCCGCCGCACCCGGAACGCGGTGCACGACGCCGAACAGGCCGCGCGCTGGCTGGCCGTGCAGCACGAGGGCCGGGCGAGCGGCACTCGGTACGCCTTCGCCGTCCTCGAGGCCGGCGGGCTGGTCGGCAACGTGGTGCTCAAGCGCGGTGCCGCGGGCGGGGACCGGGCCGAGGTCGGCTACTGGACGGCGGCCGCGGCGCGCGGCCGGGGCGTGGCGCCGCGCGCGGTGGAAGCGCTCACCGTCTGGGCCTTCGAGGCCTTCGCCGGGGACGGCCTGGTCCGGATCGACCTGCTGCACGAGGGGGACAACGACGCCTCCTGCCGGGTCGCGGAGAAGAGCGGCTACGCGTTCACGGAGATCGTCCCGGCCTTTCCGCCGTACCCGATGGACGGTCACCGGCACTCCCGGAAAAGGCTGGACGCGTCCGAAGGGCACGGGTCAGAGTAGGCGAATGGCTTCTCTGGTACGTCATGTGACGATCGACTGCGCGGACCCGTTCGGGCTCGCGGACTTCTGGGCGAAGGTGCTGGACGGCACGGTCTCCGAGGACGACAACCCGGGCGATCCGGAGGCGCTGGTGAAGTCGGCCGGTGCCGATCTGCTCTTCATCCAGGTGCCCGAGGGCAAGACGGTGAAGAACCGGGTCCACCTGGACCTCCAGCCGCAGGACCGCAGCCGCGACGAGGAGGTCGAGCGCCTGCTCGCCCTGGGCGCCACGGTGGTGTCGGACCAGCGCCGCCCGGACGGCACCGGCTGGGTCACCATGGCCGACCCGGAGGGCAACGAGCTGTGCGTCGAGCGCAGCCGGGCCGAGCGCATCGCCACCGGCGCGTCCTGAGCCCGGCAGCCTGGCAGCCCGGCAGCCGGCAGCCCGGTAGCCACGCGGCCCGGTTGCCGGTAGCCCGGTAGCCCGGTAGCCACGCGGCCCGGTTGCCCCGTAGCCCGGCGGCACGGCCGCCCGCCGAGGTCCACCCGGACCTGGGCGGGCGGCCGTTCCCACTTCCGTCCGATAATCGAACTGTCTGAGGTCAGCGCGGCCGGTAAGGCCGGTGGGACCAGCGAGCCACCCCTCCGAGCGACCAGGCAGGTAACCCCATGGCCAGAATCGCCGTGATCGGCGCCAACGGCAGCATCGGCAGCGCCGTCGTCGCGGAGGCGGCGGCCCGCGGGCACGAAGTCACCGCGGTGGTCCGGGACCCGGGCCGCTACCGCGGCGCGGCCGCCACCGTGGAGCGCGGCGACGTGCTGGACCCGGCCGACGTGGCCCGGGTCGCGGCCGGCCGGGACGTCCTGGTGAGCGCCGTGGGCGGCGGCGACGGCCCGGGCCACCTGGCGCTGATCGAGCCCGCCGCCCGCTCGCTGGTCGAGGGCCTGCGGACGCTCGCCGAGGCTGCGCCCCGGCTGGTCGCGGTCGGCGGCGCGGGCAGCCTGGAGACCGCGCGGGGCGTGCGGCTCTGGGACGCTCCGGGCCTGCCGGAGCCGATCCTGCAGATCATGCACGCCCACGGCGAGGCGCTGGACTACTACCGGACCGTCTCCGACGTCCGCTGGACGGTGCTCAGCCCGGCCGCCGAGATCGGCCCGGGGGAGCGGACCGGCCACTACCGGACGGGCCTGGAGCAGCTGCTCACCGACGCCGAGGGGCGCAGTCGGATCTCGGTGCCGGACTACGCGGTCGCCCTGGTCGACGAGATCGAGCAGCCCGAACACATCGGCGAGCGCTTCACCTGCTGCTCGCTGTGACGGGGCGGGCGCGCGCCGGGCTCACCCGTTCAGCCCAGCTGGATCGACCGCTTGGCCAGCCCCATCCAGAACCCGTCGATCACGCTGCGCTGGCTGCCGAGGTCGGCCTCGCCGGCGCCCAGGGTGACGAACAGCGGGGCGAAGTGCTCGGTGCGCGGGTGGGCGAGCCGCCCGGCCGGGGCCTTGTGCTCGAAGTCGAGCAGCGCGTCCAGGTCGTGGGCGTCCAGGGCGCGCCGGCCCCAGTCGTCGAACTCGGCCATCACCGAGCTGATCCGGCCGTCCCTGCTGAGCGCCCGCAGGTTGTGGGTGAAGAAGCCGCTGCCGATGATCAGCACGCCCTCGTCGCGCAGCGGGGCGAGCCGGCGGCCGATCTCCAGCAGGCGCTGCGGGTCCAGTGTGGGCAGGGAGATCTGCAGCACCGGGACGTCGGCCTCCGGGAACATCTCCACCAGCGGCACGTACGCGCCGTGGTCGAGCCCGCGGTCGGGGATGTCCTGGACGGGCGTGCCGGGGGCTCGCAGCAGCTTGCGCACGCGCTCGGCCAGCTCGGGCGCGCCGGGGGCGGCGTACCGGACGGTGTAGTAGTGCTCGGGGAAGCCCCAGAAGTCGTAGACCAGCGGGACGGTGGTGACGGCGCCGAGGGCCAGCGGGGCCTCCTCCCAGTGGGCGGAGACCATCAGGACGGCCTTGGGTCGCGGCAGGTCGGCGGCCCAGGCGGCCAGCTGGCCCGGCCAGACCGGGTCGTCGGCGAGCGGCGGCGCGCCGTGCGACAGGTACAGGGCGGGCATGCGCTCGGGGGCCGCGGTGCTCATGACGTCCTCCTCAAGGGAACGAGGGTGAGTAGTTCAAATTTGAACCTCTACCTCGGGACGGTACACCTTCGTTCGAATTTGAACAACGGGAGTAGGCTTCGCACCATGTCCTCACTGAACGAACCCCGCTGGCTCGACCAGGACGAGATGGCCGCCTGGCGGGGCTTCGTCGTCGCGAGCAACCTGCTCAACCGGCGGCTGGAGCGCCAGCTCAAGGACGACTCCGGCCTCTCCCACCAGCAGTACGAGATCCTGGTGCACCTCTCCGCCGCCCCCGGCGACTCGCTGCGGATGACCGAACTCGCCGACAAGCTGGTCACCTCCAAGAGCGGTCTGACCTACCAGGTCACCCAACTGGAGCGGATGGGCCTGGTCGGCCGCCGCTCCTGCCCCAGCGACGTGCGCGGCGTGATCGCCGAACTCACCGAGCAGGGGCGGGAGGCGCTGCGCCGGGCCGCCCCCGGGCACGTCGCCCTGGTGCGCGAGCTGCTGATCGACGTGCTCACCCGCGAGCAGCTCGCCGTCCTCGCCGAGGGCCTCGGCGCGGTCAGCGCCCGCCTCCGCCAGGACGAGACCCCCTAACCGTCGCCCAGTGCGGCCGCCCGCTCCCGCAGCAGCTCCCGCTCCCGCTCGTTGCGGGTCAGCCCCGCCGCCCGCTCGAACTCCGCCCGCGCCTCGGCCCTGCGCCCCAGCCGGGCCAGCAGATCGCCCCGCACGCTCGGCAGCAGGTGGTAGTCGCGCAGCGCCGGCTCGGCCACCAACGCGTCCACCAACTCCAGTGCGGCGGCGGGCCCCTGGGCCATAGAAACGGCCACCGCCCGGTTCAGCGCCACCACCGGCGAGGGCGTCAGCACCAGCAGCCGCCCGTAGAGTGCGGCGATCGTCGCCCAGTCGGTGTCCTCGTACCGCCGCGCCCGGGCGTGGCAGGCGGCGATCGCGGCCTGCACCGAGTACGGCCCGCTGCCCGCCCGCTGGAACGCCTCGAAGCCGCGCCGGATCAGCAGCCCGTCCCAGCGCGCCCGGTTCTGCTCCGCCAGCAGCACCGGCCGCCCGTCCGGCCCGGTGCGCGCGGCCGTCCGGGAGGCCTGGAACTCCAGCAGCGCGGCCAGCCCGTGCGCCTCCGGCTCGCCCGGCACCAGCGCGGCCAGCACCCGGGCCAGCCGCAGCGCGTCCTCGCACAGCTGCGGGCGGAGCAGGTCGTCCCCGGCGGTGGCCGAGTAGCCCTCGTTGAAGATCAGGTAGACGACCTCCAGCACCGAGGACAGCCGCCGCGCCCGGTCCTCCCCGTACGGCACCTCGAACGGGACCCCGGCCTTGGCCAGCGTCCGCTTGGCCCGGACGATCCGCTGCGCCACCGTCGGCTCCGGCACCAGGAAGGCGCGGGCGATCTCCGGGGTGGTCAGCCCGCCCAGCAGCCGCAGGGTGAGCGCGATCCGGGCCGGTGCCGACAGCACCGGGTGGCAGGCGGTGAAGATCAGCCGCAGCAGGTCGTCGTCGATGGACTCCGGGTCGGCCGGATCCACCGGCTCCGGCGTCGGCACGTCCTCCGACGACCGCCCCACCTCGGCGAGTTTGCGGGCGTAGACCTCCCGGCGGCGCACCAGGTCGATCGCCCGCCGCTTGGCGGTGGCCGTCAGCCAGGCGCCCGGGTTGTCCGGCACGCCGTCGCGCGGCCACTGCTCCAGCGCGGCCACCAGCGCGTCCTGCGCCAACTCCTCGGCCAGGCCGACGTCCCGGACGATCCGCGCGGCCGCGGCGATGATCCGCGCGGACTCGATCCGGAACACCGCCTCGACGACCGCCGTCGCCTCCCTCTCCGTCACGGCCACCCATCAGAGCAGCCCCCGCGGCGGGAGGCAACCGGGGGGCGTGTCCTGCGGGTCCCTGCCTGATCCGACGGAACCCACGGGACACGCCCGGGCGCCACGACCCCTTCCCCTCCTGCTACTTCGGGGGCTGCGGCATCTCTTCGATCTGCCGGACCTCCGCCTCGACCGGCCAGTGCACCGGGTGGGTCCGCAGGAAGCGGCGGGTCCACTCCAGCGCCTCCGCCTTGTCCTTGCACTGCAGGATGGCGTAGCCGCCGACGACCTCCTTGGTCTCGGTGAACGGCCCGTCGGTGTAGCCGATCTTCCCGTCGGTCCAGCTCACCCGGGTGCCCTGGGCGGTCGGGGTCAGCCCGGCGGTCTCCAGCATCACCCCGGCCTTGGTGATCTCCTCGAACAGTGCCCCCATCCGCTGCTCGAACCCCGGGTCGGGCTCCCAGCCGTCCCGGGCGTCCTCGTCGATCCGGATCAGCGTCATGAAGCGCGGCATGGTGACTCCTCGGTCCTGCGGGCGGGGCCGTTCCCCGCCGCTCACCCCTGCGTCGATCGGGTCGGCGCCGGATCGACACCCGTCGCGAAAGAATTTTTCGCCGGTTCCCGGGAGCGGGGTTCGCGGGGTGGGCCGTCCGTGGTCGAATGATTCGAACGCGGAAGCGATGGAGGGGAGACGGAATGCTCGGGGACATTCTCGACGTGGTGGCGACGGCTCTGGAGCCGCTCTGGGGAACGGGGACGGGGGCGCGGACGCCGACGCACGAACAGCTCCTCAAGGCGGGGCGGGTGCTGGTCTTCGAGGGCTGCGTCATCGGCCCCCGCCCGTACTGCCGCCCCGAACCGGCCTTCCTGCACCTCTCGCGCAGCGCGCTCGCGATCTCGCCGGTCCGTGGGACCGACGCGCGGGCCCGCCACCTGCCGGTCGACGAGCTGGAGCTGGTCGAGGTGCGCAGGTGGCGCAAGGGCGACCCGGAGGCGGTCAAGAGGCACTGGGACGTCATCGAGTGCCGGGACGGCGCGGACACCGTCCTGATCGGCTTCGAGCTGTTCTACACGGCCTACGTCCGCCAGGCGCTTCAGCTCGACGACACGGTCTGACCCGCCGCCCCCGCCCCGGGCGCCCCGGCCCCCGCCGGCTGCCCGCCCCGAACCCGCTACCCGCCCAGGCCCGCCTTCGGCCGCAGCTCCGGCGGCAGCGGCTGCGCCCCGGAGAGGTGGACGGCGGTGCCGCGGGCCTGTTCGAAGGCCGCCACCGGGTCGTCCCCGTCGGTCCACGGGTGGCAGCCGCAGTACGGTCCGATCGCGCGGAACTGCTCCAGGGCGAGGTCGTGCAGTCCGGCCCGGCCGGTGTACGCGGCGAGCAGGTGCCGCAGCTCGGTCAGCTGCCGGTGGTCCGGCCGGACCAGTGCCAGCGAGGCGGCCGTCTGCCGCAGTCGGCGCCGGGTGTCCTCGCTGGTCAGGGTGCCGAGCCTGTCGCGCAGCTGGAGCTCGTACAGTGCGTGCAGGTAGAGCCCGCCCAGCGGGCTGCCGGCCGGGGCCGCGTCCAGGGCCCGCTCGGCGAAGGCCAGCATCTCGCGGTCCGAGCCGAACCACTTGGCGCACCAGTACTGCAGGCCCTGGAGGTGGCCCGCGTAGTGGAACGGCGCCCGCTGGACGAGCCCGCTCCACAGCTCCTCGAACTGCGCGGGCTGGTACCGGGCGCCGCGCGCGGCGGTGACCATGACCACCCAGGGCGCCGGGTTCGCCGGGTCGAGCAGCGAGGCCCGCTTCGCCGCCTCGATCGCGGCGGGCAGCATCGCCCGGAAGGCGTTCATGGCCTCCTCGGGCACCTCGTGGGCGTAGCCGCTGCCGCGGACCTCCCAGGCGGCGTGCACCATCCGGTTGGCCTCCAGGGCGGCGGCGTCGCAGTTGTCCGGGTCGGCCGCGCGCCAGGCCTTGAGCCAGGCGCCGTCCTCGTCGGCGATCGCGTCCAGCAGCTCCAGCCGGGTCCAGCGTTCGTCCCAGTCCGGTCCGGCGGCGGCCACGTACTCGGCCGCGTGCCGCCAGTTGCCGGCCCAGGCCGCGTCGGCGACGGCCTGTGACTCCTTGCGCTGGTGCGGGGCGGGCGGCGGGCCGGCCCGTTCGGGGTCGAGCCGCTCGCGCGGGACGAGTCCGTAGGCCGCGGCGTCGAAGTCGGTCCGGGCCCAGGCGGTGGCCCGGGCGGCCTTGGCCTTCCGGGCCCTGGTCACGGCGGCGGAGATCGCGACCGCCAGCACGATGATGATCAGATGTGTCACGGCGGAGCATCATCCCTGGTCGTGCCGGGTGCGGGCAACGCGCCCCGGGCGCGCGGGCACGGCGGCCGGTCGCACCGGCAAAACCGCTGGCCAGAGGCGGCTTTCCGTGCCAACATGCCCCATATGGGGACGATTCTGCACGGCACCCTGGTCACCCTCCGCCCGGCGACCGCCGACGACATCCCGGCGCTGGTGGCGATCCGCAGCACGCCCGAGGTGTTCGCCCGCTGGCGGGGTGGTGACGACCTGGTCGACGAGGTCGCGCGGGACTTGGAAGCGCCCGAGACCGAGACCTTCGCGATCGATGTGGGCGGCCGGGTGGTCGGCGCCGTGCAGTGGTACGCCGAGAACGACGACGAGTACCGGCACGCCGGGATGGACATCTTCCTTGATCCCTCGGTGCACGGCCTGGGCCTGGGCACCGACGCCGTGCGCACCATGGCCCGGCACCTGGTGCACGACCACCACTACCACCGGCTGGTGATCGACCCGGCCGCCGACAACCTGGCCGCGATCCGCTGCTACACCAAGGTCGGCTTCCGCCCGGTCGGCACCATGCGCCAGTACGAGCGCGGCTCCGACGGCACCTGGCACGACAATCTGCTGATGGACCTGCTCGCGGACGAACTGTCGGACGGCTGACGGTCGTTCACCGGACCCTCGGTGCCGGGTGCCAGGGTGTACAGACATCTTGTCATCCAACCGTTCTGACCTGTACAGACACCTCGCCGCCACGGGAGCGATCGGAACTGATCGCCTGGCGTTCTTCCCGACGTACCGAGCAGTAGCTAGCGTTCCCCCGCCAATCACCGGCGGCCGGTCACCCCCGGTCCGTCCGGAACCCCACCGGTTGACGGATCCCCAGGAGAACGCCCATGCTCTCGCGCCGCACGGCCACCGCCCTCACCTCGGCGGCCGCCGCCGCACTGCTGCTCGGCGGCACCGCCCCGAGCGCCTCCGCGACCACCACCGCGGCGAGCCCCACCTCGCTGTCCGTCTTCGCGTTCAACGTCGACCTCGGCACTGCGATCGTCGACAGGACCCAGAACGAGCAGGCCGCCCGCCGCACCCCGGTGATCGAGCGGATCGTCCGGCAGCACAACGCCGACGTGGTCGTCCTGGACGAGCAGTTCAACAACAGCTCGACCGCCGACATCAACGCCAAGCTCGCCGACCTCTACCCGTACCGCACCCCGGTGGTCGGCGGGGTCTGCTCCGGCGGCGGCTGGACGGGCGTCAGCGGCAACTGCTCCAACTCGTGGTTCGTCATCAACGGCGGCACGATGATCCTCTCCAAGTACCCGATCACCGCCCAGTACGCCCACGTGTTCAGCAACTCCACCTACGGCACCTGGGACTACCACGCCAACAAGGGCGCGGCGCTGGTGCAGGTGAACAAGAACGGCACCACCGCCTGGGTGGTCGGCACCCACCTCCAGGCCGACGAGGCCGACACCTCCACCGACACCACCCAGTCCACCCGGCTCGGCCAGCTCGCCGAGATCCGCGCCTGGGTCGACGGCATCGTGGGCAGCGGCGCGCCGGTGCTGATCGGCGGCGACCTCAACGTCGAGTACTTCCACGGCCAGGCCCGCGGTGACTACGCCAACGCCCAGAACGCGGTCAACGGCGTCCTCGGCACCCCGGCCACCGACCCGAACCAGGCCCGCACCACCATGGACTGCCCGGTCTCCGCCTGGTGCCAGTACATGGCGGGCGTGGAGACCTTCCCGACCGACTACCGGGACGACCTGGACTACATCGGCTACCTCAACGCCCCGGGCCGCCCGGTGCCGACCTCGATGTCCGACGTGAAGATCGACATCGACCCGCAGGCCGGCTGGACGCCGGGGCAGCTGGACACCAACGCGCCCAGCGACCACTACCCGGTCGAGGCCACCTTCCAGCTCAACTGACCGAAGGCCTGACTGTTGCTCCGACGAGCCGGCCGGGGTTCCGGACCCGGAGCCGGCGGGTGGGCCAACCGGTCAGCCGGCCGGGCAGCCGCAGGAGCGCCGCACCACCAGCCGGGCCGGGAAGGTCCGGGCCCCGGCGGCGCGGCGCTCCGCCCCGCCGAGCACCAGGTCCACCGCGGACCGCGCCATCTCGTCCTGCGCGGTGGTGACGGTGGTCAGCGCCGGCCCGGCGATCACCGCCTCGGCGATGTCGTCGAAACCGGCCACCGCGAGGTCCTCCGGCACCCGGATGCCCAGGTCGTCGGCGGCCCGCAGCAGGCCGATCGCCTGGTCGTCCGTCGCGCAGAACACGGCGGACGGCCGGTCGGGCCGACTCAGCAGGGTGAGCGCCTCGGCGTGCGCCCGGACCCGGTCGAAGGGGGCCGGGGTGAGCCGCCCGTCGGTGGACAGTCCGGCGTCCGCCAGTGCCGCGGCCCAGCCGGCCGTCCGCCCGGTGACCGGGTCGAGCGGGCTGAGCGCCAGGGTGCCGCCGAAGCAGTGCACCTCGGCGTGGCCGTGGTCGAGCAGGTGGCGGACCACCTCGCGGGCACCGCCCTCGTCGTCCGCCACCACGGCCACGCCGTCGGCGCTCTCCGTGCGGTGGTGCAGCAGCACGACCGGGGTGCCGTCGGCCGAGTCGAAGCCGGTCAGCCCGGGAGCGGCCGGGTCCTGGGTGACCAGGATCAGCCCGTCCACCTGCATTCCGAGGAAGGCCCGGATGTAGTGCGCCTCGCGTTCGTCGGCGTAGTCGGAGTTGCCGATCAGCAGCAGCCGGCCGTGTTCGGTGGCGGCCTGCTCCACGGCGTGGGCGAGCCCGGCGAAGAAGGGCTGGCGGGCGTCCGGCACGACCATCCCGAGCAGGTCGGTCCGGCGCCGGGCCATCGCCTGGGCGACCCGGTTGGGCCGGTAGCCGAGCTCCTCCACCGCCGCGAGCACCCGGGCCCGGGTGGCCGGTGCCACCGGCCTCGGCCCGTCGTTGATCACATAACTCACGACCGCTGTGGACGTCCCCGCCACCCGCGCCACATCGTCCCGTGTCACCCTCGCCATGACGAATGAGCCTACACAGCACCTCCGACCAGCGTGTTTTCCGCGACCGGAGGAGGCTCCGACCGGCCCGCCCCGGTTGCGGCACAGGTGGTACCGTGCCGACGCTGGCGGGACGGGCGGCATCGGGTGCCGCCGCCGCCGACCGTGGGAGCAGGTCGATGAGCACGCCGCCGCACCGCAGGACCGTCCGGCCCCTGCGCCCGACCACCCGGCCCAAGGTCCGCATCCACGCCCGGGTGCGCACCGTGAGCGCCACCAGGCCGAAGGTCCGGCCCTGGCGGGCGTACGCCGTGCTGGTGACGATCGCGCTGTTCGTGGCCGCCGGGCTGCTGCTCTACTCCGACGAGCGCTCCACCCGCGGTCGGGCCCAGGAGGTGGGCGTCGACCACTCGGCGGACTTCCTGGAGGTCGACGTGGTGCTCCAGCGGGTCGACGCGGCCGCCCAGACGGTCGCTGCCAAGATCCTGGTCGTGCCGCACGGCGCCCTGGGGACGTCCGGCATCCAGCAGATCCCGGCGCAGGACGTGGCGTTGGAGACCACCTCGCTGGAGCAGACCGTGCTCAGGTACCAGGCCGGCCAGCCGATCCCCTCCAGCCCGGTGTCGTTCAGCCTGCTGGAGGGGCGGGTCACCGACTACCCCTTCGACGGCTACCGCGTTCAGGTCGGCTTCCGGGCCACCGTCGGGGGGCGGCCGGTCCCGGTGACGATCGGGATCCAGGAGGTCGACCCGTTCTTCGCCTTCACCCAGGGGGAGCGGGAGACCGACGGCCTCGGCATCGCCGTCACCGAGCAGATCAGCCGCTCGCGCAGCACCTACATCCTGGCCTGGTTCATGATGGCGGCGATGTGGGCGCTGGCGCTGTCCGTCCTGGTGGCGGCCTGGCTGATCGTCCGGCAGCGGCGCGGGATCGTCTGGCCGGCCCTGAGCTGGATGGCGGCCACCCTGTTCGCCCTGGTCGGCATGCGCAACGCCGCGCCCGGCAGCCCGCCGATCGGCTCGCTGCTGGACTACGCGGCGTTCTTCTGGGCGGAACTGCTGATCGCGGTGGGCCTGACCATGGTCGTGGTGCGCGGCGCCCGGATCGAGGGCGCCCACCGGCCCGCGACGTAAGGCCTGTCCGGCGGGCCGTCTCCCGGATTCCGTCGCGGACCTGGCACGGAATCCGGGGGCGGGCTCCGGGCCCCGTGGGGCGGCTCCCCGGGCGCGGGTCGGCACACGTGGTCCTCAGTACACGTACTCCGCGCAGACCTCCGCGGCGAGCCGCAGGGCGTGCTCCGCGCGCGGACCGCGCAGTGCCAGCAGGGTCTGGGCGAGCGCGTCCACCGCGGCCAGGTGGGCCAGCCGGCTGGCCGTGGTCTCCAGGCCGAAGACCAGGTCCTGCCCGCCCGCGACCAGGACGCAGCTCGCCGTCTCGGTGAGGGGCGAGCGGGCGTAGCTGGTGAGCGCCAGGACCTCGGCCCCGGCGGCGCGGGCGGCGCGGGCGGCGGCCACCACGCTGTGGGTGGCGCCGGTGTGGCTGACGGCCAGGCAGACGGCGCCCGGGGGGAGCGCGGCGGCCACCAGCTGGGCGGTCATCGAGTCGGCCGGGGCGTCCACCGGCAGACCGAGTGCGCGCAGCCGGTAGGCGATGTCCAGCGCCACCGCGCCGGACAGCCCGGCGCCGACCAGGAGCACCCGGGGGGCGTCGTTCAGCAGCTCGGCCGCGGCCCGCAGGTCGTCCGGCCCGAGCGTGGCGGTGATGCCCTCCAGGGCCGCCCGGGCGGCGCGCAGGGTGTCGGCGAGCGCCTTGGCGGCCGGGTCGTCGGCGTCCGCGGCCGGCTCCGCGGCGGGGGCCGCCGGGGCGTGCCGGGCGGCGGCGATCTTCAGCTCCTGGAAGCCGCGGAAGCCGAGCCGCTGGCAGGCCCGGACCACCGAGGAGGGGGCCGTCCCGGCCAGCGTCGCCACGTCGCTGACGCTGAGGTGCACCAGCTCGGTGCCGCGGTCCAGCACCACCTGGGCGACCCTCGCCTCGGTGCCGCGCAGCTCGCCGAGCCGGGCCCGGATCTGCGCGGCCAGCTGGGATTCCAGGGGCGTGAAAAATTCGGAACGTTCTTCCATGGATCTAGGGTAGCGTGGAATCTAGTTCCAGGGCCCCGGAAATCCGGCCGGCCGATCGGGAGGGGAGCTTCGCCATGTCAGAAACCGGAGCGGCCGTGCCGCTGGCGGTGCTCACGGCCGCGGTGCTGCACGCCGTGTGGAACGGCCTGGCGCACCGGATACCGGACAAGATGGTCGGCTTCGCGCTGATCAACCTGACGTACACCGCCTGCGCGGTGGTGCTGGTCGCGGTCAACCCGCTGCCGGACGCCGCCGCCTGGCCGTACCTGTTGGCCTCCACGGTGGTCCAGACGGTCTCGACGGTCCTGCTGCTGCGGGCTTACCAGCTGGGCGACTTCGGGCAGATGTACCCGATCGCCCGTGGTTCGGCGCCGTTGCTGGTCGCGCTGCTGTCGGTCACCGTGCTCGGCCAGCAGCTGGGGGCGGGCGAGCTGGTGGGCGTAGTGGTGATCTCCTGCGGGCTGATCGGGCTGGCCTTCGCCCAGGGCATACCCGGGCGGGCGCAGCTGCCCGCTCTCACGGCTGCCGCCGGCACCGGGGCGATGATCGCCGGGTACACGGTGCTGGACGGCAGCGGCGTCCGGCACGCGGGTACCGTCGGCGGGTACGTGGCCTGGCTGTTCCTGCTCCAGGGGCCGGCGCTGGTCGCGGTGGTCTGGGCCCGGCGCGGCCGCACCCTGCTCACCGGGGCGCGCGGGGTGCTGTCGGTCGGGATCCTCGGCGGGGTGCTCTCACTGACGGCCTACGGCCTGGTGGTCTGGGCGCAGTCCCGGGGCAACCTGGCGACGGTCGCGGCGCTGCGCGAGACCAGCATTGTGATCGCCGCGCTGATCGCCACCGTGGTGTTCCGTGAGCGCCTCGGACGGCTGCGGCTGGCCGCCGCGCTCACCGTCCTCGGCGGGATCGCCGTCCTGGAACTCGCCCGCCCCTGAGCTCTTGAGTGGTGAGCCCCGGTTCCCGTGAGCCCGGGTGCCCGTGAGCCCAGGTGCCCGTGAGCCCAGGTGCCCGTGAGCCCTGGAGCCCAGGCCTCAGGCGGCGTCCGGCACGATCACGGTCAGCGAGGTCTCCAGAAGTTCGAAGCCCAGGGCCTCGTAGACCCGGCGGGCCGGGTTGCCCTCGGAGACCACCAGGTGCACGTCGGCGAGTCCGCGCCCGGCGGCGTCCGCGACCGCCCGGCGCAGCAGGTCGGCGCCGAGGCCGCGGTAGCCGCGCCGCGGGTGGCGGAACACCTCGGCGACCCAGGGCAGGCCGTCGCGGTCGGTCAGCACGGCGGCGCCGACCACGTGGTCCTCGGTGTCCACGGCGAGCAGGCTGGACGGCAGCACCGGGCCGATGGCCTCCCCGGCCAGCAGTGGGCCGATCCGCTCGGCGAGGGCCCGGGCGTCGTCACCGGCGAAGTGGTCCACGTGCGTCGGGTCGAAGGCGGCCCGCCAGGACTCCAGCATCGCCTCGGGCGAGCGGTCGCAGGGCACCGCCCGCAGCCCCTCGCGCAGCGGCGCCCCGGCCCAGTCGGCGGGCGGGGGGTCGGCGCGCAGGTCCCGCCGGAAGGTGTGGGCGTGGCGCAGGGCCGTCGCGCCCCGGTCCAGCAGCCGCTGCCCGAGTTCCGGGCTGCCGGAGACCACCCAGCCGGGCAGTTCGGCGCGGATGTACGCGGCGGCGTCCGCCGAGTCGTCCAGCACCTCCAGCAGATCGGCCCAGGGGCGCCCCTCCCGCTCGCCGAGCTGGTACCGCAGCACCGGTGTGCCGACGCGGTCGTACCTGATCACCCAGTCCGTTTCGGGCATGGCCCACCCCACTTCGCGCGATCGTTCGTCGGCGGCCCATGCTCGCCAGAACCAGGAACCCGGCGCAACGGGTTTTCCGGCAGCGGTCCTTGAGACGGCGGACAGCCCCTCAGTCCACCGCTGCTCAGCCCACCACGGCCGCCCGGACGCAGAGCACGTCCGGCAGGTGGGAGACCAGCAGCGACCAGGTCTCGCCCTCGTCGCGGCTGCCGTACACGTCGCCGGTCCGGTTGCCGAAGTAGATCCCGGCCGGGTCGGCGTCGTCGGTGCGCAGGGCGTCGCGCAGCACGATGCCGTAGTGGTCCTCGCCGGGCAGCCCGGCGGCCAGCTGCTGCCAGCTGGTGCCGCCGTCGGTGGTGCGGAAGACCCGGCAGCGGCGCCCGGGCGGGATCCGGTCGTCCGAGCCGCCGAGCGGGAACAGGTAGGCGGTGTCGCCCCGGCGCGGGTGGGCGGCGACGGCGAAGCCGAACTCGGCGGGCAGGCCGTCCGCGATGGAGCGCCAGCTCTCGCCCCAGTCGTCGCTCCGGTAGACCCCGCCGTGGTTCTGCAGGTAGAGCCGGTCGAGGTGGACCGGGTCCGGGGCGATCTTGTGCACGCACTGGCCGAACTCGGGGTACTGGCGCTCCTCGGGGAAGAACTCGGCGCGCAGACCGGTGTTGGCGGGCGCCCAGGTGTCGCCGCCGTCCTTGCTGCGGTAGACGCCGCCGCTGGAGACGGCGACCAGCAGCCGCTGCGGGTCGCGCGGGTCGGTGAGGACGGTGTGCAGGCCCTGGCCGCCGTAGCCGGCGCCCCACTCGGACCGCTGGGGGTGGTTCCAGAGCGGTTCGACCAGGGCGAAGCTCTCGCCGCCGTCGGTGGAGCGGAACAGTGCGGCGGGTTCGGTGCCCGCGTAGACCACCCCGGGGGCCTCCGGCCCGGCGGGCTGGAGCTGCCAGACCCGGGTGAGCGAGGCGCCGGTGGACTCGGGGAAGCGGATCGCCGGCCGGGACGGCTCGTTCCAGGTGGCGCCGAGGTCGTCGGAGCGCCACACCGAGGGGCCCCAGTGGCTGCTGTCGGCGCCGACCAGCAGTCTGGTGCGGCCGTCGCGGCGGTCGATCGAGACGGAGTAGATCGCGTTCATCGGGAAGTGCGGCCCGCTGAACTCCCAGTCCAGCCGGTCGCGGCTGCGGCCGAGAAAGAGGCCCTTCTCGGTTCCGACGGCCAACAGCACCTCGGTCATGCCTCACACCACCTGATCACGAAGTCGGCCCCCCGGGACGGCCCCCGGGGCGCGGCGGAGGCGCCCCTCCGCCCAGTGTCCCGCCGTCCACCGGTGGTCACATCTCGCCGCGCCGCGCCCGGCCGAGGGGCCGGGCTCACCCCGGAGAGCCGGGCTCACCCCCGGCAGCCCTCCAGCAGCCGCAGCCACACCTCGCTGATCGTCGGGTAGGCCGGGACGGCGTGCCAGAGCCGGTCGATCGGCACCTCGCCCACCACCGCGACGGTCGCCGAGTGCAGCAGTTCGGCGACGGCCGGGCCGACCAGGCAGGCGCCGATGATCACCTCCCGGTCCAGGTCGTAGACCACCCGGGCACGGCCGCGGTAGCCGTCGGCGTAGAGCGAGGCCCCGGCGACGTTGCCGATCTCCTGGCCGACGGCCTTGACCCGCAGCCCGAGCCGTTCAGCCTCGGCCAGCGGCAGGCCGACGGCCGCGACCTCGGGCTGGGTGAACACCACCTGCGGTGCTCCGGCGAGGTCGGCGGACGCGGAGTGCGCGCCCCAGCGCGAGGTGTCCAGCGCGCGCCCCTGGGCGCGGGCGGCGATCACCGCGCCGGTGATCCGGGCCTGGTACTTGCCCTGGTGGGTGAGCAGCGCCCGGTGGTTGACGTCCCCGGCGGCGTACAGCCACTCGCCGTCCACGCCCAGCACCGTGCAGCTGTCGTCCACGTCCAGCCAGTCGCCCGGCCGCAGTCCGACCTGCTCCAGCCCGATGTCGGCGGTGCGCGGGGCCCGGCCGGTCGCGTAGAGCACCTCGTCGGCGGTCAGCCGATCGTCGCCGGAGAGCGTCAGCACCACCGGTCCGGTGGCCCCGGCCCGCTCCAGCGCCGTCACCTCGGTGCCGAAGCGGAGGTCCACGCCGGCCTCCCGCAGCCCCTCCGCGACCAACTCGCCGGCGAAGGGCTCCATCCGCGGCAGCAGCGCGTCGCCGCGCACCAGCAGCACCACCTCGGAGCCGAGCGCCCGCCAGGCGGTGGCCATCTCGACGCCGACCACCCCGCCGCCGACCACTGCCAGCCGCCCGGGGACGGTCGGCGAGCCGGTCGCCTCCCGGTTGGTCCACGGGTGCGCCTCGGCCAGCCCGGGCACGGTGGCCGGCAGCACCGGGCGGCTGCCGGTGCACACGGCGACGGCGTGCCGGGCGGTGAGCACCCGCTCGGTGCCGTCCTCCGCCTCCACCGTGACCGTCCGCACGCCCGCCAGTCGGCCGTGGCCGCGGACCAGCGCGATGCCGGTGTCCCGCAGCCACTGCACCTGACCGTCGTCCTTCCAGTGCGAGGTGAAGGAGTCCCGGCGGGCCAGCACCGCCGCCGCGTCCAGCCGGCCGCCGCCCACCGCCTCCCGGGCGCCGCCCACCCCGCGGGCGTCGGCCAGCGCGGCGGCCGGGCGCAGCAGCGCCTTGCTCGGCATGCAGGCCCAGTACGAGCACTCGCCGCCGACCAGTTCGGCCTCCACGATCACCGTGCGCAGACCCGCGGCGACCGTCCGGTCGGCCACGTTCTCGCCGGTCGGTCCGGCGCCCAGGACGATGACGTCGTACTCCTCGGCGGTGCTGCTGGTCATGTCCGTCCTCCGTGGTCTCGCGGGCCTCACGCGGTCCCGCCCGGGTCGGCCGCTCCGGGCGGCGCCGCAGGCGTGGGCCCATCCTGCGACGCGGACGGGCCCGCGCGCGGGCGAACACGCCAACCGTGATCAGATTGCCGCGAGTTCCGCGAGCAGCGCGGCCGTGTCGGCCGGGCGGGAGAACATCGGCCAGTGCCCGGTGGGCAGTTCGCGCAGCTCCCAGTTCGGCCCGTCCATCCCGACGAACCACGGGTGGCCGGCCGCGATCATCTCCCGCACCCGGTCGAGCGGGAAGGAGCAGGAGACCAGGGCCTGCGGCAGGGCGGCTCCGGCGCCGGTCAGCCGGAGCCGGTCCCGGTACGCGCCGGCGGGGTGCGGGGTGACCCGCGCGCCGACCCGGGCCAGGGTGGCCTCGTCCAGGCCCTCGATGCTGGCGCCGTCGGCGGCGATCACGTCCCAGGGCGGCATCGGCAGGCGGCCGTCGACCACCGAGGCGTCGGCGGCCTCGCGGTAGTCGGGCTGCCAGAGGTCGTACAGCGAACCGCCGTCCACCACCGGGCCGCTGTCCAGGTACACCACCCGCCGGATCCGCTCGGGCAGCCGGTCCGCGACCCCGCCGACCGGGGCGCTGGCGCCGCTGTGCGCGACCAGCACCACGTCCCACAGGTCCTCGCGCAGCAGCCGGCCGGCCAGGTCCGCGATGTGCTCCTCCAGCCCGAAGTCGCCCTGCTCGCCCGCCCGTTCGGCGAGCCCGGGCAGGCTCACCGGGTGGACCTCGTGCCCGGCCGCGCGCAGCGGCGCGGCCACCTCGTCCCAGGCCCAGGCGCCGAGCCAGAATCCGGGAACCAGTACGAACGTGCTCATGGTGGACCGTCCTTCCAGGGCGGGGAACTCCGTCACCGGCGACTCCAGGAGCGAATCCGGGCGGAACCCGCCCGGATTCCCCGGCCCGGAAGGAGCATCCCCGTGGAACACCCGGTCAGCCGTGTGCTCGCTCTGCTGGAGCTGCTCCAGACCCACCCGAGTCGCCGGCATGACCGGGCCCGGGGAGCAATGCCCCCGGGCCCGGCACGTCCGTCCGCTCGGCGTGGGGCGTACGGCTCAGGCCTGGCCCCCGGCCGCCTGCTCCTTCGCCACCTTGCGCTTGACCTCGGTCATGTCCAGCTCGCGGGCCTGGCCGATCAAGTCCTCGAACACCGGCTCCGGCAGCGCGCCGGCCTGGGAGAAGACGAGCACGCCCTCGCGGATGATGGCCAGCGTCGGGATCGACTGGATGCCGAACGCGGCGGCCAGCTCCTGCTGGGCCTCGGTGTCGACCTTGGCGAAGACCAGGTCCGGGTGGCGTTCCGCGGCCTTCTCGTACACCGGGGCGAACTGGCGGCACGGCCCGCACCACCCCGCCCAGAAGTCGATGAAGACGAAGTCCTTGCCCTCCGGGCCGGGGACGATGTCGTCGAAGTTCTCCTTGGTCAGCTCGACCATGTTGCTCATCTCGCGGATCCTTCCCTTCCGAAGGTGCCGGTACGGATCATGCGCCCGCGACAACGGTGATGCCCGCCGGGGTATTCCGGCCCGGCCCGGCATTGAGCACGCGGCCGCCACCGTCCGTACAGAGGATTGTCCAGTCCGTCCACCGACGCGGGAGGCTCCCCATGCGCAGCACCACACCCCGCACCCGCCGGGCCGCCGTGCTCGCCGCCTCCGGCCTCGCCGCGGCGGCCCTGATCGCCGGCTGCGGGTCGTCCGGATCGAGCAAGTCGAGCCCGCCCAGCCCGCCCAGCACACCGAGCAGCCCGGCCGCCCCGGCCGCCGCCACCCTGCGGACCGCCGTCGACCCCAAGCTCGGCACGATCGTCACCGACAGCGCGGGCTTCACGCTCTACCGCTTCGACCAGGACAAGAACAACCCCTCGGACTCCTACTGCAACGGTAACTGCGCGAGCCTCTGGCCGCCCGAGCGCGCCAACGGCGACGTGACCGTCAAGGGCATCGACAGCAAGCTGGTCGGGTCCTTCACCCGTGACGACGGCACCAAGCAGGTCACCGTCAACGGCTGGCCGGTCTACCGCTACTCGCCGGACGCCAAGCCCGGCGACACCAAGGGCGAGGGCGTGGCCGGCCAGTGGTTCGCGGTGACCCCGACCGGCGGCAAGGCGATGCCGGGCACCACCTCGGCGCCCAGCAGCCCGGCGCCGGCCAACCCCACCCCGGCACCTGCCGAGCCCACCCCGGCGCCCAGCACGCCGGGCTACTGACCGAGGTCGCTGACCTCTGCCGATCACTTGCCCACTGCCGATCACCGCCCTCGACCGGGAGGCCCGGGTGCGCAACCATGAAGTGGTGACCGAGCACCCCGTCGGCGGCCCCTCCCCGCACGGCACGGGGGCCGCGGACGAGGAGCTGATGCGGGCCCTGTACCGCGAGCACGCCGGTCCGCTGTTCGGCTTCGTGCTCCACCTGGTCGCCGGGGACCGGCAGCGCGCCGAGGACGTCGTCCAGGAGACGCTGGTCCGGGCCTGGCGCAACATCCACCGGCTCGACCCGCAGGCCGGCTCGCTGCGGCCCTGGCTGGTCACCGTCGCCCGCCGGATCGTCATCGACGACCACCGCAGCGCCGCGGCCCGCCCGCGCGAGGTGGACGCGGCGGCCCTGGAGCAGTTGCCCGCCGAGGACGAGATCGACCGGGCCCTGCGGATGATGACCGTCGCGGACTCGCTCGCCGACCTCTCGCCCGCCCACCGGGAGATCATCGTCGAGACCTACCTGAAGGGCCGCACCGCCAAGGAGGCGGCCGCCGCCCTCGGCATCCCGGCCGGGACCGTCCGGTCGAGGGTGTTCTACGCACTGCGCTCGCTCAGGCTGGCGCTGGAGGAACGGGGAGTGACATCGTGACCGAGCGGCCCGATCGCGGCCCCGGCCCGTCCGGCGGCCCCGAGCACCTGGACGTCGGAGCGTACGTCCTCGGCCTGCTGGAGCCCGCCGAGCGCGCCGCCTTCGAACGCCATCTTGCGGACTGCCCGCAGTGCGTCGGGCAGGTGGGGCAACTCGGCTTCGTCGAACCGCTGTTGGCCGACTACGCGAGCTCGGCGCGGGCGGCCGGGCTGGACCCGGCCGAACCCGCGCCGGCCCCGGACGGGCAGCTCCTGGACCGGCTCGTCGCCGAGGTCACGTCCGGCCGGCGGCGGGGCCGGGTGCGGCGGCTGGTGCTCGCCCTGGCCGCGACCGCGATGGTCGCGGCGGGCCCGGCCGTGACGGCCGCGGTGCTCACCGCCGACACGACGCCCGCCGTGGTCGCCGTCGCCGAGCAGTTCAGCGCCGCCGACCCGGCCACCGGCGCCAAGGCCACCGTCGGCGTCGACGGCAAGACCTGGGGCAGCCAGATCAGCCTGCAACTCTCCGGCGTGCAGGGCCCGTTGACCTGCCGCCTGATCGCCGTCGCGCACAACGGCGAGCACCAGACGGTCACCACCTGGAACGTCCCGCCGGACGGCTACGGCGAACCCGGCGCCTCGGGCGTGCTGCGCATCGCCGGCGGTGCGGCCATGCAGCCCGGCGACATCGACCACTTCGAGGTCCGGGTCCAGAACACCGACGCCCTGCTGGTCTCCGTCCCCACGCACCACGCCTGACGGAAACCGGGCTCAGGACGGCGGCAGGCGCGGCACCTCGTGCGCGACCAGCCGCTCGACCCGGGCCGTGCCCAGGTGGGCGGGCCAGTGCGGGTTGGGTCCGCCGTTGTTGGTCATGTGCTCCCGGCGCCAGATGCTCCCGATGCCGATGGGCGGGGCCGGTTCGAAGGTGTGCGGCCGGCCGCACGGGCACGGCACCAGCACCCGGGAGCAGGAGCGGCACAGTTCGGCCCGGTCGTGGCCGGTCGACACCCTCGCTGCGGGCCCCTCCTCCCCGCAGGCCGGGCAGCCGGGCAGTTCGGCCCCGTCCATCAGCGCGTTCTGCCGCCGGACGTAGTCGGGCAGGCTCAACGCCGGGTGCAGGAAGGGATCGTGGCCCCCGCGCAGGTGGGCTGAGCCCCGCCAGGACAGGTTCCACCACACCGGCGGCGCCGGCCTTCGACTGCTCCGCTTCTGCACCTTGCGCTGCGCCGCGTACTCCTCCGCCCGGGCCAGCCACAGCGTCCGGGCCTCGTGCAGTTCCTCCACCGCCCGCCCCAGCGACTCCGGGTCGGCAAGCAGCAGCCGGGGGATGCGGGCGCGGACGGTGAGGTGGTGGTAGGTGGCGTGGAAGCCGTACGGGGCGAAGAGGGTGAGGCAGGTGCGCAGGGCGCGGTGGCGGCGGAACAGCGGGACGGTGGCGTCGTGGACGAGCGCGCGGTGGGTCAGGAAGCTGGTCACGGCGAAGGCTCCAGCACCAGGAACCCGTACGGATCGAAGGTGCCCGTCGGCCAGAGCGCGAAGTCCTCGTCGGGGGCGTCCATCTCCAGGACGGGCTGCATCGATATCACCCGGCGATGATGACGCAGGCCCGCGCCGCCTGACCAGCGGATCACGCCGCGTCCGCCGCGATCGACGCCAGCACCCGCCCGCAGCGCCGGGCGAAGGCGGCCTGGAGGAGCGGGAACAGCGGCCCGGCCAGCCGGGCCCACCAGGCGACCGGCCGGGTGAACGCGGTGACGCCGAACCAGACCGTCCCGTCGGGCGCGAGTTCGACCAGGAAGGTCTCCTCGCCCCGACCGAGGTGCCCGTGCCTGCTCCCGTACGTGAAGCCGTACCGGTCCGGGCCGTCGTCGGCGGCCAGCACCCGGTTGGGCGCGCCCGCCCGCAGCGGGCCGACGCCGATCGCGCAGCGCACGGCGACGCCGGGGGCCGCCTGCTCGGCCTCGGCGTCGATCCGGACGCCGGCCAGTCGGTGCATCCGCCAGCCGAGCAGCGCGGCCCCGGCGACCTCCAGGGCGGCGCGGCCGTGGCCGATCGGTGCCCGGTACCGCAGGTGGCGGTAGCCGGCGGGCAGTTCGCCGGTTCCGCCGGTACGGCTGGCGCCCTGTTCGGGGTAGCTGTAGTCGTTCATCGGGCGTCCTCCGCGACGGTGATCCGGCGCCAGGCGAGGAGCGCGCAGAGGGCGAAGCCGAGCGCGTTGCCGAGGCCGTGGGTGGCGGCCATCCAGGCCAGAGTGGGGTGGGGGAGTCCGGCGGCCCGGCCGAGTGCCCACCACAGGGCGAGCAGCATGGTGAGCGCGAGCACGGCCGAGGAGACGGCGAGCAGCCGGGCGGTGACCGGGTCGGCCGCGCGGGGGCGCAGTTCGCGCCAGCCGACCAGGCCGACCAGCCACATCCCGGTGCTCAGCACGACGGCTCCGGCGAACTGCCACCAGTTGCCGAGGAAGTACCCGGCGAGCACCAGCAGGGTGCCGGCCGGGACGCTGAGCGCCGCGCAGCGGGCCGCTGCCGAGCCGGGCGCCGAGGTGCGGCAGACCAGCCCGGCGATCAGGGCGGCGGTGAACCCGGCGTAGTGGAAGTGCGGGACGGTCAGTGCCAGGATGTGCGGCTCGAAGCCGAACAGCGGGTAGCCGGAGCGCTCGGCGACCAGCGCGACCCCGGCCACCGAGGGCGCGGCGAGCGCGGTCAGCACGGCGATCTCGGCGGAGGCGAGCGAGCGGGTCCGGGCCAGCCGCCGGGGTGCGTGCAGGGCGACGGCCAGGGTGCCGAGGGCGTAGACGGCCGCGGTGCCGGTGGCCAGGCCGCCGCGCGGCAGCCAGAGCGAGAGCGCCCCGGGGACGGCGGCGAGCGGCCACAGCCGGCGGATCCGGGCCAGCCCGGGTTCGTCGATCAGGGCCAGGCCGAGTGGCAGGACGGCGCCCATGCCGAGCAGGACCAGCAGGTCGACCAGTTCGGTCGTGCCCTTGCCCATGGCCGGCACACCCCCTCTTGAACGCGTTCAATTACCCTTCGCCGACGACTCTACGTCGCCGAGTTGAACATGTTCAACTCGGCGACGGTCCGGCTGGCCTGGTGTTCACGCTGGGTGCGGCGCACTCTGGAGGAGTAACCGATGGAGGTGATCCGCCATGCAGACTCTGGTCGGTTGGCACATCGAGATGGAGTTCCGTGAGGAGGGCCCGCGGACGTCCGCGGCCGCCCTGCTCAGACTCGGCGACGGGAGCGAACTGCGCGCCCACGGCTACAGCAGCCGCCACCCCTCCGATCCGGAACAGCTGCGGGTGGGCGAGGAGATCGCGGGCGCGCGCGCACTCAACGAACTCGCCTCGCAGCTCCTCACCAAGGCCCACGGCGAGATCCAGGACGTCAGCCCGGTCCCGACCCACCCGCTGTCGTGACCGCCCCGCACCCGGACGGCGACCGGGCCGGACGGGACCCGAACCGGCCGCGCATCCCGCTGATCTGCCCGCGCTGCGGGCACGAACAGCGGGTCGTCCCCGGCGGCCCCGAGCGGGCGGTCAGGGTCGTGCACCTGGGGACCGGCCGGGAGGCCTGCGAGCCCGGGGACCTGGCCCTGGCACCGGACGACGGGGACTGATCCGCGACGCCCCCTCGGCCGGAGCGCCGGACAGCGCCGAGCGCCGGGCCCCGTCGCCACGGGTCCCGGCACTCGACGGGCTCGCACTCGGCGGACTCGCGGTTACGGAGGCGCCGGTCAGTTGACGCAGTACGTCCCCGGCGGCCGCCACTCCGGCCCGACCAGCCGCTGCTCCAGCTCGTTCGGCGTGATCCGGATCCCGACCGTGCCCGCCAGCCCGACCCGGAACCGGCTGCGGGCCAGCGCGAGCAGTGCCGTCAGGCCGTACTTGTTGATCAGCGAGGTGCGGTAGCGCGCGGTCGCGTCGGCGTCGCAGAGCCGTGCGCGGGCCGGGAGTTGTCGGCCGGTGGGGCGCCCGTGGGCGTCGCAGGGGCCGATCAGCACCCGGGGGTGGCGGCGGATCCGTTCGGCCTCGCCGGAGTGGGCCGGGGTCCAGACGCCGAGCGCCCGGCCGTCCGGGACCACCCACAGCTGGGAGTCCAGCCGGCTGCCGTCGTCGCCGAAGGTGGTCAGCAGGAGGTATCTGCTGTCGGCGAGCTGGTCGGTTCGGTCGTGCATGATCTCCTCCCTCTCCCAAGGGGCGGGGTCAGTGGTGACCATGGCCCTCGGCCCCGGTGATCTCACCGTGCTCGCGGTACTCCTCGGCGGTGGGCGCGGCGACCCGGGCGTGTTCGCCGTGGAACCCGCGGGACAGCCGGACCCGGGTGCGGGTGAGCACACCCGCCGGCCGGGCCACTCCATTCTCGTCCACCGCGGCCGGCAGTTCGAGGGGGCGGGGCTGCTCGTGCGCGGTGAGCCGGTGCAGTTCGGCGGGCGCGAGCCCGGCGTGCACCTCGGTGAACTCGCCGTGCGGCAGCCGGGTGATGACGCCGGTCTCCCGCCCGTGCAGCACCTTGTCGCGGTCCCGCCGCTGCAGGCCGAGGCACCAGCGCTTGGTGATGGTGAAGACGGCCACCGGGACGACGAAGAAGCCGATCCGCACCGCGTAGGTGATGGCGTTGAGCGACAGGTGCAGATGGGTGGCGATGAGGTCGTTGCCGCCGCCCGCGAGCATCACCAGGTAGACGCTGATCCAGGCCGCGCCGAGGGCGGTGCGTACGGGCGCGTTGCGCGGCCGGTCGAGCAGGTGGTGCTCCCGGCCGTCGTCGGTCACCCAGCTCTCGATGAACGGGTAGACCGCGATCGCGCCGAGGATCACCGGGAACAGGGTGAACGGGACCAGCACTCCGAGGTTGAGGGTGTGCCCCCACAGGCTGACCTCCCAGCCGGGCATCACCCGGATCAGGCCCTCGGCGAAGCCCATGTACCAGTCGGGTTGGGCGTCGGTGGAGACCTGGTCCGGCCGGTACGGGCCGTACGCCCAGATCGGGTTGATCGTGGCGATCGCGGACATCAGCGCGACGATCCCGAAGACCAGGAAGAAGAACCCGCCGGCCTTGGCCAGGTACACCGGCATCAGCGGCATCCCGACGACGTTCTTCTCGGTCCTGCCCGGGCCGGCCCACTGGGTGTGCTTGTGGTGGAAGACCAGGATCACGTGCGCCACCAGCAGTCCGAGCATGATGCCGGGGACGAGCAGCACGTGGATGGTGAAGAACCTCGGGATGATGTCGTGCCCGGGGAACTCGCCGCCGAACAGGAACATCTGGAGGTACGTGCCGACCAGCGGCACGGCCAGCAGCACGCCCTCGATGAACCGGATGCCGGTGCCGGAGAGCAGGTCGTCCGGGAGCGAGTAGCCGAAGAAGCCGTCCAGCATGCCGAGGAACAGCAGCAGGAAGCCGAACACCCAGTTGATCTCACGCGGCTTGCGGAACGCGCCGGTGAAGAACACCCGCATCATGTGCACGAACATGGCCGCGACGAAGACGATCGCCGACCAGTGGTGGATCTGCCGGATCAGCAGGCCGCCGCGCACCTCGAAGCTGATGTCCACGGTGGAGGCGTAGGCCTCGGACATCCGGATGCCCTTGAGCGGGACGTACGAGCCGTTGTAGACCACCTCGGCCATCGACGGCTTGAAGAACAGGGTCAGCCAGACACCGGTCAGGATGATGATCAGGAAGGTGTAGAGGCAGATCTCGCCCAGCATGAAGGACCAGTGGTCCGGGAAGATCTTGCGCAGGTTGGTCCTGGCCAGGGTGTAGATCCCCAGTCGGCCGTCCGCCCAGTCGGCGGCCCGCCGCCCCCGTCCTGGGCTCTGATTCCGGGTCATGTGTACGCACCTCGGTCCGAAGGAAACGGGGATAGTTCCCCGTTTCGCACTGGGGCCACCATACCGGGGACTGATCCCCACTTCTATCGGAGGGCTGCCCGGCCGCCGCCCGCACAACGCGAGCGGCCCGTCCGGTGTCCTCACAGGACACCGGACGGGCCGCGTACGCACCCGCGCCACCCGGGACGGGCGGCACCCCCGTGGGGGCCGAGGGTCAGTGCACCAGCACCGGCACCTCATCGCTCTTCGCCGCACCCGAGCCGGCACCCGCGGTGTCCGGGCGACCGGCGTTGATGAAGGTGAAGGCGACGGCGGCGGCTGCCACCAGGATCCCGAAGGACACCCAGATCGCGGTCGAGAAGCCGTGCACCATGCCCTGGAACTGCAGGGCCTTGCCGGCCTCCGGCGTGGCGGCGGCGGCCATGGCCGCGTGGTGCGAGGTCATCCAGGCGGTGGTGGCGCTGGCCGCGATGGTGTTCAGCAGCGCGGTGCCGATGGCGCCGCCGACCTGCTGCGAGGTGTTGACCATGGCCGAGGCCACGCCCGCGTCACGCGGCTGGACGCCGTAGGTCGCGAGGCTCATCGCCGGCATGAAGGCGGTGCCCATGCCGAGGCCCATCAGGACCAGGCCGGGCAGGATCAGCGCCGGGTAGGAGGTGTCCAGGCCGATGTGGGTCAGCAGGAACATGCCGACCGAGGCGGTCAGGAAGCCGGGCGCCATCAGGTAGCGCGCCGGGATGCGGGTCATCAGCCGGGCGCCGATCTGGGTCGAGCCGGTGATCATGCCCGCCACCATCGGCAGGAACGCGACGCCGGTCAGCACCGGGCTGTAGCCGCGCACGACCTGCAGGTAGTAGGTCAGGAAGAGGAACAGCCCGAACATGCCGATCACGGCCATGCCCAGCGACAGGTAGACCCCGCCCCGGTTGCGGTTCAGCACCACGCGCAGCGGCAGCAGCGGGGCGGCGACCGCGCGCTCCACGATCACGAAGGCGGCCAGCAGCACGACGGCCGCGGCGAACAGCGCCAGGGTGCTGCCGGCCGTCCAGCCGCTGGACTCGGCGCGGGTGAAGCCGTACACCAGCGAGACCAGGCCGGTGGTCACCAGCACCACGCCGGGGATGTCCAGCTTGTTGCGGTTGCGGCCGCCGACGGGCTCGGTGATCACCAGGACGGCGCCGGCGATGGCCGCGATGGCGAACGGGATGTTGACGTAGAAGGTCCAGCGCCAGTTCAGGTACTCGGTCAGCGCGCCGCCGAGGATCAGGCCGATGGCGCCACCGCCACCGGCGATCGCCCCGTAGATGCCGAAGGCCTTGGCGCGCTCCTTGGCCTCGGTGAAGGTCACGGCGAGCAGCGACAGCGCGGCCGGGGCGAGCAGTGCGCCGAACACGCCCTGGAGGGCGCGGGCGCCTAGCAGCATCGTGGTGTTGACCGCGGCGCCGCCGAGCGCGGAGGCGAGCGCGAAGCCGGTCAGGCCGACGATGAAGGTCCGCTTGCGGCCCCAGAGGTCCGCGATCCGGCCGCCGAACAGCAGCAGACCGCCGAAGGCCAGCGCGTAGGCGGTGATCACCCACTGGCGGTTGCCGTCGGATATGCCCAGGTCGGTCTGGGCGGACGGCAGGGCGATGTTCACGATGGTGGCGTCGAGGACGACCATCAGCTGGGCGAGGCCGATGAAGATCAGCGCCTTCCAGCGCCGGGGATCGGGGATCGTCGCCTGGGGGGCGTCGGTTTGAGACACGGGGGTACCCATTTCACGGTGCGTGGTGTGCAAGAACGGTCGACTGCCGTACGGGAACGGCAGGTTGCCGTACGGGTGCGAGGGCGCGCGGATGCGTCCGGAAACGGCGCCGGTCAGTCGCGCGGAAGCGGGGTGCGGGTGGAGCGGATCAGGGGTGGATCAGGGTCGGATCAGTGGTGAAGTCCAGGTGGTCGGTCAGTGCCGAGGGCGGAAGTCCTCGAAGGTCGCGGCCCGGCCGGGCAGCGTCGAGCGCGCCGGAGTGCGCAGGCCGTCCAGGAACAGCTGCAGGTGGCGGTGGACGAACTCGTCGAGCAGCCCGCAGGAAGTGCCCGGCAGCGGCCGGGTCAGCTGGCTCATCGCGACGAAGAGGTCCCCGTGGTCGACGTCCGGCCGGAGCTCTCCGGTGGCCCGGGCGCGCTCCATCAGTCCGCTCACGGCGGACCGCATGCGTTCCCGGGTCTCGGTCAGCTCCGGGTCGTCCGGATCGACGGTACTGGTGAAGAGGGCGCAGAGCCCGCCGACCTTCTCCGCCACGGTCGCGTGCACGAACCGCTGCAGAGCCTCGAACGGGCCGCCGCCCACTCCCGCGTCCGCTTCGGCCGTCGCCGTCTCGGCGAGGGTCAGGATGCGGGTCTTGACGAGCAGCGCCACTTCCTGGATCAGCGCCGTGCGGTCCGGGAAGTTCCGGTACAGCGTGGCGTTGCCGACCCCCGCCCGCTTCGCGATCTCGTCCAGCGGCACCTCGGCACCGTGCTCGACGAACGCGTCCCGGGCCGCCAGCACGATCCGCTCCCGGTTCCGGCTCGCGTCCGCACGCAGCTTCGGCGTGCGCACACTCCCCGCGGAACGGGCCGGCGCTGCGGCGACGGTGGTCATGGCGACTGCTCCTCCAGGATACCGGGGAAGTTCTCCCCGCTTTCTCCAACGTACTCGGAAACGGGGAATCTGTCCCCGCAATTTCCTCCCCCGGTGTGACCTGCGTCACATGGTGGCACGTGACGGGTGTGGTCGGTACCGTCTGAAGCCAGATGCCCCGTAACCACCTGCCGGTGTGCTCGTTCCCCCGGAGGGTGCCTAGGCGAAGGAGCAAAGCCCGTGACCGCGATCTCCGACCGCCCACAGATGCTGCCCGAGCAGTTCGAGGAATTCGCTCGCCGGCTGGCCGCGACCGCTGAAGGCGTACGGCCGGAGTTCATCAACGGGAAGCTGGGGGTCAAGCCCGTGCCGGACGGCGACCACGGCCGCATCATTCAGTGGCTGCTCCGCATCTGCATCCAGACCCGACCGGAGCTGTACCTGCATGACCAAGGCCTCAAGGTGCAGGGCTACCGAGGCGGATTCGCCCGTCCGGACGGCACGCTGGCCGACGCCGATGCCTTTGTCGGCCAAGGGGACTGGGCCACTGCCGATCAGGTGCTCATGGTCGCGGAGGTCACATCGTTCGACTCGGACACGGACCGCCGCGACCGGATCGAGAAGCCCCGTGCCTACGCCGAGACCGGCATCCCCGTCTATCTGCTGATCGACCGGGACTCCGCCGAGGTCATCGTGCACAGCCGGCCCGACGGTGTCCGCTACGAGAGTGTCCAGACCCTTCCGTTCGGCAGGACCGTCCACCTGCCCGACCCGGTCGGGATCTCCCTGGACACCGAACCGCTGAAGAACTGGCTGCGCTGAGCCCGGCCATGTCTTCCCGGACGGGCTACCCCCGCCGCCCTAGGCTGTGGGCGTCCCGGGCGGCCGGTGGGCCGTGGGAGTCGGGAGGGGCCCGGCGGCCGGGTGGGCGAGGAGGTCCGCTATGGGCAGCGAGGAGACGACCGCCAGGGTGCGCTGCGTGGCGGCCGTTCCGTGCTGGGTGAGCCTGATGGCCCGGGACCTGGAGGTCGCCAAGGGGTTCTACGGCCCGCTGCTCGATTGGGAGTTCGAGCCCGGGCCGGAGCGCTTCGGCCCGTACGTGCACGCGGTGGCCGGCGGGGAGGCGGTGGCCGGGCTGGGGGTGGCGGGCCTCGGGGCGGTGCCGCTCGCCTGGACCAGCTACTTCGGCACGGAGAGCGCCGACGCCGCCGCCGACGCGGTGCGCGAGCGCGGTGCGACCCTGGCGGTCGGCCCGCTGGCCTTCGACGCCGGGCGGGTGGCCTTCGCGGCGGACCCGGTCGGGGCGGTGTTCGGCATCTGGGAGGGCCCGCTGGGCCGGGCCCGGAGGCTGGACCTGCCGGGCGCGCCGGTCTGGATCGAGCTGCGCACCCCGGACCCGTTCGCGGCGGCACTGTTCTACGGCGAGGTGTTCCGCTGGGACGGCCGCGACCCCGAGCGCTTCGAGGTCCGCTGGGAGCACGACCGGGTGGTGCTGCGCGCGGAGGGCCACAGCGTCGCGGCGCTGGCCAAGGAGCAGGCGGGCGGCCCGGCGGGCCCGCCGCCGCACTGGGAGGTGTCCTTCGCCGTCCCGGACGCCGACCGGGCGCTGGCGCGGGCCGTGGAGCTGGGCGGGGCGGGGATCGGCCCGGTCTTCGAATCCCCGTACGGCCGGGTGGCCCGGCTGCGGGACGGTGAGGGCGCCCGCTTCGCTGTGATCAGCCCGAAGGGCTGAGCGGTCGGCGGCCTCGGTTCGGCGGGCTGGGCGGCCTCAGCCCGGCGGGTCCGGCGGGCCCGGCGGGCCTGGGGGTTCGACGTCCGCCCGCTGCGCCCGGAGCCGTTCGCCGAGCGCCGCGCGGGTCGCCGCGGGCAGGGCCTTGCGCGCGGCCGGGAAGAGCACCTCCTCCTCGCCGGTGAGGTGCCGCCGGAGGGTGTCGGCGAGACCGCGCAGCAGGGTGTCGAAGGCCGGGTCGCCCGGGCCGACTCCCTGCAGGTCGGCGAGGTACTGCCCGATCGCGAGGTGGTCGTGGATGCTGCTGAACACCAGCGTCCCGCCGTCGGGCGCGTCGTGCTGGACGAGCGGGAAGAGGTGTTCCTCCTCGGCGGCGCAGTGGCTGAACAGCAGGTCGGTCAGCCTGGTCACCAGCTCGCCGCGCTCGGCCGAACCGGCCGGTGCGCTCTCGGCGCGGTCGAGCAGCTCGGTGGCCGCCTTGTGGTCGACGGTGAACTCGCCGAGGATGTCCGGCCTGCGGCTCATGGCGCTCCGCCTTTCGTCCGGGATCAGGACTCGCCCCCCGTACTGTCCAGTATCCGGCGCCGCCGCCCGGAACCGGCGGTCCGGGCCGCCGCCGTGCGCGGGCACCGCGTGGGCGGCGCGCGGATTCCGTTCGGCCGCCCCGTTCAGCCGCCGTCCCGCCGCCCGGTGAGGGCCAGCAGCCGGGTCTGCGGGCCGGCGTCCTCGGGCACCGGTACCGGCGGGTCGAACAGCCCGCTGCCGGAGAGGTCGCCGTAGCCGCCGATCTCGCCGAGTGCGAAGTCCACCAGGGCGGCCGGCAGCCGGGTGCGGGTGCCGATGCCCTCGGCGAGGTCCCAGGTGTGGACGACCAGGTCGGTGGTGAGCTGGTCCAGGTAGTACTGCCCGGAGACGTCCGCGAAGGAGAGGTGGACGGTGAGTCCGGTGGCGCCGGGCACCTCCCAGGCCTGCCGGGCGGCTTCGGCGGCGGAGGTCCAGGCGGCGACCGGGTCGTCGCCGAGCACGTCGCCGTCGTAGCGGCCGCCGACCTCGGCGATGGTGGCGCCCATCAGCAGGTCGGGGACCCAGAGCTGTTCGCCGGTGAGGTGGTTGACCAGGTCGCGGACCGTCCAGTCGGCGCACGGGGTGGGGGAGTCCCAGCGGCCGGGGGTGATCAGCCGGACCCGTTCGTCGAAGGCGGCGAGCGCCTCGGGGTAGGGCGTGCCGGGCCGGGTGGCCCGCTGGTGTTGCCTGCGGTGAGCCATGTCTCCACCCTGCCCCGGCCCAGGTGGGGCTCGCGAGTCGTTCATGGACCGCTTGTTCATGGACTGCCAGTTGTTCAAATTCGAACTCCAAGGTACGGTCGGAGAGCGGCCGGTTGAAGGTTGAACAAAAGGCGTGGTGTGCCCCGCCCCGCCCGGCCGCATCACCACACACCCCTACGACCGACCCCGATCGATGGAGACGCGCATGCCGAGCAGCAGCCCGAGCACGACCGCCGCCACCAGTCCCACCGGCCCCGCCGCCCGTACCGCGCGGGACGGCTCCGGGTCCGCGACGACCTCCCCGCACGCCTACGACGCCGGACTCCTGCTCCTGCGCCTGGTGCTCGGCCTCACCATGGCCGCGCACGGCAGTCAGAAGCTGTTCGGCTGGTTCGGGGGCGGCGGGATCGACGGCACCGGCCACTTCTTCACGATGAGCGGCTACCCGGCCGGGAACGCCATGGCCGTGGTCGCCGGCCTGACCGAGGTCCTGGGCGGACTCGGCCTCGCCGTCGGCCTGTTGACCCCGCTGGCGGGCGCCGCGGTCGTCGGCACGATGGTCAACGCGATCGCCGTCACCTGGGGCGGCGGCTTCTTCCTCCCGAAGGGCAACGAGTACGAGCTGCTGCTGACGGCGGGCGCCGCCGCCCTGGCGCTCACCGGTCCGGGTCGCTATGCGGCGGACCGCTTCCTGCCCGTGCTGAAGGCGCACCGCCTGGCGTACGGCGCGGTCGCCCTGGTGGTCGGCCTGGCCACGGCCGGGGTGATCCTGCTGCTGCGCAAGTAGCCCGGTGCCGCCGTCGGCGGCCCAACCAGCCTGCGAAGAGGCCGTGGTGACGAATCGTCACCACGGTCTGCTTCGGCTTCTACGCCCAGCAGGGCTTCACCGGGGTGAGCGTCACCAGCCGGTTCTGATCCACCGGGGAGCCGCGTCCACGTCTTGACGAGTCGTGTCCACGCGAGGACCGGCCTCCGCCGAGGACCCCGCCCCGGAGCGCCCGAGCGCTCCGGGGCGGCGTCACGCGCCGATCCGCACCAGTGCCAGGGTGATGTTGTCCGGCCCGCCCGCCTCGACGGCCGCCCGCCACAGCTCGAAGGCGGCCTTGCCGTCGGCCCGGTCGGAGGGTCCGTCCGCACGGGCGAGCAGTCCGGCGAGCTCCTCGTCCGGCACCGGGTCGGTCAGTCCGTCGCTGCACACCAGGTAGCGGTCGCCGGCGGCGAGCGGTACGACCCGGACGTGCGGTTCGACGAAGGTGAGCCCGAGCGAGCCGCCCAGGGTCTGGGTGACCACCGAAGTGGTGCGCCGACCGGGCGGCAGCGGCGGGCTGTCGTCCACGCTCACCCGTTCCAGGCCCACCCCGTCCGGCCCGTCGCCGGTGATCCGGTAGACCCGGCTGTCGCCGACGTTGAAGACCACGGCCCGGTCGGGCAGCAGCACCAGCCCGGCGACGGTGGTGCCCATCGCGGCCAGCTCCGGCTCCCCGGCGGCGGCCGCGTAGACCGCCCGGTTGCAGTCCTGCAGCTCCTCCCGGACGGCCTCCTCGCCGTCCAGTCCGCCCCCGGTCGCGGCGAGTCGCCGGGCGACCAGGGCGCTGGCCACCTCGCCGCCGGGGTGGCCGCCGAGGCCGTCGGTGACGGCGACCACGCAGGGCGGGCCGAGCGGGAAGAGCAGGGTCTGCGGGTTGGTGGTCACGGTGGCGCAGAGCGTCCACGGGCCGACCGTGAGGCTGTCCTCGTTGTGCTCGCGCACCAGGCCCTCGTGGCTCAGCGCGCTCACCGCGATGTACGGCGCCATCGTCGGCCGCCTCCCGTGCTCGGACCCCGCTTTCCATTGTCGTTGGGAATACCGAGCCGCACCCTCGTGCTAATGTGGTTGAAAGTTGAACGACATGGCCCCCTCTGGAGTGTGGTGAGCAGCATGCAGTTCGGAATCTTCACCGTCGGCGACGTCACCCCTGACCCGACCACCGGCCGCACCCCGAGCGAGCACGAGCGGATCAAGGCGATGGTGGCCATCGCGCGCAAGGCCGAGGAGGTCGGCCTGGACGTCTTCGCGACCGGCGAGCACCACAACCCGCCGTTCGTCCCGTCCTCGCCGACGACCATGCTCGGCTACATCGCCGCGCAGACGGACCGCATCATCCTCTCGACCTCGACCACGCTGATCACCACCAACGACCCGGTGAAGATCGCCGAGGACTTCGCGATGCTCCAGCACCTGGCCGACGGCCGGGTGGACCTCATGATGGGCCGCGGCAACACCGGCCCGGTCTACCCGTGGTTCGGCAAGGACATCCGCCAGGGCATCCCGCTCGCGATCGAGAACTACGCGCTGCTGCACCAGCTGTGGCGCGAGGAGGTCGTCGACTGGCAGGGCCGCTTCCGCACCCCGCTGCAGTCCTTCACCTCCACCCCGCGCCCGCTGGACGACGTGCCGCCGTTCGTCTGGCACGGCTCGATCCGCAGCCCGGAGATCGCCGAGCAGGCCGCCTACTACGGCGACGGCTTCTTCGCGAACAACATCTTCTGGCCCAAGGAGCACTTCCAGAAGCTGATCGAGCTCTACCGCGAGCGCTACGCCCACTACGGCCACGGCACCCCCGAGCAGGCGGTCGTCGGCCTCGGCGGGCAGGTGTTCATGCGGAAGAACTCCCAGGACGCGGTTCGCGAGTTCCGCCCGTACTTCGACAACGCGCCGGTGTACGGGCACGGGCCCTCGCTGGAGGAGTTCACCGAGCAGACCCCGCTGACCGTGGGCAGCCCGCAGGAGGTCATCGAGAAGACGCTGACCTTCCGCGAGACCTTCGGCGACTACCAGCGCCAGCTGTTCCTGATGGACCACGCCGGCCTGCCGCTGAAGACCGTGCTGGAGCAGCTGGACCTGCTGGGCGAGGAGGTCCTGCCGGTGCTGCGCGAGGAGTTCGCCAAGGGCCGTCCGGCCGAGGTCCCGGACGGGCCGACCCACGCCGCGCTGGTCGCGGCCCGCGACGAGAAGACCCTGGAGGTGGCCGAGTGAGCGCGTTCAAGCTGGCCGTGGTGAGCGCCGGGCTGAGCAAGCCGTCCTCGACCCGACTGCTGGCCGACCGGCTCGCCGAGTCGACCGTGCGCCGGCTCGCCCTGGAGGGGCGGGAGGCCGAGGTCACCGTGATCGAGCTGCGCGACCTCGCCGTGGACATCGCCAACAACTTCGTCACCGGCTTCCCGGCCGCCGCGCTGCGCGGGGCGATCGAGTCGGTGACGGGGGCGGACGCGGTGATCGCGGTGACGCCGATCTTCACCGCCTCCTACAGCGGCCTGTTCAAGTCCTTCTTCGACCTGATCGACCACGACGCGCTCACCGGCAAGCCGGTGCTGATCGCCGCCACCGGCGGCACGCCCCGGCACTCGCTCGCCCTGGAGCACGCCGTCCGGCCGCTGTTCAGCTACCTGCGCGCGGTGGTGCTGCCGACCGCCGTGTACGCCGCCACCGACGACTGGGGCACGGCGGGCGACGCGCTCACCGACGGCCTGCCGGGCCGGATCGACCGCGCGGCGGGCGAGCTGGCGGCCCTGCTGGCCGGGCGCACCCCGGCGGCGGGGGCCGCGCTGCCGGAGCAGGTGGTCCCGTTCGCCGAGCAACTGGCGGCGCTGCGCGGATAGGGCTGCGCGGATCGGGCCTCCGCGACTCACCCGAACGGCCCCGTCGGAGCACCTCCGGCGGGGCTGTCCGGCTGCTCGCCGACCGCGCCGAATGGTCCACTATGCGATGTAATCATTGGCATGATCAGATTAGGGCTGGTTCGTTCCACTCTGCGTACACCCCCGCGACGGCGCCCGTGGTGAGCCGACCCGAACCCCAGGCCGTCCTCTCGCCGCTGACCAGCGCGGCGGTCTTCCTGGTCCTCACCGTCGAACCCGGCGGCGAGGACACCGTCCGCGCCCTGCTGCCCGAACTCGCCGGGCTGCGCCGGGGCGTCGGCTTCCGGGCCCCCGAGGGCGGCCTCACCTGCGTCACCGGCATCGGCTCCGAGCTCTGGGACCGGCTCTTCACCGGCCCCCGCCCGGCCGGCCTCCACCCCTTCCAGGAGGTGGCCGGCCCCCGCCACCGCGCCCCGGCCACCCCTGGCGACCTGCTGCTGCACCTGCGGGCCGACCGGATGGACCTCTGCTTCGAACTCGCGACCCGCCTCGTCGACCGGCTCACCGGGGCGGCCACCGTGGCCGACTCCGTGCAGGGCTTCAAGTACTTCGACGACCGCGACCTGCTCGGCTTCGTCGACGGCACCGAGAACCCCGAGGGCCGGGCGGCCGAGAACGCCGCCGTGGTGGGGGAGGAGGACCGGGACTTCGCCGGCGGCAGCTACGTCATCGTCCAGAAGTACCTCCACGACCTGGACAAGTGGAACGCGCTGAGCGTCGAGCAGCAGGAGGGGGCCGTCGGCCGCACCAAGCTCGCCGACATCGAGCTCGCGGACGAGGTCAAACCCGCCGACTCGCACGTGGCCCTCACCGTGATCACCGGCCCGGACGGCACCGAGCAGAAGATCGTCCGCTTCAACATGCCCTTCGGCTCCTTCGGGGGCGGAGGCGAGTTCGGCACCTACTTCATCGGCTACGCGCGCGACCCCGGGGTGACCGAGGAGATGCTGCGCAACATGTTCCTCGGCCGGCCGCCCGGCACCACCGACCGGCTGCTCGAGTTCTCCACCGCCGTCACCGGCTCGCTGTTCTTCGTCCCGGCCGCAGGCCTCCTGGCCTCCCCGCCCCCGGCCTCCCCGCCCCCGGTCTCCCCGCCCCCGGCCTCGGCGGCGCCCCCCGAGCCTGCCCCGGCCCGCCCGGACGGCTCCCTCGGCATCGGCAGCCTCAAGCCGACCGTCTGAAACGGCCGGCCTCCCGAACAGGACCCGAACCATGGACAACCTGCACCGCGACCTCGCCCCCGTCTCCGCCGCCGCCTGGGAGGAGATCGAGGAGGAGGCCCGGCAGACCTTCAAGCTGCACATCGCCGGCCGCCGGGTGGTCGACCTCGACGGCCCGGACGGCCCCACCCTGGCCGCCGTCGGCACCGGCCACCTGACCGCGCTCGAACCGCCCCTCGACGGCGTCCAGGCCCACGCCCGCGCCAGCCGCCCGGTGGTCGAACTGCGCGTCCCCTTCACCGTCAGCCGGTCCGCCGTCGACGACGTCGAACGCGGCTCCCGCGACAGCGACTGGCAGCCCGTCAAGGCCGCCGCCCGCACCCTCGCCCTGGCCGAGGACCGCGCCGTCTTCGAGGGCTACCCCGCCGCCGCGATCGAGGGCATCCGCTCCGGCGCCGCCAACCCACCGGTCCAACTCCCCGCCGACGTCCGCGAATACCCCGAAGCCGTCAGCCGCGCCCTCACCGCCCTCCGTCTCGCCGGCGTCGGCGGCCCCTACTCCCTCCTCCTCGGCGCCGAGGCCTTCACCGCCGTCAACGAAACCAGCGACCACGGCTACCCCGTCCACAACCACCTCGCCCGCCTCCTCGACGGGGAACTCATCTGGGCCCCCGCCATCGAAGGCGCCCTCCTCCTCTCCACCCGCGGCGGTGACTTCGAACTCCACCTCGGCCAGGACGTCAGCGTCGGCTACCTCTCCCACACCGCCGGCACCGTCGCTCTCTACCTCCAGGAGTCCCTCACCGCCCGCGTCTTCACCCCCGAAGCCGCCGTCCCGCTGACCGCCCCCTGACCCGTGGCATCCGCGACCGGGGGGCCCGTGCCCACCGCACCGGCCCCGCGGTGACGGATCACGCGCATTCAGCTGACTATCTGTCATGTCGCGTGGTATCAGTGATGCTCGGACGAATTCGGCGAGCGCTTCGGCTGCCTCCGTCCATCGTTCGTCCATCGCCTGACGGGTAGGGGGAGTCAGTGGAGCCGGACCGGATCGGGCCACCGCGAGTTCGACGTCCCCGGCGGTCCGGCAGCGTCCGGTGAGTGCGGCGGGCGGCGCTCACGGGCCGCGCTTCACGACACACAACTCCCTTGCTGGGAGGGGGTTCGTCGGCGCGGCCGTCCAGGCCGGAGAGATCCACGGCCTGACCGTCTACGGACAGCTCCCCGGCTCGTCCACCGCCGGTCCGTCTCTTCCGGTGCCCCGGCAGCTTCCCCCCGTGCCGCGTCGACTGCTCGGACGAACCGACGATCTCGCCCATCTGGACCGCAAGTTGGGCGAGGCGGTCGGGCCGGTCGACCTGACCGTGGTGCTCACCGGGCCCGCCGGGGTGGGGAAGACCGCCCTCGGCGTCCACTGGCTGCGCCGTCACTCCGACCGCTTCCCGGACGGCCAGCTCTTCGCCGACCTGCGGGCGCATGCCCCCGGTGGGCCGGCGGATCCCGCCGAGGTACTGGCGGGCTTCCTGCGCGCCTTCGGCATCGCGCCGGTGCCGCGCGGCCTCGCCGAGGGCGCAGCGCTCTGGCGCTCGCTCGCCGCCGAGCGCCGGATCTCCGTCCTGCTCGACGACGCCTGCACCGACGCCCAGATCAGCTCGCTGCTGCCCGGCTCGGAGCACGCGGTGGTCGTGGTCACCAGCCGCCGCCGGCTCACCCGGCTCGACACGGACGGCGCCCTGTTCCGGCCGGTCGACCTGCTGTCGGACGAGGCCTCGGTGCAGTTGCTCGCCCAGCGGGTCGGCGTCGAGCGGGTGGCCCGCGAACCGGCCGCCGCGGCGTTGGTGGTGGAGCGTTGCGGCCGGCTCCCGCTGGCTGTCTGCCTCGCCGCCGCCCGGATCACCGCCCGGCCCGCGCAGTCGCTGCTCCGTACCACGGAGGCCATCGGCGACGAGTCCGGGCGGCTCGCCGCGCTCGATGGCGGGGGAGAGGGCGTGCGGCACGCCCTGGACGCCTCCGTCGCCACGCTGGGGGAGGGCGCTGTCCGGTTGTACCGGCTGCTCGGACTCCTGCGGTTCCCGCTCTTCACCCTGGACGTCGTCCGGGTGCTCGGCGACCTGGAACGGGCCGAGGCCGCGCAGTTGCTCGACCGACTGATCGACATCCACCTGCTGGAGGAGACGGCGGACGGCTTCCGCTTCCACGGCCTTGTGAAGCTGCACGCCCGGGCGCTCGGCGACGAGATCCGCGACCGGCCCGAAGGGCGGGCCGCCGTCGACCGCGTCCTCGACTGGTACCTGGCCGCCACCACGGCCGCGGAGGCCCTGCTGACTCCGAGCCACCGCACCCTGCGCCGCGACTTCGCCGCCGGAACGGCGGCCGAAGGGTTCGCCGACGAAGCGGCGGCGGTCGACTGGCTGGACGCGGAGACCGAGCGGCTCGCCGAGGCCGTCCGCTGGGCGGCCGACACCGGTCGCGCGGCCACCGCCTGGCAGCTGGTCGATGCCATGTGGCCACTCTTCCTGCAACTGCGTCCCGTTCCGCTGTGGGTCGAGGCGCACCGGATCGGCCGGGTGGCCGCCCGGTCGGTCGGCCACCGCGACGGCGAGCTGCGGATGCTCACCTCCGGCGGCGCCGGTCTGCGCAACGTCGGCCGGGAAGCGGAGGCCGCCGAGTGGTACGCCGAGGCCCTCCACCTGGCCCGCGCGTCCAGTGACGCGCTCGCCGAGGCCGACGCCCTCTACGGCCTCGGCGAGACCCACCGTGCGGCGGGCCGGTTCGCCGAGGCGGCGGACTGCCTGCGCCGGACGGCCGACATCCGTGCGGCCCGCGGCTACCGGCGGGGTACGGCGCTGGCCCGACTCGCCCTCGGCGGCGTCATGTTGGAGGACGGCCGCGCCGCCGCGGCCGTCCCGGTCATCACCGGCGCCCACCGGGACCTCGCCGCTCTTCCCACCGCGTACGAGGCCGCCCGCGCACTCGCCTTCCTCGGCCGGGCGCATACTCTCCTCGGCGCCCACGAGGAGGCCCGGCACTGCTTCGCGGAGGCGCTCGCGGTGTTCCGCGCGGGCCGGGCGAGGCGCTGGGAGGCCCGTGTCCTCGAACTCATCGGCGACCTCGCCCGAGCCCGCGGCGATCTCGCCGAGGCGGCCGCCCGCTGGCGCGAGTCCCTCGCCCTCTATCAGGCCCTGGAGGCCCCCGACACCGCCCGGGTCGCCGCTGCCGTGGCCCTCGACGCGCCGACCCCGCCATCGTCGGCCGTGGGCCACAGCGGCGCGGGCAGTGGCAGCGTGGGCGGCACGGGCGGGTGAGCGGGCTCGTCCAGGCCGAGGACACGGTAGAGCAGCCGACGCATCCGGAGGTCGAACCCACCGGGCTCCGAGCTGATCCGGGCCGCGATCGCCGCGTGATCGTCCCGCCGGTACCACTCGGCGGCGTGGGCGAGCTGGGCGGCGAGCGGGTGGTGCGGGCTGAGCGCCGGCGCGGTGCGGGCGAGCCGCGCGCCGGGCGAGCGCGGGTTGATGCCCTGCTGCGGGTAGGCGGCGAGCAGGATCGGCGCGCCGGTCATGGTGCCGTAGAGGGTGACCGAGCCGTGGTCGCCGATGACGAAGTCGGCGGCGACCAGCAGCGGGCGCCAGTCCTCCTCCGGCCCGAGCACGCTGAGCGCCCCGCGTGTGGTGGCGCTCACCCGCGCACGGACGGCCCGGGGGCCGTGCGCGGCGGCCACGTTGGGGTGGACCAGCAGCGCGGTGCGGTGGCCGTGGTGGGGCAGCTCGGCATCCAGCCGCGGCAGTACGGTGTCGAGCCGCGCGAACAGCGAACCGCTGCCCCAGGTGGAGCAGAGCAGCACCAGCCGTTCGCCGGGCCGTAGCCCGAGTGCGGCCCGGTAGCGCTCCCGGTCGGGGAGCGCGGCGGCGATCCGGTCGTGGTCGGCGTCGCCCACGACCTCGGCGATCGCCAGCGCCTCCGGGCATCCGCGACCGAGCTCGGTGCGGTCCTCCTCGTGCGCGAGCGCGTACGCGACGGGTACCAGCCGTCCCTTCCACACGACGTACTCGGGCCCGAGCCCGGCGACGGTCCGTCCGGCCCCGACGCCCGTCGGTGACAGCTTGTTGTGCCCCACTCCGTGGGTCAGCCGGACCGTCGGGCCGTCCACCTGCTCCAGCCCTTGCGAACCTGCGGCGAGGACCAGGTCGAACCTCCGGCGGACGGCCTCCGCCCAGGGCAGCACGTCGCCGCCGAGCCGCCGGACGTGAGCCGCCGCACCCCGGTTGAACATGTGCGGTGCCACCGTGAACCGGACCCGTACCCGCGGGTCGGCGTCGAGGAGTGCGTGGACGTCGCGCAGCCGTTGGCCGTAGACCGTCGTGTGTACGACCACCAGTGCCTCCACCGACGTCATGTCCCCCCTCCCCTCCTCAGTGCCGATCCTCCGTCGGGGCCCGGATCGGCAGGGCCGGCGGCGTGCTCGGGCATTCTGGTGCACTCCGGCACGGCCTGGGACACCGGGTAGGGTACTGAGTGCCTTTACCAGGGGTACTGAGTGCCGTATTCTCTCCATGGAGCCTCTGATGCCAGTCGAAGACAGCCGACCCGGCATGCCGGTCCAGGTGGCGCTTGCGGCACGCGGGCCGCGGCCGGGCCGGGCTTGGCACTCAGTACCCTCGGCCTGACCTGAGGCCATGGATCCAGTGCATCCGTGCACCCGTGACAGGAGAAACCGCTCATGAGCTTGAGGATCGTCGTCTGTGTGAAGTACGTGCCGGACGCGACGGGTGACCGTCGTTTCGCGGACGACCACACCACGGACCGGGAGGGTGTGGACGGCCTCCTGTCGGA